>JAFMDS010000020.1 GCA_017857175.1 Candidatus Nanopelagicales bacterium | reverse complement strand
AATCGAGTGACAGCGCCACCGAGGATTAGGACGTTAGATTGGGAGATTGGATTGTTAAGTTGTCGCTCAAATGGTGAAGGGGCGAGACGCGCAGGTCTCGCCCCTTCTTGATTGTTCTTGCGGTCTAGCCCTTGGAGTAGTACTCGTAGTGCGGTCCGCGCCACAGCGGATTCACCACGAACCCATTGAGCCACGAACGGTAGGGGTAGGCCAAGCCTTCCTGTGCCGCGTACACCCACATGGGATCCTCCTGGAGGAGTCTTTGCAACTCCGCGTAGATCGCCTTGCGCTCTTCAGGGTTGATAGTCGCCTTACCCGAGTCAATCAGTTCAGCGATTCGATCGGGATCTTCATAAGCGTCCCGCATACCGTGCTTGGAACCCCAGTCCCCATCAGGATGCTGCAGGGGGTCAAAGAACTGGTGTGGGTCCGCGCCGGGATCAGCGTTCTTCACCCAGAGTGCATAGGGAACGGGGTCTGCTCCCAAGTTCTCATCGAACTGGGTCTCGGCCTGGTTAACCACGTTGACTCGGAAATTCGGATTCAGTTTCTCAATACCGTCCTTCATCAAGAGCGCAACGCCTTCAAACTCGGGCTCCCCTGCCTGCACAAGAATTGAGACCGTGAATCCCTTGTCCCAGTACTCAGTTTGCTGGAGCAACTCTGCAGCCTTTGCGGGATCGTAGTTGTATACAGGAGCAGTCTCGTCATAACCGAATACACCTTGTGGGATGTATGAGGTGTAACGAGCACCATAGCCATCGAGGAACGAGTTGATATACGTGTCGTAATCGAATGCATAGCTAAATGCTTGACGGATCTTCTTATCTGCGAAGAAATCACTCGGGATGGTGTCTCCTGATGGAAGTGAATCCGAGCGCATGTTGAATCCCAGGTGAATGGGTTCCAACAAGAGTCCGTTTTCATAGATAGTTACGCCTTCAACCCCTTCAACATCGCTCACGTTTGATGGCGAGATGTCAATGATGTCGGCATCCCCCGCCTGCAGAGCAAGCACGCGAGAGCTCTCTTCTGGAGTGATGTCCCAGCGCACATCAGCATTTGCCTTGGTGCCCCAGTAATTCGGGTTGACGGTCATCAACAGTGACTCCCCACGTTTCCAGCTATCAAATACGTAGGGTCCTGTGCCCACCATGTTGGTATCCATCCACTCACTCGGAGTGTCCGCGACAATGCCGCCGTTCGCCTCAACCGCGGTTGGGCTGACGATTGACGCCACCGGGTTGAGAACAACGGAGTAGAGGAATGACGCGTCAGGCTCATTGAGGGTGACCTCGAAGGTGAAATCGTCCACAGCCCGCATCGAGGCTACCGAGTCCACCAGAGCCGCGGCTTGGCCTTCCGGCAGATTCATCGTCATGACGCGTTCCCACGAGTAGACGACGTCGTTGGCGGTGAACGGAGTGCCGTCATGGAAGGTCACATCCTGGCGAATGGGGAAAGTGTAAGTGAGTCGGTCTGCACTCACGAGACCATTCTCTTGGGTAGGAACCTCCGTTGCGAGGGAAGGGATCAGATCGGGGCTATCCGGACCGACATCGAGAAGTCGCTCATAAATATTGTCAATAAAAGCTTCACCTTTTTCGCCCTGTTCGGCGCGAGCGGGGTCAAGACTGTTTGGTTCACCATTTTGATGATGCACGATGACATTAGCGTTAATAACTTCAACCGCGCCACCTGAGGAATCGGAGGCACCCGCATCAGTCGCATCACCACTTCCTTCGGAACCACCGCACGCACTGAGTACCAGTGCCAGTGCCGCTGCGCCTACGACGGCCGCAAATGCGGACCTTCCTCGACTGCGCGACCGGTGTTGAACACCGTTGAGAGATACTGACATGGACGTACCTTCCTTCCTTGAACTTTTTACCGACCTCGAATTTGACATCGACATGGACGTACCTTTCTTCCTCGAACTCATGACTAACGGGATTCGGCTGGAGGCCTGATACCATCCGGGCGACCTGCCAGCAGACAGGAACTCATCCGACCTGGTGCAACCGGGATGAGAGGGATCTCCTCCACCTCCCGCAGTCGGATGGAGACGTTCGCCCCGTCCAACTCGATGTTTTCCACGGCACCACCGAAGGGTGACCGAGAGTTTTGGATCTCTGTAAAGAGTTCTAGCGCAGCAACGTCATCGTCCATAACCAATTGTGCAGCGAAGGGACTGGATCGTTCAACGCGTGAAATTGCCTCAAAGGATGCCGGCGTGCTCGTCTCAAGACTCAGGAACATGTCATCGACCTGCCAGCCGCACTCCGACGTAGAAACTGGGCACCGGGGATGCAATCGACACCCTTGAGGTGGGTCAATTGGATTGGGCACCGTTCCCGTTAAGCGCAGGTGCGCCGAGTGATCGAGTTCATCACCTTCCAGCGAGGGATTTGAGTCACGCAGAACTTTCGTGTACGGATGCAGTGGGTCATGGAACACCTCTGCGGTTGGTCCTATTTCAGCGATTCGCCCCAGGTACATCACTGCCAGATAGTCCGACATGTGTTGCACAACACCGAGATCGTGTGTGATGAACAGGTAGGTGAGTCCAAGGTCCTCCTGTAATTCAACAAGCAAATTCAATATTTGCGCCTGCACAGATACGTCGAGTGCACTTGTTGGCTCATCGAGTACCACAAACTCGGGATTTAAAGCGAGCGCGCGTGCAATAGATATGCGCTGTCGTTGCCCGCCGGAGAATTGATGCGGGTAGCGAAGTAGATGCTGAGGTCCGAGACCTACCCGCTCCAACAGGTTTATCACCTTGAGGTCTAAATCTTCACCGGACGCTTCGTGATACACGCGCAGTGGACGCCCAACAATGTCTCGCACAAGCTGCCGTGGGTTTAGAGAGGCGAAAGCATCTTGGAAAACGAACTGACAGTTTCGACGGTATACGCGCTGCCGCTCTCGTGTCATGGAACCGAGGCGGTGGTTTGCCTCCAAGTGTGACCAGATTGTCTTATCCTCTGCCGACATGGACTTCTCGGGAACCGAACGCAGACGTTCCATTTGGGCTTTTGCTGTTTCATCGAGGTCAAACCAAATATCTCCACCCGTTGCTGGAACGAGTCCGGCAATCACTCGGCCAAGGGTGGTCTTGCCGCACCCAGATTCACCCACCAGCCCTAACGTCTGACCGCGAGGAATGGATAGATCGACACCATCTACGGCCCTAACGGCTCCTGTCACTCGCTGGAGTACACCTTCTTTTACGGGATAGTGCACCGTTACATCGCGCAAAGTCATCACGTCACTCTTGGATGTGGTGGCGGGCTGACCATTACCTAGTTGCTGTTCAGTAATACTCATGAGGACACCGCCTCCGCTGATTCGACTTCAATGAGGTCCACGTGACTGGGCATTTGCTCTTGATTAACGCCCAAACTTACAGCATCCGTGAATCGAAGGCAGGCGACTTCACGAGCAACGGGCAGGGGAATGAGTCCCGGCACATGATTTGTGCAGGCTTGCGCACTGAACGAACATCGTGAGCTGAAGTGACACTGCGGTGGCGGGTCAATGAGCTGAGGTACGGAACCAGCGATGGCCGCCAATTGACCGCGCGGCGTACCGGCACGAGGGATCGCCGCAAGCAGCCCTTGGGTGTAAGGATGCTGGGGGGATCTGAGCACTTCAAGTGCAGGACCGCTCTCCACCAAACGTCCCGCGTACATCACAGCCAAACGGTCTGCAAATTGTCGAACCAGTGACAGGTCGTGTGTGATGTACAGGATTGCCGTTCCACGCCGTTGCTGCATATCGTTGATCAAATCCAAGATCCGTGCCTGAATGGTGACATCGAGAGCGGTCGTGGGTTCGTCAGCGATGAGAAGATCGGGATCACACGCTAAAGCCTGTGCAATCATCACGCGCTGCTTCATTCCACCTGAAAGCTCATGTGGGTAACTCGACATCACTTTTCGGGGATTTGGAATTCCGGTATCGGAGAGGGCATCGATTACAGAGGCATCAACTGCTGCTTGCAGTGCGCGCGACTGTCCTCGGTGAGTCAGATTGAAAAACGAACGTCGAATCACTCCTGCTCTTTGGCTCGCCACCGACTTGGATCCCAACGGCGCCTTGGCAGGATCGATCCCTGCGTTGGTAAGCAACATCTGAGCACGATGTTCACCAAAGACTTCAGCCAATTGACGGCCGATAGTCAAAGATGGATTCAATGCCTTTCCTGGATCCTGAAAAATCATGGCAATACGATCCCCACGCGTTGCGCGAACTTGATCCATCGGAGCAGCGAGCATGTCAATAACTGCGCCCGTGGCAGGGTTGCGCAACATGACTTTTCCCGAGGCGTAATCCCCTGGTGGTTCTGGAACTAGTTTCATGATCGACCGAGCGGTCACACTCTTTCCGCAGCCTGTTTCACCAACAAGGGCGAGAGTTTCACCGGGCCTCACCTCAAATGAAACGTGATCGACAGCTTGAACCACCCCCCGAGGAGTGTGGAAATGCACACTCAGGTCATCCACGCGCAGCAACCAGTCTTCGCTGTTATTCACATCGCTCGCACTCACATTGCTCACCGCCCTTCGGTCTTGGGATCTAGGGCATCGCGCAATCCGTCACCAACGAGATTAAATGCAAGTGCCCACAGCAAAATGGCTACGCCAGCAAATGTGGACACCCACCATTGACCCGCAAGAATTCCGGATTGCCCAGCGCTAACCATTGCGCCCCATTCAGTGAGTCCGGCTTGAGCCAAGCCGATGTAACTCAAAGCGGCTCCAATGAGCACCACATTGCCCATGTCCAAAGTGGCTTGGACGACAAGCGGCGTCACTGCATTGGGGAGGACATCTTTACGATAAACATTCCACGTCGAATCCCCAACGACCCGCGCCGCAGCCACGTAATCGGTTTGCTTTACCCGAATGATTTCGCCTCTGATAATTCGAGCGTATTTGACCCAGAACACAACAGCGAGGGCCAAAATGATGTTGCGAAATGATGGTCCCAAGATTGCTGCGATCGCAAGAGCGAAGATAAGTTCAGGAATTGCTAGGAATACATCCACTACCCGCATAAGGAAGTTGTCAATGCGGCCACCTCGCATTGCGGCAACACTTCCGACAAACGTTCCGATGATCAGGGTGGAGATCACCACGGTCAAGGACAGTTGCAGCGAGAGTCGAGACCCCCAGATGATCCCGTACAGGACGTCTCCGCCTGTCGAATCTGTGCCCAACACGTGACCCTCAACCCCTGGCGCCGCGTCAATGTTTGCCCAGTCTCGAGGGCTTTGATAGGGATCCGGCTGATTGGCCTCTGTCAAGAGCGGAGCCATCGCCGCCATGAGGAGGAAAAGGGTAATGATCACAACACCGATCACCGTCAACGGGTTGCGCAGGACTTCACGCATGACTTCGCGGCGACGAGCCCAGCGAACAGATGATGCGCGGCTACGCAACTTCCTGGGATGCTGGGATTCTGATGAAATAGTCACGTTCTCTGATGTCATTGTCATGAACCGAGCACCACCCGTCGGTCAAGATAAGCATAGGCAATGTCAACTGTGAGATTGATGAGCATGAAGATCAAGCTGGTAATCAGGACATAGGCCATAATCGTTGCTTGATCCCCCGACAGGATTGCACTCGTTACCCATTGACCCAGGCCCGGCCATCGAAAGATCAACTCCACAGCCACAGCTCCTTGAAGGAGAAAACCAAAACTCAAACCAATTACGGTGGCTGTGGGAACCAGAGCATTGCGGCGCGCATGTCGCTTGATGACCAGCTTCTCGGGTAAACCTTTGGCGCGTGCAGCATCGACATATTCCTCGGACATTGTCTCCACCATTGACGACCGCATCATGCGAACGATGATCGCCATTGCTCCAAACCCGAGTACCACCGCCGGAAGAATTATGTGTCGGATGGAATCCCACATCGCCGTGGGATTCAGGCTCACCACTGAGTCGACGGTATAGAGCCCCGTGGGGTGCGCAATGGTGTCAAAGATTTCTGGTGTCGACCTACCAATGGGGAACCAATCAAGCCACAGGTAGAACGGAATAAGCAAGAGCAGTCCGAACCAGAAGGTCGGGGTACTTGCACCCAAAATGGAGAAGAAGCGCGCAGCATGATCCGGCGCCTTGTTGCGACGCACTCCCGCGATGGTGCCCAATGCAATCCCGCCGACGATGGCCACCAGGGCCGCAAACAAGGCTAGCTCCAAAGTTGCCGCGAGCTTGAGACCGATGACGTCGGTGACGGGAGCCACAGAGACACCTGACCAACCGAGGTCCCCCCTCAAAAGGCCCCAAAGCCAATAGGCGTACTGAACCGGTATTGGCTCATCAAGTCGATAGCGCTCTTCTAGTGCAGCCAGCTCATCGGGCGTCATGTCTGGTGTCGCGTAAATGCCAACGGGAGATCCGGTAAATCGAGTCAAGGTGAACACGATGATGCTCACACCGAGCATGATCAGCGGCAACAAAGCTAGCCGCCTAATCAGGTACTGTCGAACCTGCATCGTGCCCTCAATTCGTCATATTCAAACAAAATCGTTTGCTATCACGAGCTACCAACTATTCAGCGATCCACGTAACCTACATGCGATGAGGCTTCTGTCAACTTGAAATTTCAACGCGGCTGTGAACCCATGCCTCAGTGTTCAGGAAATACTTCCCATCGCACGTCGAGCTTTACACCCGCATCCTTCATAAGATTCATGACGGGGCAGCGCGCCTCGACCTCTTCGACGAGTTCATTTAATTCCTCCTGCGACTGAGCAGTGAAAACCCGCGCTTGTAACTTGACCGTTTGGAAGTGCGGTCGAACTGCGCGATCACCACTGCGCCCACGGATGTCGATCGTGGCCGCACCTTCGAACTCGATGCGGTCGTACTCGAATTCGTACTCTGTTGCCGTACGGCGAAATGTGACTGCCTCGCACCCACACAGGGCTCCAAGAACTGATTGAAGTGGTGTGGGGCCAGAACCCCCTCCACCCGCGGCAACTGGCTCATCGGTGACCTGAACACCTGATTCCGCGTAATCGAGCACCGTCCGCATCGTGGAATTAGTGGTGGTCGCGCTCACCTGTCGTCGACGGATGAATTCACCTGTTGGCTCGACCACACTCATTAGAGATCCAAACCATCGGTGACATCAGCCTGTTCACTCTTTAGTTCGACTCCTGCATTCGCCGCTGCAATGAGCAACATGGTCGCGAAATCGTCTTTGGCAAAGCCATGACCAATTGAACTTTCCACAATGTCACGGGTCAGATTGGTTATGGGCATTGGAACTTCATGCTTGCGTGCCTCGGTCAATCCCAGATCAAAATCCTTGCGGAGCAGTACAGGAGTGAAGGTGGGGTGGAAGTCAAGATTGACCAGGGCGGGCGTTTTGTATTGACTGAAGATCGAGCCCATCACGCTGTTATTAATGAACTCCATAACGGCTTCCCGCTTAACACCACTTTTTTCACCCAGAACGAGGATCTCCGCAAGAGCCTGCGTGTAAATACCCAGCAGGAGATTGTGGTAAATCTTCACTAGGCGAGCCGCCTCACCGTCACCAACGTAGGTGACTGAACGACCAAATGATTCAATCAAGGGTCGAACGATGCCAAAGGTTTCTTCGTCGCCACTGCACACCACACTTAGTTTTCCTGCAGCTACAACTTTGCCATTACCGCTCACTGGAGCAGCAAAGAAGCGCACTCCCTTACTTTCAGCAAACTCACGGACCTTTTTGCTGGTCTCTACACTGACCGTCGAACAATCCACCACGATCTCCGGCAAGGTATCACCCGTTAACAATCCAAGTTCAGGATCAAGCATCACTTGCTCTAGGTCAGCTGATGTGCTCACCATGCTGAACACAACTGTCTGGGATCCCAGTTCGCGTATTGCTCCGACGACAGTCGCACCTTTGGCAGCAAGGGGATCAGCTTTTGAAGCTGTGCGATTCCAGACCGCGGTTGAGTAGCCCTCATCAACCAAGCGAGTAGCCAGCGGTGCCCCCATGTTTCCTAGACCGATCCAGCCAACTGTCGGATTTTCTTGCGTAGCCATTTTCATACCCCTTCGTAATTCATCCGTGTGAGTTATCTTGCTTGTGCGTATTTATTAGTTAGTTGCGTGGAGATGTGTAGCAAGCCAATCAGCTGTCTTATTGCGGTGCTTTGCGGCAACATTCATGCATCCGTGATTTCCATCAGGCAGCATCAGCAGCGTTGCCCCTGTTTCCTGTGCTAATCGCTCGGCCCCTTCCTTGGGAATAAGACGATCCTTGGCACCGAAAATAATGAGAAGGGGGCATTCAATGTCTTGGGTGCGCCCTTCAAGTGACAAGTTCTTTGCGTAAACCCGCGCTTCCTCTTGAGTGCTCAAGTGCGATCGCGCGGTAAAAGTACGGCGAGTCAATTCCGGCAGCTGATCCCACACTTCTTGCCAGTCGTATGGACCAGCGAGTGCGGCGCATGCTTTGATTCGATGCTCGCCGCTCACCATGCGCGGTGCATAGTAGCCACCGAGAGAGACCCCCCATACACCAATTCGGTCTGCATCAATGTCGTCACGGGACTCGATCCAGTCAACGATGGCGGTTCCCACGACTTCCCAATCTCCGCGGATGGGGAGTTCATACTCACTTTCACCTTGGCCTGGACCATCGACTGCAAGTGTTGCCATTCCGCGCTCCAAGAAAAGTTGTTCGGTGCTGCGCAATTCTTCTTTGGTCGAATCAAGCCCACTGATCATTATGACGATTGGTGGTTGATCAACTCCCTGCGGTTTTCTCAAGATTGCGGGTAGCGATGTCCCTTCAAAAGGGATCAGCACGCGCTCCCCTGCGGGGGAGAGATAAGGCAAAGCCTCATTGAGTGAGTCCACCGCGCGCGCGTGTACTTCGCGCATTTTATCCGGGTAATCGACAAATACGAATTTTCCAAAGTGGTAATAAACCGCTGCAGTCGAAAGGTGATTGCCAGCGGAGCGAAGTCTTCCTTCTGCCAAAGCTTCGCGTCCAAGTGCTTCCTGTTTAGCTCCGGCCTCGGCCCAAGCATCCGCCCAATCACTCCAATTCATTACTGCTGCAGTAATGGAATTGAAGTCGGAGACGGCAACACCATTGGTGGTGAACCGCGGAGCCCAATGAGCCGTGGCTTCTTGGACCAAAGTGTCGCGTTGATCACTTGTTGACGAATTCATGCGCAGAGCTGCCTTTCCATCTGGATACTTAAGCCATGCTGACCTTTGAATTTTCCGACACCGAATATTCCAATCGAAAGATTCAAACTTTGGCACTGGCAGCCGAGCTTGGGTGTGACAGTGTCATCGCCTTCGGAGAAAACCGAAGTGGAGTCGCCGTCACATACTTGACCGGATGGTCTGTCACACGCGCAGCCGTGTGTGCCATCGATCGTAATGACACTCATCTGTGGATTCAGTTTCCCAATCACGTGCCCTACGCCCGGAGAATTTTGCGTGATTGTGCAATCCATGAGTTGCACGGTGACTGGATTCAAGATCTTTTCTCGGGTAGGAGTTCCCGCGTCGCCACACTTGGACCTGTTGACCCTCGAGTGAGGAAACACGCTGATACCAACGGAATTGCTCTCATTCCGATGGACAAGGAACATGCAGGCCTTCGAATGATCAAGTCCAATGAGGAGATCGCTGCTTTGCAACTTGGAGGCTCGGTCAGCGACATTGCCGCGCAAGCCTTGATTGATGCCTGCGTGCCCGGAACCAGAGACTGGGACCTGTTGGCTGCGGCCAAGGACGCTTACACACGAGCTGGCGGGCGTGACTACATCTGCTACATCTGCGTCACCGATATGCATAACCCGGACCGCGATGTTCCCAGCCAATTCCCTGAGGGCCGAGTTTTGAGCAAGGGTTCTGTTGTTACTTTTGAACTCAGTGCCGCAATCGCACCCGAGTACCCGGGTCAAATCTTGAGAACTGTTTCGCTGGGAGAACCCATTGATCCCTATCCATCTCTCATTGCTGTTGCCGAACTGGTCAAAGCAGACATCAAGTCCGCCATTGCGCCTGGAGTAAATACTCAAGAGCTCATTTTGATTTCCCAGACGATTGAAAACAGCGGATTTACAACGACGGATGACCTGTTCCATGGCTTTGGCATGGGTTACCTTGAGCCCGTTGGAACGTCCAGCTCGAGAACACCGCGCCACTCCCCCAACATGGATTTGAGTGCGGGCATGGCGCTGGTCATTCAACCCAATGTGACGCTTATTGACCACTCGGCCGGCGTGCAAACTGGTGAACTCGTCGTTGTTACTAGTACCGGCATAGCTGACATGCACACCTTGCCGACTGGACTTATCACCGTTTAACATCGTTGAGTTAGGCCGGTTCATTGTTACTTCCCGATCGCCTTGCCCAGATACATGGATGCAACCTCAGGATTGTCAGCGATACCTGCAGAGTCTCCTGTTAGTCGCACAGTTCCTTGTTCCATGACGACACCATGGGTCGCGAGGTTCATGCCGAGCCGAACATTCTGCTCAACGAGCAAAACCGTGCGACCCTCGCTGGCCATATTGCGAATTACTGCAGCGACTTTGGCCACTGACTTTGGGTCCAGGCCCAAGGATGGCTCGTCCATCAATACGAGAGAAGGATCAAGAATCAAAGCTCGACTAATTTCCACCATGCGTCGTTGCCCACCAGACAGGTTTCCTGCTTTGTCATGGGCACGCTCTTTAACAATTGGCATCATTTCTTCAACCATCGCGATGCGCGATTTCAGGAGCGCACGTTCTCTACGAATTGGATAGCCACCCAACAAGACGTTCTCGTGAACGCTCATGTCAGGGAAAAGTGCACCACTCTGAGGAACCTGCGCAACACCCATGCGCAAAATATCTGCGGGAGCCTTGCCACCAATGGCCTCAGAGCCCAAGGTCACCGTGCCACTTGATGGCTTGAGCAAACCACTGATGACTCGAAGGACAGTGCTCTTGCCTGCACCATTGGGACCAACAATGCAGGTAATGGTTCCCTTGGTCAATTCGAGCGATAAACCTTGGAGCACCAAGCCGCCGCCGTATCCGGCTTCGACTTTGTCCATTGTGAGAACAGTTGACTCAGACACTGGGAGCCTCCAACAGGTGATCAGGACCGAGGTATGCCTCAATAACAAGGGGGTCGTTCCGAATTTCTTCAGGGGTTCCGGAAGTGAGAACCTGGCCTGCAGCGAGGACATGGACTTTGCTGCAAAGACTCAACACCAGCGGGATGTTGTGTTCAACAATGAGAACTGTTGTTCCAGCTTCATTGAGTCGCCTGATGACATTGGCCAGCTTCTCAATCAACGTCGGGTTGATACCGCTTGCGGGCTCATCGAGCAAAATGATGCTTGGTCGCAACATGAGCACCTGTGCGAGTTCAACAAGTTTCTGCTGACCAAAGCTCAGTGCAGCCGCATTCTGTTTTTCAAATTGCGACAGACCCATGAAGTCGAGGATCTCGCGAGCGCGGTCCACTTCCTCACCCGAATATCGACCGGCAACCATTTGCTTAGCTGAAGTTTTCTCCAGAGGAGCAACGAGGTTGTCCAACACGGTCATTGACTTGAACAATCGAGTAATTTGGAATGTTCGCCCAAGACCTTCATGCGCACGTGTCCACACTCGATCTTTGGTGATGTTCTCCCCATCGAGCAACACTGTGCCACTCGTTGGCGTAAACGTTCCCGTCATGCAGTTGAACAACGTTGTTTTGCCTGAGCCATTAGGCCCAATAAGTCCCGTGATCGTGCCTCGCTCAACTGTGAGTGAAACTCCATCCACTGCGCGCACGCCACCAAATGTTTTCACAACATCTCGGACTTCGAGAATATTCTCTACCTTTGATGTCGTGCTCATGCGAGTCGAAATGGCCGAGGTATCCACCTCGGTACGAGAGTTCGCAATCGCTGTTTGATCAATGAACTTAACCGTGTCGCCTTTTTCTCTGCGGCGCTTGATAGCTGCCGAGATTGTGGGCAACAAACCTGCAGGCAAGAACATGACAACCAGGATCAAAACAATTCCCATGATCAAAACACGGGCGCTGACGCCACCAGCACTTACTGTGGCAAATTCATTGGCAAGAGCGATGATGAACCCACCGATGACAGGACCCCATAGAGTTCCTCGACCACCAACCAGTGCGGCAAGTACCAAGATGACGCTCGTGAGAATGCCGAAGGCTCCAATTGGGTTAACAAATGACAGGTATTGGCCATAAAGTGCGCCAGCCACTCCGAAAGGGATAGCACTCAACGCATACGCGGTGATTTTGTAGAGCGTTGTGTTGATACCGATCGAAGCCGCTTTACCTTCATCATTACGAATAGCAACCAAACCAGCACCGAGGCGAGAGTTCATAACGAACCAGGCCAACAGAATGGTCAGTAAGAGCACGGCAAAAAACATGTAGTAGTAAGGAATATTTCCAAGTTCCTTTGCCCATGCTGGTGGTGGAACGACGATTCCGTCAGCGCCACCTGTAATGGGTTTTGCAACCTGTGCGAGCAACTGCACGGACCACAGGACTGCGATCGTGATGATCACGAAAGCATGGCTGCGGGAGCGCAGCACAATTGCTCCGACCCCGATCGCCACAAGCGCCGCGAAGACTCCGCCCAATGGCATGAGGTACATCGGTTCGATGCCCCAGGCTTTGGAAAGAATGGCTCCGGTGTACATACCGATACCGAGATACACGCTGTGTCCGAGGGATACATAGCCTGCAAGACCTGAAATGAGGTTCCAGCCCGAGGCCATGATGGCTAGGAGGAAGCAGGCAATGAGGACAGACTCCTCGTAGGTGCTATCAGGCAGCAAGATGGGGAAGAGCGCCAGTACCAATAGCAGGAGCAGCGGTACAAAAACGCGCGGTTCTCTCAATTTGTGCATCACGCCACGTCCTCTCGAGTCTTAGAACCCATGATTCCCTGAGGGCGAAACACCAAGATGAGCAAAATCGTTCCGTAGAAGAACAGTGGAGCCCACTGCGGAACAAATGTGGCCGCGAAAGACTCCATGGTGCCCAGGAGCAGGGCCGCAATTATTGCGCCCGGGATGCTTCCAAAACCACCAAGTACAACTACGCCCAGTAGCCGCGCGATCCATTCATAGTGGGTTGCGGGGAAAATCGGATACATGATCGCAAGGAGCACACCACCAACACCAGCAGTGGCAGCTCCTATTGCGAATGCAAATCCAGCTGCTTTTTTGTGCGAGATGCCAACGAGTGCTGCACCATCACGATTTTGAGACGAGGCACGCAGCGCACGTCCCGCCCACGAGAAGCGCAGATAAGCGTAGATCGCACCAAGAACAACAATTGCGAGAACGCCCGAAATTAATTGTGGATACGGGAGAACGATCTCCCCGATATTGAGGGACTGCGTGAAATAAGCTGGCGTGACTGACTTGAACTTGTTACCAAAGCCAAGGTTGAGGATTCCCTCCATGGTGAGAGCAACGCCAAACATCAGGAGCACCGTCATGCCAGGCCCTTGGGGCGCAACTCGAATCAACATGCCTCGGTAGATGGCCCAGCCAATGAGCCCCATCATTGCGCCCATTACTGGGATCAACAGGAGTGGTTCGATTCCGAACATGTCCCAGATCTGCCAAGTGAAGAGCGCACTAAAAACTAGGAATGCTCCCTGCGCAACGTTAACAACGTCAAGGACTCCAAAAATGAGAGTCACCCCGGAAGCCAAGAGTGCATAAATCCCCCCTAACAAGATTCCGTAGGCAAGTACCTGCACTATCTGCACGGTGAGTCCTCCTCGGGGAATTTAGCGTCGCGATCGGTATCGCTGATATGAAATCGTTTAGTTGAAATCGTTTAGTTGAAATCTTGAGCTTGAAATCGTTGATTTGAACTTGTACGGATAAAAAGTTTGAATGAAGTTCACTGCTTAGAGCTGGTGGGGGTGAGTGGTGGGTGACCTTACGGGGGGACGGGCCACCCACCACTCAGACTTAATTTTTGGTTACTGCAGTGCCAGTTACTTCCAGGCCGGTTTTGGCATGGTGATCGAATCAGTCGTTGCTGCAATTGCAGGAGCAACGATGTTCACCGTGTCTCCTTGCCATTGAGCGAGAAGGAACTCACCCTGTGGGCGTCCAATCTCATCCCATGACAATTCACCAAGGATCGTTGTTACTGGGTTAGCGTGCAACCATTCCATGATGGTTGGGTTATCCAAACCACCTGTTGCTGTAACAGCAGCGGCAAGTACTTCAGCTGCTGCATACGCATCTGCTGCATCCTCAGCGGGAATACCGGGTCCATTTTGGGCTTCGTATTCTGCAAGGAATTCAGCGTTGCCTGGTGTTGGAGCCTTTTCACTCCATGACACTGCGTAGAAGATGCCGTCTTGGTTACCTGTACCAATTGCATCGGTGAACTGAGCACCGTTACTTGGAGCAGATGTCTGGAACAAGATGTTTGGCGAGAAGCCAACCTGAATCATGCTCTTGACCAAGTTAACACCGTCTTCGAACACGGCACCCTGAGCAACGAGATCTGGCTTAGCGGCAGCAATTGCGCTGGCGAGAGGCTGGAAGTTCGTTGTCTCTGGTGGGTACATCTCCGAGTAGACGGTCTCAACACCCATTGCCTCAAGCTGAGCCTGCATTGACTCAATTACCGGTGCGGCAAAAGGGTCATCCTGAATGGCATATGCAGCCGTCTTGGGCTTCTGATCGTCTGGGAGTGCAGCGATGGTCGCTACAAATGGGTTCGCCTGATTAGGTGCAGTTGCCTGCTGAGCAAAGAAGTAGTACTTGAAGTTCTGCTCAAAAATCTTGGGCGATCCACCCGCAGGGGCGATGAGGACCATTTCATTGTTCTCTGCCACGGCCGAAGCTGGGTAGTTCAACAATGATGAGAATGTTCCAAGAAGAAGATCAACCTTCTCCTCGTTGATGAGTCGGTTGTAGTCAGTCACAACCTGCTCTTGGCTACTTGCGTCGTCGAGGACAACAAGCTCAACTTGGCGGCCGAGAAGACCACCATTTGCATTGGTAACAGCTGCCCATGCGTTGTAACCCTTCTGGGCCTCTCCACCAGGCTGCGAGAAATCACCGGTCAGCGGCAGTGAGATACCGATACGGATCGGATCTTCACTTGCTGCTGATTCTTCTGCGGTCGTTTCCGCAGCCGATTCAGTTCCCGTAGCTGCATCCGAGCCGCCATCGCTTGAGCTGCAAGCGCTGGCAACCAGACTTACTACTGCGAGTGATGCAACGAGCGCGCCAATGCGTCCTCGTGCACCTAATTTTCCGTGTTTCATGCGTGACCTCCTGGTATCGCAATCGATTGCATAACGGGAGAATGTCTCTTCCTGAATCATTTGTCAATGACTTTGCCCAATTTGTTTCCAAAATGATTCCTACGAGGGAGTAGGGTGCGATCCTGTTGGCGCACGGTGCGCTCAAAATCGGAAACCACATGGCTCACGATTGCAGTGAAGGGATGCTCATGTCTCAGGTAACGGACCACCTTCGAATAGGTCAATTCAGCGAATCACCCGTGCTGGCGGCCGCCCAAAAATTAGGACTTGACGCGGAATTTGGAATCACCTGGAGCACCGAGAAAGTTGTCTCCTCCCCCGGTCAATTCAAGTCGCTCGACGCCGGTGACATCGATATCGCGATCACAAGTCCCGATAACGTAATGCTCTACGCAACAACCGACAAGAACCCTTTGAGCACGCAGATTCCTATCACACTACTACGCCCAATAGACCACGGCCTCGGGCTCACTTTCTTCACGCGCCCAGAGGTAAATAGTGTTGCGCTTATTCAAGATTCAACACTTGGCGTGGATGTTCTGAAATCGGGTTTTGCATTTTTATTGTTCAGATTGATTGATCACGTCGGTGCCGATATCGAGAAAATATCCTTCACCGAGATCGGAGCGACACCTAAGAGAGCTCAAATGATTCTCGATGGTCAGGTTGCGGGGAGCATTCTTAATGCCGAGTCCGCAGTGTTGGCAAAGGAATCAGGACTCCATGCTTGGGCAACCTCGGCCGATCTCTATCCCGATTACCTGGGAACCGTTCTCGCGGCTCGCAGCGATGCCATCACCCCTGCCGTTGAACGACTCGTTGCCATGTGGACAGAAACCACCAAGGCGCTTCTCGCCATGTCCGCAGAGGAAGTCAGCGCGGTACTGAGCGAGGCCAGCCCGGCGCTAGCCACCCCTCAATACGTAGACATTTTGCAATCACCCGTCTTCGGTCTGATCGAAGGCGACACAGTGCACTTGTCTGATCTGGAGACATTGAGGGAGATTCGCAGCGCTGCAGGTGCCTACACCCCAAACGATCAAGACTTGCAAAATCTGGTTTCCCGTGCCTAATTGGACTATTGAGCGCACCTTAGGGTTTTTACCCTATGCCGTATTTATTGCTACTTTTCAGCGCTCAGTAGTCGCACCCATGCTCCTGGGAATGGGGCAAGACTTCGACGTCAACCTCGCCACCATCACACTCTCCATGAGCGCCTATTTATTGGCATATGGCCTAGCGCAACCAGTGTGGGGAATCATCTCTGATCGATTAGGCAGAACCGCAACACTTCGACTTTCCCTCGTTCTTGCGGGTGTCTTGGACCTCGTAAGTGTTATTCCCATGGACATAGGGCCCTTCATCGCATTCCGGGCTTTGGCCGGGGCCATGATGGCAGGAGTGTTTCCCACCGCCGTTATTTTCATCGGTGACACAATCAGCGAACCTCGGAAACGACAACCTGCCATAGCCCACCTGCAGATCGGTGTAGCCATGGGGCTCACATTTGGCACCGTCCTAGGCGGCATCGGTATTGCAACCATTGGGTGGCAAGCCTTCTTTATCGGCACTTCAGTCGTCTGCTTTGTCATGGCGGTGTACGTCAAGGGAATGCCTAATCCCAAGCCAGGTATTCATCGACTCCCCGTACTGCGTTCATTTCAGGTTGTACTCTCAAACGGTTGGTCTTGGCTGCTCTTTGGACTGGTGTTCTTTGAGGCAGCCATACTCCTCGGGGTCTTTGCGCTAGTCCCAGCCGCACTCGAGACAACCGGAAGTTCGGCCATCATTGCTGGTTTAGTGACAGGTGGCTACGGCCTCTCGGTCCTGGTCACGTCCCAGGTTGTTCGCAAGAGGGCTCAGCACGTACACCCACATCGCTTCCTGTTCTATGGTGGAAGTGCATCAATCATCGGGTTTGCAATCTTGGCTGTCTCAGTGAATGCCTGGACAGTCTTCATCAGCGTCTGTTTCCAAGGGATCGCTTGGGTGCTGATGCACACAACCTTGCAAACATGGGCGACCTCCCTGTCAGACAAGGCGCGCGCGATGGCGGTCTCGCTTTTTGCCGGCTCAATGTTCCTGGGAAATGGCGCCGGTGCTTATGTAGCCAGCCATCTACTCGAATTCAGTGGAACCGTCACACTTTTCGGCTTCGCTACGCTCACCATGGTTGCTCTGACGGTGGTTTCTGTCGCCGCGCAAAGGCACTATTCACACCGCACTGCAACGTGATCGCCTAGGCTACCCGTGTGTCAGCAACACTAAAAGATATTGCCAAGAAGGTGGGCATCCACCCTGCCACGGTTTCCCGTGCTCTCAATCCACGGACGGCGCATCTGGTCAACCCCACAACTGTCGCCAAAGTTAAAAAAGCAGCTGCCGCAATGAACTACCTGCCCAACCCCATGGCAGCCGGGCTTCGAACCTCTCGCTCCCACACGATCGGCGTCGTGATACCTGATCTGAACAACCCGCTGTTCCCGGGGATGGTGCGCGGCATACAAGACACACTGGGACGTGCCGGATACACACCACTCTTGGTAAACACCGACAACGACCCTGACGTCGAAAGCCACCTTGTCGCCTCATTGAGTGCACGTCGAGTGGACGGGTTCATACTCGCAACAGCCCGACGCGATCACCCACTCCTCGCCCAACTGAGTGAGAAATTTCCAATCGTGCTCATTAACCGCGTTTCAGAAAGCGTGCAACTGCCTTCTGTGGCCGTTGACGAACAGCACGGCATCCGTCTTGCAGTTGAACACCTCTATGGACTTGGGCATCGGGAAATCGCGCACATTGCAGGTCCGACGTGGTCTTCAACGGGACATGAACGCTCACAGGCCTTCACACGCAGCATGAAAGATCACGGGCTAGTGACGGCTAAGCGAATTTCGGCCGTGACCTCATGGAGCATCGAGGCAGCAAATGAATGCGCCACCCGATTAATAAAGTCTGATCCAGCCATCACGGCGATCGTTGCGGCCAATGACCAACTCGCCTTGGGAAGCATTGCGGCAATCAAAGGCATGAAACGCCGTTGTCCTCGCGACGTCAGTGTCGTGGGCTATAACGATATGCCATTCATGGATATTGTCGATCCACCGCTCACATGCGTGCGCATTCCACAAGACGACATTGGATCTGAGGCGGCACGATTGCTTCTCAGCATGCTCGTCGAGGAAGGTTCCACCTCCGTCAAACAAGTAAGACTCACCCCCGAACTCATTGTTCGAAGTTCAACCACACACCCGAGAGTCGAGAGATTACAGTGAAAAGCAGAACCATTGGTTCAGGTACGGCGGCGCTAACGGTCAGCGAAATTGGACTCGGGTGCATGGGTATGACCTATGCATACGGTGCGGCAGATCCTGAACAAATTCGCGCAACACTTGATCGTTCCATTGACCTGGGAGCGACCTTTTGGGACACCTCAGACTCCTATGGCCCCTACACGAATGAAGAATTGCTCGCACCATTTGTTCAGAAATATCGGGATAAAGTGGTGCTCGCAAGCAAGTTTGGTCAACAATTTTTTGACGATGGCACCCGCGGAGTTAATGGGTCTCCCGAATATGTCAAGCAAGCTTGTGACGAAAGCCTGCGCAGACTAGGCATTGAGACCATAGACCTTTACTACCAACATCGCATTGATCCCAATGTTCCGATCGAAGAAACTTGGGGGGCACTTGCTGAGTTAGTCGAAGAAGGAAAGGTGCGCTTCCTAGGACTGAGCGAAGCATCCGTTGAAAGTATCCGGCGCGCGCACGCCGTACACCCTGTTACGGCATTACAAACCGAATGGTCCCTTTGGACGCGCGATGTTGAAGTGAACGGGATCCTTGCCGCGACCCGCGAACTCGGTATTGGATTTGTACCCTATTCGCCGCTTGGGCGCGGATTCCTCACCGGAGCGATCACAAGCAATGATCAGATCGCCAGCGATGATGGACGCAAGCAATGGCCTCGTTTTCAGGACGACGCAATTCAGGCGAACCAGCAGATTCTTAACTCTTTGCAAGTAATTGCAGGGCGGGTTAATGCCACACTGGCACAGGTTGCCATCGCTTGGTTACTCGCTCAGGGTAACAATGTGGTCCCAATCCCTGGCGCCAGGAAAGTGCATCACCTTGAAGAAAACTGCGCAGCCGCTAACATCGAATTGAGCGAATCTGATGTCACAATGCTCAGCGAGTCAATCCATGCTGGTGTCACGAGCGGACTGCGGTATCCGGCGGCGATGATGAAGTCAATTCAGACTTAGGCGTTTTTCGCGCACTTGCATTGATAATGACTGCGGCAAACGCGAGTAAAACGCCGCCAATGAGTGGTATGTCAATCGTGTGGGCCACGGCGATGTCAAGAATGAGGGATCCCAAGAGCTGACCTGCTATGGCTAACAAACTAAGCCGCAATACTCCAACTTTGCCCACAACCCATGAGGCTGTTGCGATAAACACAACCCCGACAACTCCCCCAAGATAGACCCAAAGAGGACTTGAGGGTAGGGAAGAAACCTGCCCATATCCCAATGCAACATAAACCGAAAGTAAAACCGCGAGTGTGAAAGCCCCAACCACAAAATTCCACCATGCCGCTACTAGCGGCTCAAATGTAGCAGCTGTAACTCGACCATTAATTGCTTGCTGAACTGAGACCCCAACCCCTGCGAGAAAACTGATCGTGACTGGAACGATGGGCACATCAGCAGATCCGAGTCTGCCTGAAACGGCCACAACAACTGCGCTCACACCCACGAACGCTGAAACGACGCGAAGTCCCGTAACAGACTGCTTTCCATGTGGGCCTAGACCGAACTTGTCCACGATGAGTGCAGATGCGCTTTGGCCTGATACGAGTGCCACAGCGAACAATGCAACACCTGTGACCGGCACGGACACACTCTGAGAGAACACGAAGAACGCACCGAAGAAGCCACCAATGATCATCCACGACTTCAGTTCACCGCACCGGACAGCACGAAAAAACCGACCGACGCCACTCCTGCGGCTTGAACTGATGACTACAAGAATGCTGGAGAGAATCAGACCAACACTGAACGAGATCGTGGCCGCCTGAAGTCCGTTATTCAACAGATCAGACAGAGAGCCATTGGCTCGAGATTGAATCGCCGTCAGCGAACCAACGACAACTGCCGCCAGCGAGGGCACGAGTGCATAGCGAGCTTGCATGAGACTAATGGAAGAAATGCCGCGTGTTAGTGAAGTACATTGTCATGCCTGCAGCTTCAGCAGCTGCAATGACTTCATCATCTCGAACTGACCCGCCAGGCTGGACAACGGCCATGACACCCGCATCAATCAAGATCTGGAGGCCGTCAGCAAAGGGAAAAAATGCATCGGAGGCGGCAACACTCCCCGCAACGCGCTCACCAGCACGTTCCACAGCCAAACGAGCAGAATCAACGCGATTAACCTGGCCCATGCCCACACCCACAGCAGCCTGATTTTTGGCTAACAGAATTGCATTGGACTTCACGGACCTGCATGCACGCCAAGCGAACTCCAGATCTCGCATTGTTGCGGCATCTGCAGGCGCGCCTGACACCAGTTTCCATGAGCTAGTGGCATCGCCTTCCGCATCAATGGCATCGCGGGTTTGCACCAAAAGTCCACCTGAAATGGAACGTGATTCCCTGTGCATACCCGGGTGCGGCCCTGGGACTCGAAGAATTCGTAGATTCTTTTTCTCTCGAAGAATGACAAGGGCTTCGTCATCGAAGTCTGGAGCAATTACTACTTCAGTGAATACTGGAGCCAATTCCCGCGCCATCTCGCCCGATACCGCCCGGTTGCTGGCCACAACTCCCCCAAACGCGGACATTGGGTCGGTTGCATGTGCCTTCAAATACGCTTCTTCGATATCAATACCCACGGCGACTCCACAAGGATTTGCGTGTTTGATAATCGCAACCGCAGGTTCGAGAAAGTCATAGGCTGCCCGACGCGCGGCATCCGCATCAACATAGTTGTTGTAACTCATAGGTTTTCCGTGAAGTAGCTCCGCGCTGGCAATTCCGGGCTCGTGGGTGAGATCTCGATACACCGCAGCACCTTGATGAGGATTTTCCCCGTATCTCAGGTGGTCGTTGAGTGAATACGTAAAACCCTGCCAGGTGGGGAATTTTTGTCCTTCAGAGTTGACCGTAGAAGCAAACCAATTCGCCACAGAAGTGTCATAGGTTGCTGTGTGTGAAAAAGCACGACCAGCCAGCTGTGCACGCATTTCCAGCGAAGTGCCGCCTGAAGCAAGTGCACTCACAATTTCTGGGTAGGAATGCGGGCTCACTACCACTGCAACACTGGCAAAGTTCTTTGCTGCAGCTCTGATCATTGCCGGACCGCCAATATCAATTTGTTCAATGCATTCATCAACCGGCGCACCACTTGCGACAGTCTCGTTAAATGGGTAAAGGTTCACAACCACAAGATCAAAAGCTGCGATCCCCAGTTCCTGCAACTGGGACACGTGGTCGGCGTTTCTGGAGTCCGCGAGGAGGCCCGCATGGATACCGGGATGCAATGTCTTGACGCGGCCATCGAGACACTCGGGGAATCCAGTAACTGAACTCACCGGAGTGACGGGGACTCCACAGGCCTCAATAACCTGAGCGGTGGAACCGGTCGAAACAATCTCGACACCCGCGTCATGTAGGGCCTTGGCCAACTCCTGAACACCACTCTTGTCATATACCGAAATGAGCGTTCGGGAAATTCCACGCATGGTCATGAAAATTGTGCCTCTCCGCTACCTTTTGAAAAATCGGAATTGATCACTCGGGAAACTGTAGCGGGTAACAAAGCTCGCTCAATCTGTTTGATTTGTTCATGGAGATCTGCCTCAGTGACACCGGGCTCGATAACCACTGATTCCTGTGCCAAGATCGGACCCGTGTCGACACCGTGATCGATCAGGTGAACAGTTGTGCCTGTCACCGTCGCACCCGCAGCCAACGCATCGCGAACAGCATGGGCACCAGGAAAATGTGGGAGCAAAGCTGGGTGTGAATTAATAATCCGGTTCGGGAAAGTGTCAACGAAATCGGCGTCCAGCACGCGCATAAAGCCTGCGGTCACAATGTAGTTCGGATCTAGTTCAAGCATTTTCTTTCTAAGGGCTACTCCCCAGTCGCTGCGCGATTCGTAATCATGAAATGGCACTGTCACCACAGGAACTCGGTGGTCGACCGCGATGTCAATCGCGCCACACCCTGGTACATCGGTTACGAGCCCGACAATCTGAGACCCGATGTCGGACTCAAGAAGCGATCGAAAAAGAGTGCCAGAACCAGAGGCCATTACTACGATTTTCTTCATTCCAGCCTTTCGGCCGGGTCATTGGTCACGGGGTGTCCCGTGAGTTTTTGATAGGCATACGTGGTCACGAGGGCCGCGATGGGAAGCGCGACAATCGTTGGGATTCCCCAAAAAAGCCCAGAAATTAAGTATGCAACACCGCTGACGAGTAACACCAAAATGCTTAGGGACCAGTTCTTTCGAACTAATCCCACACTCGATTTCAATGCCAAGAATGGACCGTATCCGCGATCGAGGGCAAAGAATGGTGCAAATTGAAAGAGAAGAAGGGCGATGAATGCTGGGACGACCAGCAGGAAAAGTCCAGCAGTGAAAGCGATCATGATGATGACAATTGTGAATAAGAATTGCATGAAATATTTGCCCAGAAATGTGTCAGCAAATCCGATACTTGCACCCATAGAGACGTGCAATGCACCTCGGATTACTCCCGCTGTTGCTAGAAAGGATGCGAGAACAAAGACCAGCACCACAAGCATGCTCAGTACCAAGGTTGGGAGTTGCTGTGCGACACAAGTTTCCATGGCCTGTGCGTCAAGAATTGAACTGTTCGAGGCCAGACCTCCAGCATTGAGGCACAAATCGAATGATTCTGCAATGGGATCTGTAGCAAGCTGCTGCCCAAACTGCAGAATCGTGACGATAGCGGCGAGTGCGATAAAGGCCAAAATATTTCTTTGGTAACTCTCCCGAGCCCAGTTTATGGCCGTGCTTACGCGAAATGGCTTCATAGTTTCTCGCTGCCCTCTGGTCTTTCCAGTTCATCGACCGCCCATGCCGCATCAGATTTTTCCGGAGCCTGGTCCTGCAATGGTTGCGACACAACCCGCACGGTGGGCCGTTTTTGCTCGAAGAGTCTACGAGGAAGGGCGGAGACAGGTGCCGCTCCGAGTATCAACAAGATCCATGTAAGTGTCGCTGCCAATGTAGCGTCAGGACCGATTCCCACGAGTCGAACATCACCCAAGTTCCCACTTGAAATCACTACGAGCAAAAAGACGCACAATGCCGCGACAAGGGCGGCGCCCAATGCAATGACCATACGAATCAACACTGGTTCGGCGACCTTGCGCCGAGCAATTCCTGTTCCAACAAGAGCTCCCACTGCAACGACTATGGCCGGCAGTAGCCACGACAATCCGCTCGAATTTGATGGAAGTGCCGCCAAAATGGGTAGCGGAGGTAACTGGGTTGGGGCGGTTGATGGAATGAACGGGGAAATTACAGATTCGGGGCCGATTACAAAACCTGCACCCAGCATGTATGACATTGCCCAAACAACCAAGACGGGTAAGTACCCCAAACTAAGCAGCAGGATCGCGAGAAAGCCACTGAGTCCTGGATTAAGTCCATTGGCCAACTTGAGCACCTCAGCAAAGTTGCCGACCAGTTGAACCGCAACTAACAGGGCGGCGATTCCCGCCAGCGTGAGCAGTGCCGCGACTCCTCGAATAACAATTTCTCTAACGAGATTTGGAAGCATGTGAAATGGGTTCTCTGGCAAAGCTGCGAGGACTCCTACGGCTACTGCAGAAAGACTGACCAGAAGCATGACCAAGAGTGCACGAATCGGTTCAAAGGACACTTCCACTGACGTGGTTGACATGGCTACCAATGTTCCAAATGCGGTGTAGATCACTACGAGCAGCACACCGCCCGTCAGTACAGCAACTGTTATTGACCCACTTCGACCAACCCGAGCAAGCACGATTCTTCGCCCCAAGGATCTTCCTGATCCCAATAAAACAAGCCATGGAATCATCACGAGTCCCCACGGCACGAGCGTGAAAACAGCGGCCCCCAATTTCGGTGAAACTCCATTGAGAACTAGCCAGGACCACAGGGTTGTCTGCGCAAATGATTTTCCTGTGACTTGGCCACCATCACTCATTATGACTGGAGCCATGACCAAGACGGTGATTCCAATCGTGAGCAAAAGGGCCCTCAAGCTGTAGGTGATTCCCCAGAAAATAGATATCAACAGTGATCTCTGGGAAATCTCGCGAACGGCGTGCACCCCGCGCTTTATGCCTTTCTTGGAACCAGTTTCAGTGGCCAAGCTCTGGTGACCGTCATCAGCACTCGAGGCAGTAATCACGGATGAATCACCATTCTCCGCTTGCTCAGAATTGTGCAGATCACTCACTGACCCAATCTAACGAAAAGGTGGCCCAATCCGGTTTTCACCACTCGGTAAAACGAGCTATCCGTGAATGAGCAACCAAAGGGCCGCCAAGGAGCTGAGCACCAGAGCGATCCGGTAAAACCAAATCTTGGGCAAATGGCGAAATATCACCGACCCAACCGCTGCGCCGGCAATCACGACAGGGACGAACCAAGCCCCTGAGAGCAAGGTTTGGGTAGTGAGAAGATCAAGATTGATGAGCAACGGAACTTTTGTTAGGTTTACAAATAGGAAGAACCATGCCGAGGTTCCCATGAACGTGATCGTGGAAACCCGCATGTTTATCAGGTAGAGACTCATGGCAGTCCCACCTGCATTAGCCGCCATGGATGTCATGCCCGCAAGTACACCAAAGAATCCTGCTTTAACCACGCGTACTCGAGAATTGTCTTCCGCTTTTTCTGAGTCGCTGTTCTGGCGCATTCTGACCACTTCAAGCAGTACCGAAATCAATATCAGAACCCCAAGCATGCGACTCAGGGTTGCAGGCGAAAGGATTGTGAAAAGGAACGCCGTCAGTAACAGGCCCGCGAGTACGCCTGGAATGAGGCGGAGAATGAGTGGCCAATTCACGTGAGATCGGTATAGGGCGAGGGCGTAAATGTCACCTACGAGCAGAAGTGGGATGGCAAATGCAGATGCCACACCTGGAGTGAGAACGGCCGCTAGGACTGGACCAGCAACAACACCTGCAACAGGCATGGCTGTTTTCGACATGCCATACAAGAAAATTGCCGCTGCAATGATCGCAATGGAGAGCGTGCTCCACTCAGAGATCATCTGAGCTTGATCATCTGAGCTTGATCATCTACGAAAGAATTTCACGCATGAGTGCAGCGGTCGCACTCGGTGTGCGTCCCACTTTCACACCAGCCGCCTCCAGAGCCTCCTGCTTTGCAGCAGCAGTGCCCGACGAACCTGAAACGATCGCTCCAGCGTGACCCATTGTCTTGCCTTCAGGTGCAGTGAAACCGGCAACGTAACCGACAACGGGCTTTGTCACATGCTCTTTGATGAACGCTGCAGCACGTTCCTCAGCATCACCACCGATTTCTCCGATCATCACGATGGCATCGGTGTCAGGGTCATTCTGGAATGCTTCAAGTGCATCGATATGCGTTGTCCCAATGATTGGATCGCCACCAATGCCGACGCAGGTGGAAAAGCCGAAGTCACGCAATTCGTACATCATTTGATAGGTCAGCGTGCCTGACTTTGACACCAGCCCAATGCGCCCCGGCTGGGTGATGTCAGCAGGAATAATTCCTGCATTGGATTGTCCTGGACTAATAATTCCAGGACAGTTTGGCCCGATAATCCGAGTGGTGCCAGCGTTCACTGCATATTGAAAGAATTGCGCCGTGTCATGAACCGGGATTCCCTCGGTGATCACAACACACAGCGGAATCTTGGCATCGACGGCTTCTTCAACAGCTGCTTTGGCGAATTTTGGTGGAACAAAAACAACAGAAACATTTGCTCCGGTCGCAGCCATGGCATCCGCCACGTTGTTGTAAACGGGAATGCCGTCAACTTCTTGGCCAGCTTTGCCCGGAGTCACACCTGCAACGACTTTGGCTCCGCTCGCCACCATGCGGCGGGTGTGCTTTGTACCCTCGGAACCAGTCATTCCTTGGACGAGGATCTTGCTGTCTGAGTTCAGCCAGATAGACATTATTATTTCGCTCCTTTACGGGCAGCAGCCAGTTCTGCAACTCTGCGTGCCGCGGCATCCATGGTGTCAACAAGTTCAATGAGTTCGTGGTTCGAGTCCTGAAGAATTTTGCGGCCCTCCGGTGCATTGTTGCCATCAATGCGGCAGACAATCGGCTTGGTCACCGAATCACCCAGCTGTTCAATTGCCTGCAAAATTCCGTTAGCGACAGCATCACATGCGGTGATGCCACCAAAGATATTGACGAACACTGCTTGTACATCTGGATCGTTCAACACAATGTCCAGACCATTGGCCATCACTTCAGCCGAAGCTCCACCACCAATATCAAGGAAGTTGGCCGGCTTGATGCCTCCAAACTCCTCACCCGCATAGGCCACAACATCAAGTGTGCTCATGACAAGTCCCGCGCCATTGCCCACGATTCCAACGTCGCCATCCAATTTGACGTAATTCAGATGCAAAGACTTGGCACGGGCCTCAATGGGATCAATCGCTGAATCAGCAAAATCTGCATGCCCTGGTTGACGGAATGCAGCATTGTCATCGATCGTGACCTTGCCGTCAAGGGCGAGTACCTCACCTGTTGGCGTTAACACGAGTGGGTTAACTTCAACGAGAGTGGCATCCTCGCGGACCGTAATTTCCCACAGCGTGACCAAGATGTCGGCCACCTGAGACCTGATGGCCTCAGGGAACTTTGCTGCTTCGACGATTTCGCGAGCTTTTTCCGGGCCGACACCCTCAAGTGCATCGACCCTGATTTTCGCGAGTGCGTCAGGGTTGTTTACTGCGACCTCTTCGATTTCAACGCCACCCTCGACGCTCGCCATGGCCAAGAAACAACGATTGGCGCGATCGAGAAGGAATGAGACGTAATATTCCTCGGCGATGTCAGCTGCATCAGCGACTAGGACTTTGTGGACCGTGTGACCCTTGATGTCCATGCCTAGGATTGCGGTGGCAACCTCGCGGGTTTCCTCGGAATTCTTCGCCAGCTTTACGCCGCCGGCCTTGCCACGCCCACCGGTCTTGACTTGCGCTTTGACCACAACGGGGCCGCCAATGGACTCCGCCATTGCGACCGCTTGGTCAACGGTCTCGCACACATCACCCGAGGTGATGGGGAGTTGGTGTTTGCCGAATAGTTGCTTGGCTTGGTATTCGTACAGATCCACGCTTACTCCTTGAGTTCACTAAACAGGTGAGACCCGAGTCTAGTCTTTCAGCGTTCGAGGCAACACTGGCCTGAATGTGATTTACAACCCATCCAGTCAGGAAGTTGAATGGACCCCAACATTGTTGTGCACCCAGTCCACGACATCGGAGGTTGGCGTGCCCGGTGTGAATATCTCTGCAACACCAATCGCCTTTAACTCTTCAATGTCGGACTCCGGAATGATTCCTCCGCCAAAGACCACAATGTCTGATGCATCGGCCTGGGCCAATTGACTCATTAGCTCAGGGAACAGAGTCAAGTGAGCTCCGGAAAGAATAGAAATACCAATGACATCAGCGTCTTCTTGGACAGCTGCTTGAACAATTGCAGCTGGTGTTTGATGTAGCCCCGTGTAGATAACTTCGAAGCCAGCATCGCGCAAAGCTCGAGCAATAACCTTGGCTCCGCGATCGTGACCATCGAGACCTGGTTTCGCAATAACAATTCTGATGGGGCGAGTCTTATCTGCCATATCTACAGGGTAGCCCATGCGACTTTAAGGATTAACTCAGTTGGTCGATTGTACCGCCGCAAGGCCCTGCCTCTAAAGTCGTGCCATGGCTCATGGATCTGCTTACTCAATTGTTATTCGCATGCACGTAACTCCCGAAGTTCACGCCTCCGGTGCCATTGTGACCACGGTCACCAAAGCGGGCGCGGTCATCACGGGGCTGGATGTCACCGACTCCGGTCACGAGGTCACCGTTTTGGACCTGAGTGCCTTGGCGCGGGACCCTGAGCATGCGGAAGAGATCCGTGATTCTCTCAATACGATTGAGGGCTGCACCGTCAATAAAATTAGTGACTCTGTATTTCTCATACATCTCGGTGGAAAAATTGAAGTTGGGCTCAAGGTTCCGCTGCGCAACCGCACGGATCTCGCACGCGCCTACACACCCGGCGTTGCCCGCGTCTGCTCTGCCATAGCGGAGAACCCCGAAGATGCTCGAAATCTCACGATCAAGCGCAACACCGTCGCAGTTGTCACGGACGGCTCAGCGGTTCTTGGACTAGGAAACATTGGACCCGAAGCATCAATGCCCGTCATGGAGGGTAAGGCGGCACTATTCAAAAAGTTTGCCAACGTCGATGCTTGGCCAATCTGCCTCGACACTCAGGACGTCGATGAAATCATTCGAACCGTCGAGATCATCGCACCCGGGTTTGGCGGCATCAATCTCGAAGACATTTCTGCTCCTCGCTGTTTTGAAGTGGAACGCGAACTGCGCAAACGCCTTAACATTCCCGTTTTCCACGACGATCAACACGGCACCGCAGTTGTCGTGCTGGCTGCACTAATCAATGCGGCCAAATTAGTCAACAAAGAACTTGCCAATCTCACCATCGTCATGTCTGGAGCAGGTGCCGCCGGGGCAGCGGTTGCAGATCTCTTGCTAGTCGCTGGCGTCAAAGACATCACGCTTTTTGACTCCAAGGGTGCTGTCCACTCTGCGCGAACGAATTTGGATCCAGCCCGCATGGATTTGGCGCAACGGACGAATCCCAATGACTTTGCTGGCACCTTGCAAGAGGCTCTGGTGGGGGCCGATGTCTTTATTGGCGTGTCACAGCCGAACCTGATCACAGCGCAGGATGTTTCCACCATGGCCATGGACTCGATTGTGTTCGCGCTGGCCAATCCTGATCCCGAAATCAATCCGATCGAGGCTGCCAAATTTGCCAAGGTCGTTGCAACGGGCCGCAGTGAC
The DNA here is from genome assembly GCA_017857175.1 of Candidatus Nanopelagicales bacterium. Lineage (GTDB taxonomy): Bacteria > Actinomycetota > Actinomycetes > S36-B12 > S36-B12 > UBA4592. Next base: position 3,493 of record JAFMDS010000020.1, on the reverse strand, counting down.
TACCCCAATCAGATCAATAACGTTCTGGCATTTCCCGGCATTTTTAGGGGATTACTCGACAGTGGGGCCATCAAGATCACCGAGAAAGTCTTGATCGCATCTGCTGAAGCGATTGCTCAGTGCGTTTCCGAGGAAGCACTCTCACCCGTGTATATCGTGCCAAGTGTGTTTGACCCATCGGTTGCACCTGCGGTTGCCGCGGCAGTTATTCACGCCTCCGAGTAGGAACTCCTAGAGTTTTTCAACAGGCGCATAACGCAGCAGAAGTCTTTTGATACCTGCCGAGCCAAAGTCAATCGATGCATCTGCACGATCGCCGCTGCCACCCGTTTCCACGACAGTACCGAGCCCGAACTTTTCATGGGTGACTCGATCACCTGGTTTCAATGAAATGGTTATCGAGGTTCCCACAGACTTGCCACCCCGACGAACCCCTGTATCAAAACTGCTCGTAGACGAACCACTAAACATGGAATTATTCGGCGCTTCTCGCTCCCAACGTATGGCCGTTTCAGGGATCTCACCCAAGAATCTACTTTCGGGGTTATAGGCCGGACTCCCCCAGGCAGAACGCACTAGAGACCGCGTGACATAAAGCCGTTCGCGTGCACGCGTAATGCCCACGTAGGCCAAGCGGCGTTCCTCTTCCAACTCCTTGGAATCAGAGAATGACCGGGCGTGCGGGAAGATCCCCTCCTCCATTCCAGTGAGAAAGACCGTGGGAAACTCGAGCCCTTTGGCGGTGTGCAATGTCATGAGCGTGACAACACCGCCGTGATCTTCACCATCGGGGATTTCATCAGCATCCGCGACAAGTGACACCTGCTCTAAAAACTCGCTCAAGGTCCCCTCAGGGTTATCAACACTGTAAGCAGCCGCAACGGATTCCAACTCAGCGAGGTTTTCAATGCGGCCTTCATCTTGCAAGTCAATAGATGCCCGCAATTCAGCAAGGAGCCCACTGTGCTCTACGACTGCTTGAATCATGACGGCTGGCTTCGAGCCAGCCTCATGAAGAGTTCGAAGTTCACTGAGCAAGTCGACGAACTTCGCAATGGCCGTCACCGATCGAGTTGCTATTCCCGGTGCTTGATCCGCACGAACAAGAGCATCGAAAAATGAAATGCGTTCACGGTCAGCGAAGGCACCCACCATTGCCTCGGCCCTCTCACCGATACCTCGTTTTGGGGTATTCAAGATTCGCCGTAGTGAGACTTCATCCGCTGGGTTAACAATAGCTCGCAAGTAAGCGAGAACATCTTTAACTTCCTTGCGCTCATAAAAGCGGACACCACCAACGACTTTGTATGGCATTCCAGTGCGAATGAAAACTTCTTCAACAGCGCGAGATTGCGCATTCGTTCGATAAAAAACAGCAGTGTCACCTGCGCGCGAGGTGCCTGAATCAGCCAGCCTGTCAATTTCACGGGCGATGAATGCGGCTTCATCGTGCTCATCATCGCCAACGTAGGCAACGATTAAGTCCCCATCGCCCGCATCGGTCCAGAGGTTTTTAGCCCTGCGCGAATTATTTTTTGCAATGACCGCATTTGCAGCTGTCAAAATTGTTTGTGTTGAGCGATAGTTCTGCTCCAACAAAATTGTTTTTGCATTTGGGTAATCACGCTCGAATTCTTCAATATTTCGAATGGTCGCCCCACGGAAAGCGTAGATTGACTGATCAGCGTCACCGACAACGCATAACTCCCCTGGTGCGATGCCATCGGCACCTGTGCCCACTAATTCTTTGATGAGTGTGTACTGCGCATGGTTGGTATCTTGATATTCATCCACCATGATGTGTCGGAACCGACGGCGATAATGGTTGGCCACCTCAGGGAACAGTTGCAGGAGGGCAACGGTTGAGCCAATGAGGTCATCAAAATCGAAAGCGTTAGCAAGGGTCAGTCGATTTTGGTAATCGCGGTAAATCTCGGCCACAATTTTATCGATTTCACTCTCTGCCTGTGCCGCGAAGGTCTCATGATCCATCAATTCATTTTTTGCCGATGAAATTCGAGTGAGCATTGCTCTCGGACGGTGCGTTTTCGAGTCGATATTGAGGTCGCGCAGGATTAAAGTGATCAGTCGAAGTGAGTCAGATGTGTCGTAGATGGTGAAGTTGCTCTTGATGCCCAGTCGATGTGCCTCAGCGCGCAATATTCGAACGCATGCACTGTGAAAAGTGGACACCCACATGGATCGAGCCGCCGGACCCACTAGTTCAACAACGCGTTCACGCATTTCAGCTGCGGCTTTATTGGTAAACGTGATGGCCAGAATCTCCCCTGGGTGAGCCGAGCCCGTGGCTAGTAGATGCGCGATCCGCCGAGTGAGAACCCGAGTCTTGCCCGAACCTGCGCCCGCAACAATGAGTAATGGCGAACCGCGGTGCTCAACTGCCATTCGTTGGGCAGGGTTGAGATCGGCAACAAGTTCACTGCTCGATTCTGATGAGAGCAGGTCAGTTGGCTCGTTAAACACCTCAACAGTCTAGGCGTGAGCGCACCTACCTGCGGATATACCCAATGACCTGAATTATGGCCTTAGTTGGAACATTGGAACCCAGAGCGACCAGGCCCTCATCTCCCACCTCGGCAACAACGATCGAAGTCGCTTTCCCCTTGGCCGGGATCGTGACGGAGCGAGAGCCGCGATCTACGCCACCAACCGCATAGGCCGCTAGACGGCCATCAGTTCCTTTGCCACGTGCGGTGACTCGAAGAATTACTGCGGCCACTTTCTTTTTCTTCTTAGGCACATCGCCCACACCTGTGGCCTTAACCACCTTGACTTCAGTGCCATTCATTTTTGTTTTAATCAGACGCGCCGCTCGCATTCCTTTTGCGGAGAGCGCTTCAGCCCCTGTCCGATACCCCAATACTTCAACTTTTACCTGCAACGAGGGTTTCTTCGATGCCGCGATCTGCACAGCGCCACCTGCAACTGGAACAACCAAGATTGAGGTTCGGGTTTTTGCTTTGCGCACTTTGAGTGTGGCCGCATTGACTTTCTCACCGATAAGACCAATTCGTAGCTTGCCCTTCTTGGTAGCCTCACTCGTTGTCACGGTCACTAGAGCAGTGGTCGCATTCACCGGTAAGCCGTTGAGCGCAACAGTTCGGTTTTCACCTGGTTGCACAGCACCTTGAGCTGCGGACTCATAGCCAGTCTCAGCGCCAATGCCAATGAATTCACCCTCATCGAGAACAGGTTCTGGTGCAGCGGGTGCCGCCGGCACTTCGGGTGCTGGCGCAGGTTGAGCGAGCGGTTCGAATTCGGTCATGGGTGCAATGATCGTGTCGCTCACGACTTCAGCATTGTTTTCCGCCTCACCACCTTCCGGGTAATAACCCAGCACATCCACGATTATGTCCGTGGCACCTGCAATCGTTGCAATGGCAATCGTTCCGTTTCTAGCCACGGGAACAATCGCATCGCCATAAGCATCGCTGTTCATGGGAGCCTTCACCACTGGCACGCTCGAACTTGC
>JAFMDS010000061.1 GCA_017857175.1 Candidatus Nanopelagicales bacterium | reverse complement strand
GGACTCGGAGACTCAGAAGGACTCGGAGACTCAGAAGGACTCGGAGACTCAGAAGGACTCGGAGACATACACCCGTTTGACCAAATGGCTTGACCTTCAGAATCCCAATTGAGCCCCTCAAAAGCTGGGGTTCCCCCGCCTCCCATGCCGCCACCACTCATCGCTTCAAAAGGAGGAATGATGTCCAATGCGTGTTGGATGTGGTGTTTGGTAACCCCTGGCTTGCCCATTGTCTTCTCGTCATACATCACTGAATCCTGTTCACCCGATTCAATGGCATGACAAAAGCGGATCATGTTGGACTCTGTGGTTTCGATACCCGCAGAAGTAGAAGCAAGCGAAATCCCTGCCACAAGAGCCGCGATGCAACTTGCTGCGAAAGTGATTCGCATTGTGCCCGCGATCCGAGTTTTGTAATTGTCACTTTCCGTCGACCGACTCACTGTATCTCCCCAAGTTATAGGCTCTGATTAGTCCATAATTGCGAAGAAATTCTTCTGGTGAGAAATTATCTTGTTAGGTTAGATCGGACATTCCAGACATTGACCAATCACCCATCCTGACCATGAACGTTGGAGAATCAGACTGAAACTCGCACCCCTGAAGGGGCGGTCAATAACCCTAAGCTTCGGGCCTTGGATACCGCCAACCTTCGGTCATGCGCGTTCAATTGTCGGTAGATTTCAATAGTTTCTTGGCGCACGGTCGATTCACTAAACCCGATCAATCTAGAAATTGCAGCATTCGTTTTGCCATCAGCCATGTATTTCAAGATCTCTAGTTGCCTGGCAGTCAATTCAATGGGTCGTGGCTCAACATGTTCGGTCAAAGGCGGATGGGCGCCATCTGGACCAGCAAATTCGATATTTCGCACTAGCCCCATTTCACGTTTTTGGCTCAACACGAAACTCATGATTTTAACAACCTGCTCCATCTCAGATGCCAACTCTGCAGACTCTTCCGAGTCGATGGGATGAAGGAACAAGACTTGCACCATTCCAATGAGCAAAGAGCGAGCCGACATCAGCCCAAGCGCATTTGGCCCTTGTTGGTTGAGAACCGAAAAAAATCCACTTTCCTCACGCTCCATTGATTCTGTGTCCAGACTGCCTACTGGATCTCCATCAATAAATATGCCCCCTGCCATTGGCATGCCAAAGCAGGTGCCGTGCTCATAAAGGTTTACAAGCCCTTCGCTGAGACCAAAGACTCCAGTTACGCGCATATGTGCCCTGTCATCACACATTGCTATGCATGCACCCCACGGGCGAAACTTGGCAAATACATCCATGACCATAAATTGCGCAAATTCACTCATAGTGGGTTGAGTGGCGAGAAAGTCCACCAATTTCAACACCGTCGCTACCTCGCGAGACCTCGTATTCTCTGAATCAGAATTTGATATGGACTCTTGATTCATATTCGACATCGGTACTTCATTCACGGCTAACGCCCCCCTCGAAAATCAGTTCCTCGCTATTGGAAATTTATGGACTCTCCACCTATTTTCATGACATTAAAGTTCTAAAAGATTAAACGCACTGAGTCAAAAGCCCCGATTGATGGTAAGCCCCAAAGAAGTGTGTAACTGAGCACTCCAAATAGGCCCCGCCCCCCGCCTGACCGCCCTGACCACTCCCACCGCGAACCAGTCACTCCCTGTCGAACAAAATGGCTCCACGGGCGCTCTCACCTCTCTCTTAATCGCGTCCAATAAATAATTACCCCCATGAAGAGTATGTAAGTGACAACACGAAATCGAGGTTCTAGGAAACCAAAAATGTCCAGCCATAACCGGACAAAATTATCGACAGGCCTTAATTGGATGGACATTAAACGCTGGAGTACACACTGCACCAGTCATACGGTGCGCGCTGCCCCGCATATTGCTCTTACACATGGTCGGGCTGACAGGACTTGAACCTGCGACCTTCCGGCCCCCAGCCGGACGCGCTACCAAACTGCGCCACAGCCCGTTTTGCTGCAGGCGAAACACTATCTCATGGGACTCAAAGGCTAACGGCGCGATCGCTTTTCACGAACGCGCATAACTACCCGAATAGGCGTGCCATCAAAACCGAATTCTTCACGCAACCTGCGCTCGATAAATCTGCGGTACCCAGCTTCCAGGAAGCCCGTAGTGAATAGTGCAAACGTTGGTGGACATGAAGACACCTGTGTGCCAAACAGAATCCGTGGCTGCTTTCCTCCCCGCAGAGGATGCGGGTGTGCCGCCGTGAGATCGGCAAAGAAACGGTTGAGCGTCCCTGTGGGTACTCGAGAATCCCAATTATCGAGAGATAGCTCAAGGGCCGGCGCCAACTTCTCCACGTGCCTCTTGGTCTTGGCCGAGATGTTGACCGTGGGTGCCCAAGAAACACTGGCCAATTCCCTATCAATCTCTCTCGCCAGGTAATGGCGACGCTCTTCATCCGTCAAGTCCCACTTATTGAACGCGATAACGAGCGCACGTCCAGCTTCAATGACCATCGAAATAATACGCTGATCCTGTTCACTGAGCGGCTCAGATGCATCGATGAGCACGATAGCCACCTCAGCTCGTTCGAGCGCTGCCTGTGTACGAAGCGTTGCATAGTACTCGTGGCCGGAGGCTTCTCTGTGGCGCTTGCGAATACCCGCAGTGTCAACGAACCACCAGAGTCTGTCCTTGATCTCCACTAGTTCATCGACTGGGTCAACCGTGGTACCTGCGACATCGTCTACGACTACACGGTTTGATCCTGCCAATGCATTGAGAAGGGAGGACTTACCCACATTTGGCTTACCCAGTAACGCCACACGCCTCGGGGCGCCTTCCTTGGCCTGGCCCGAACCAACCTCGGGCAGCATCGCAACAACTGCATCTAGCAGGTCGCCGGAGCGCCTGCCATGTAAGCCGGACACAGGATGAGGTTCGCCTAAACCCAGGCTCCATAACGCCGTTGCCTCGAGTTCGGCATTGTGATCATCGGCTTTATTGGCGACCAAAATCGTGGGTTTGCCGGATTTACGAATTACATCAACAACGGCCTCATCGGTGGTGGTCGCCCCCACCATCGCATCAACAACGAATACGACGACATCTGCTTCATTGATAGCTCGTTCAGCCTGGCCCGCAATTTGGGAGTGAATACCGCGCGCATTGCGCTCCCAGCCACCTGTGTCGACCACTAGGAACTTGCGTCCATTCCATTCGGCTTCGTAACTCACCCGATCGCGAGTTACGCCGGGGACGTCCTCAACAACTGCTTCTCTGCGACCAATTATTCGGTTAACCAGGGTGGACTTACCAACATTGGGTCGACCAACAATTGCCACAACCGGGAGGTTTGCAGTGCTGCTGAGCTCAGCCAAATCCGCATCAAAGTCACCGAATTCTTCACGTGCAGCCGCAAGTGCGAAGGCTAGATATTCGTCCTCGGTGGCATCATCGGGCAAATCGACGGTAATTTCTGTCGTCGCACTTTCGGGCTCACCTGCGAAGAAGACCTCTGTTTCAGATTCTTCATTATCTTCATTACTCATGGTGTTGCCTTTCGCCCAAGCCTGTGCAACACCATCTCCTGATGATCTGCAGTGAACTGTCTGCACCACTCAGACGCAGATCGTGCTTCATTGACTCGGCCGTGAACCTTGAACTCAGGGGCTCGAGCAGGTTCCCCAAAATACACATGGACCTGAGACCGTGGTGCAGGAGCCCTCGAGATCCACTCATGAGGTTCACCACCGCGAGCTTCACACCAGATTTCTACCGGAATCACCGCAGGATCGGCCTCAGTAATGAGAAAACCAGGATCAACGATCTCAGGGCTGGCGAGAACACATCCTGGTTCGAACATGTCATGACCGTTCAGAATGCCTAATGCACGTATTTGTGCGCCGATTGCATAGGGAGACTCAACCGAGATATCTCCCGCCACATCGCCTGCCAGGTCCCCCAGCGGGCCCGGTAACAGGACGCTCAACGGCCTGGGACTCATTGATTTGAGCATGAGCAACGCTCCAACATCAGCGCACCGCGACACCAACAAAGTAGGCCCTGACCTAGGGACGTGATGCGCACCGCTGACATGGACCCCATACAAGCTTCTGGCCAAAAGCGAACCGATATTGCGGGCGTGAGCCGCCCTATTGCCCAGAATCATGGGCTCGGATTGGAGATTTCCGGGTATACCTCGCGCGCAAGCTGAACAATTCGCTCGACAACCTGTTCCTGGGTTAGATCTGACGTATCAATGTTGATTGCATCACTAGCCGCCTGCAATGGCGAGATTTCTCGGCCCGAGTCTTTGGCATCTCTTTCTCGGATAGTCGCCTCCATGTGATCAAGATCCTGAGAAGACAGATCTTGACCCAATTCACTTCCGCGTCGCTGTGCCCGTACTCGAGGATCAGCCGTCAAAAAAACTTTGAGGCGAGCATCAGGTAACACGACGGTGCCAATGTCACGTCCCTCAATGACGACTCCGTACTCAGCGTCAGCCACGGTCGATCGCTGCAGGTCAACGAGGCGAGATCTAACCGACGCCAAGGCACTCACGGCGCTGACTGCAGCCGTCACCTCAGGCGAACGGATCCCCTGAGTGACGTCATGGTCTCCCACAAAAACTTGTGAATTGTCAGGGTCAGTATGAATAGTAATTTCAGAATTTATAGCGACTCTGCCAATGGATTCGAAATCCTCCAGAGCTATCTGCTGATCCAGAACCGCCCAAGTGATAGCACGATACATGGCACCCGTATCCAGCATGATCCACTGCAATCGCTTGGCCACCTGCCTGCTCACCGAGGACTTGCCTGATCCTGCAGGGCCATCAATGGCAATGACGTGAGTGGTCATCCGCGGCCTCGAGTCTCAAAACCTTGCCCTTCAAGGCCCGATTCGAGTGCATCGATCTCCCCCGGGCGCACGAAGAGTTGCACAATGCCTGAGGGCCTACCAAGAATGTGTTCAATTCGAACATCTTCTAGGTTGACGTCCAAACGACCTGCAGCGGCAAATAACTCAGCTAATGCACCTGGTTTATCCGAGATCTTGATGTTTATGGAATCGAATTGAGTGGATTTACCGCCATGCTTTCCGGGAACTCTCATCTTTCCTGAGTTACCGTTTGACAAGAACGCAGTAACGGCCTCCTTGTCCTGCGCGCGGATCGCGGCTCGGGCAACATCAAGCGAGGTAATCAAGGAATCCAAAACTGACACGACTTCGGTTGAATTTGAAATTAGAATCTCGCGCCATAATTCTGGGTCAGACCCTGCAATACGAATCATGTCTGCCAGACCTGACCCGGAAACACTTAACTCCTCCATTGAGCTCTGCGATAGCGACCCAGCCATGATGCTCGAAAGAATTTGCGGCGTGTGGGAGACCAAAGCAACCACGCGGTCATGTTGTTCTACTGACATGTTGATTGAAGAACTTCCCATTGCTGTGATGAGAACTTTCAAACTCTCAACCCTTTGTGGATCATTCGCGGGCGTGGCAGTGATGATCCAGACTCGATCATCAAAGAGGTCTGCCCGAGCCGCAGACGGTCCTGAAATTTCACGACCCGCCATTGGGTGCGCACTGACAACCCGATGCGGATCAGCGCCACTCTCAAATGCCAGGGGCAAAATCGCACCCTTCACGGAAGTGACGTCAGTGATGGTGGCGTGGGGGTACCGCGAGCAGGTCTGTGCCAGCACCTGCGCTGCCACATTAGGTGGAACGCACACGAAAACATGGTCGGGATCCTTATAGGAGTCATCACCCAACTCGGATCTCACGTGCAGACCCAATCTGCCTGCCATCGCTAGATGCTCGCCATTTATGTCTTCGACGGTAACGGTGCATCCCTGCGCTCCAAGGGAGAGAGCAATAGACCCGCCAATCAAACCCACTCCGATAACGTGGACGGTCGGCAACGGTGCCATCAAGCCGAACCCCTATTTCCCGAATTAAGGTCTGGCCTCAGAACTTCTGCACCACGAAGGTATACATGCGTGATTTCATCACGTGAGTGATCAGTCTCTACATGGGCCATGATCCTGACAACCCGCTCAAGGGCACCCACGATATTCATCTCGGATGCACACATCAGCGGTACATCAGGCAGTCCATGGAGTCGCGCTCCAGCAGCTGGAAATGCGCAGGTGAGGTCAGGAGTGCCAGTAAAAAAAAGGCTGATGATATTCGAGTGGTCGATACTGTTGCGATCAAACATTGCCGCAAGGAGCTCGCCCACGGCCTCGGCCATTTCGTCCGAATTATCCGCCGTGAGACAGGTTGCGCCTCTGATTGCCCGAATTGCCATGGGGAGAGTCTAGAGGCCCGCCGCCGTGTACAAAGAACGCAACTGTGCACCCGTTATTTCCCGGATAGCACCCGGGCGTTGCTGACCCAGCGTGATGGGGCCAATTCGAGTGCGCACGAGGGCCGTCACCGGAGCTCCCACAGCCTCAAACATTCTGCGAACAATGCGGTTGCGTCCCTCATGGATTACTAGTTCCACCATGGCAGCACCCTTGGTGCGAGATAGCACTCGCGCTTTGCTTGCTGCCGCCGGTCCATCGTCCAACTCAACTCCGGACACCAATGCCTGGACCTCTTGCCCGCTAATTTCTTTAACAGTTGCAATATAGGTTTTATCGACCGAGTATTTCGGGTGAATCAGACGGTTGGTCAACTCACCATCGTTGGTGAGGAGTAACAGACCTTCCGTATCAGCATCCAAACGACCTACATGAAAAACCCGAATCTTTCGATCACGCACGTAATCACCAACGCAAGGTCGTCCCTGCTCGTCATCCATTGTTGTCAAAACACCTTTTGGCTTGTTAAAAGCCAAAACAACGGTATCGGCCTTGGTGGGCACTCTCTCGCCATCAACGTGAATGACATCGACCTCAGGGTTGATGCGCAGTCCTTGTTCGGAGACACGTTTCCCGTTGACACTCACCCTGCCCTTATCAATCAGGTGCTCACAGGCCCGACGACTGCCAATCCCTGCTTGCGCTAAGACTTTCTGTATTCGCACTCCCTGATCATGGGGAATTTCACTTTTCATAGCAATTCAAGTTTCCTAGTCGATGCGAGTTTCCTTTTTGGCGCAATTTTTTTAGTCACCGGTTGCTACGGACTCAAGCACGGCATCGAGGTCAGCGAGGTCAGGCAGGTGCTCCGCCAACGGCGGTAGGTCCTCCAACGAAGCAATTCCCATTCTCTCCAGAAAATAGGAAGTCGTTTTGTAAAAGATTGCCCCAGACTCATGTTCAGTGCCGGCTTCTTCGATCAATCCACGTGTGAGCAGCGTCTTAATAACGCCGTCGACGTTGACTCCGCGAACAGCACTAACTCTGCCACGAGTGACCGGTTGACGGTAGGCGATGACAGAAAGGGTTTCCAGCGCAGCCTGTGTGAGTCGGGCCTGCTGGCCATCGACAACCCAACGCTCAATAAGTGGTGAACATTCGGCACGGGTGTAGAAACGCCAACCACCTGCCACTTCCCGCAAATCAAATCCACGCATAGCCTCCGTGTACTCCCGAGACAAAGATGCAAGTACTTCATTGACGTCAGGCTCGGGAGAACGGGTCACCTGAGCAAGTTCGACTGCCGAGAGAGGTTCATCAGCCAGAAGCAGGAGCGCTTCAATAGCGGCGCTCAGCGATGGTGCTCCCAAGCCAACTTCTTCGGACGCTTCTTCTGTTTCTTGCAACTCGGTTTCCTCGACGTCAGTCTCTGTAGATTCTGAACTCATGGTAATTCCTGCTCCGCATCTGTGCTCTCATCATCTTTTGACGTTTGTGTCTCCTGTGCAACAGATTCAGGTTCCACGTTCTGGTCAACTTCCCTGTCCACATCAAATTCATCGGTGACCGCTATCTCACCGTCGTCTTGTCCAACCCACCGGATTGTAAGATCTCCCAGAGGTGTGATCTGCTCAAACACGACCGCCTGTTCCCGATAGAGCTCAAGAAGTGCCAGGAACCGGCCGACAACAAGCAAAGTGGTTTCACAGTCTTGGATTAGCGCCCTGAAAGTCGTTGTGCGCACCCGCC
>JAFMDS010000060.1 GCA_017857175.1 Candidatus Nanopelagicales bacterium | reverse complement strand
GAGGACAACGACGTTCCACATATGCAGGCAATCCTCGCGGTGGACGCGGCTGCAGCAGTAGTTGGTGGCGCAACAGGCTCGTCCAGCAACACCGCATATATCGAGTCAGCAGCCGGAGTTGGTGACGGAGCGCGTACCGGTATCGCAGCAATCGTTACCGGCGTTCTCTTCCTGATTGCAATGTTCTTCACACCATTGGTCAGTGTCGTGCCCTGGGAAGCTGCCGCTCCAGCGCTCGTAGTTGTTGGCGCCATGATGATGATGCAAGTTCGTCACATTGATTTCACTGACCTTGCTATCGGCATCCCTGCATTCCTCACTATCGTCCTGATGCCATTCACCTATTCAATTGTGAATGGAATTGGCGCAGGCTTTGTGTCATGGGTTGTGATCAAGATGTTCCAGGGCAAAGCTCGAGAGATTCCGCTGGTTATGTGGATTGTGTCTGCAGCATTCGTGGTGTATTTCGCCGCAGAGCCCATTTCCAGCTGGATTGGTTGATAGAGACGCTTGTTATTCACGGGGTGGCTGGCGTGCCAGCCACTCTTTGAATTCCCTGTCCTGCTGCTCTCGCCAGGCCGCCACTGCATCGGCCAACTCTTCCACGTCAACTTGGAATAGATGAGGGAAGCGAACGGTCTGAGCCAATAGCAATTGCCCGGTAATGCGTGAGTCGGCCAGCGCCCCATGCCAATCTGATTCATTGAGTTCAAGACCGTAACGTGCAACCGTCGGCTGCAAGCGCCGCTGCGCTTTGCCCTTGACGTACTTATCCTGTTGCTTGTCAATTATGTAGGGGCAAATATCAGCGACACCGCGCAAGGGTTCCAAACCCACTCGTTCAAGGTTGGAGTCAAGGATTGTGCGGTCAAAGGATGAGTTGAAGCAAACAACTGGAAAACCGAATGAAGTCAGATACTCGCGAATCTCGGAGAGCGCCTGAATCTGGTCCATGCCCTGTGACTGACTCATTTCATTTGTAACCCCATGAACAGCACTGGCTCCCTCAGGAATGTTGACATCAACCTTGATTAACCATTCTTGGGATTCAATTTCAACGCCATTGATGAACACAACCGCAGCCGCAGTAACAATTCGATCATTTGCAACATCAACACCTGTTGTCTCCGTGTCAAAAGCAATGAATCCCCGTTGAACCCAGCTGGGTTCAGGCTGTTCAATGTGTTCATCTAATTCGCTCATGAGCAAACGGTATCGGTGTTCACTGACACTGATTTACCCCAGTGTGATCCACACTTTGCGCAGCGGCTCAGTGACAGTCCACGTCGTTTTGGCTCCCGCGGGAAGAACACCAACGGTGCCAGGAGCCAGTTCAATTTTTCCGCCCTGATCACATGTGACGCTCCCGCGCCCCGAGATCACGACAAACACTTCATCGACTTCAACATCAGTGGACTCCCCCACCGAGTGATCCCACACACCGATATCCAACTGCCCTGAGTCCTCGTGGCCCACGTGGTCCAGTTCTTTGACACCGGTAGTGACCTGACCATCGGTTCGCTCAAACAGGTCAGACACGGCTGCGGCGTCAAATGAACGGATCATGAGTTCTCCCAGATTGGTGTTGGCGTTTCCGTGACATTGCCATTGGCATCGTAATGAATAAATCGATCAAACCCCTTGGCAAACCACCGGTCGTGCGTCACCGCCATGACCGTGCCGTCAAAACCATCAAGGCCATCCTCCAGAGCTTGGGCACTGGCAAGGTCAAGGTTGTCGGTTGGCTCGTCCAGCAGGAGCAACGTTGCACCGCTGAGTTCAAGCAGCAGAATTTGAAAGCGCGCTTGCTGGCCGCCAGAAAGGGTGTCGAACTTTTGCTCGCTGCTGGCCGCAAGTTCATAGCGGTCGAGAACTCGGGCAGCCCGTTCCCTCGGCATGCCTTCGCGCTGACCGTCACCACGGTGAAGGATTTCAAGGAGAGTCTTGCCCTGAAGGTCAGGTCGCACATGGGTTTGGGCAAACCACCCGGGTCGCACTCGCGCACCGAGTTTGACATTGCCATTGTGATTAACCGGCGCAATGTCGACTTCACCCACGGGTTGGTGCTCAATATCAGGATCAGAGCCGCCCCGTGCGAGAAGTCTCAGCAGGTGAGACTTGCCTGAACCATTAGCGCCAAGGACTGCAAGCCGTTCGCCGTACCACACCTCAAGATTGAATGGCTTGGTCAGATTGGTGAGCTCAAGGTTGGTTGCGACCACCGCTCGCTTGGCAGTGCGGCCCCCTTTGAGGCGCATGCTGACATTTTGTTTATTGGGAACGGCAAGCGGAGGGCCCGCTTCCTCGAACTTCTTGAGTCGCGTTTGGGCCGCCTGATAGCGCGAAGACATGCCGTCATTGAACTTTGCATGTTCCCTGAGTGTGAGAACCAGTTTCTTGAGTTGCGCATGTTCTTCATCCCACCTGCGCAAGAGTTCCTCGAGTCTGGCGAACCTGTCCTCGCGGGCCTGCTTGAAGGTGGCGAAACTCCCACCGTGAACCCAGGCGGTATTGCCAGCAGCGCCCAACTCCACACTGACCACCGTGGTTGCCGCGTTATTCAGCAGTTCACGATCATGGGAGATCAACAGGACGGTCTTCTTGGTTTCCTTGAGCTGCTCCTCGAGCCAAATCTTGCTGGGAACGTCTAGGTAGTTGTCTGGTTCATCGAGCAAAAGAACTTCTGCTTTATCGCGCAGCAGATATTCGAGCACGAGACGCTTTTGCTCGCCACCGGAGAGTGTTGCGGCGCTTCGATTCTTGACCTCATCAAAACTCTTGCCAAATGCATTGATCGTGACAACATCCCACAACACTTCAGCTTCATAACCTCCAACATCGCCATAATCAGCGAGTGCTTGGGCGTATTGCATCTGAACTTTCTCACTGTCGTCGTCCATCAACTTCAATTCAATGGCATCAACTTTTTTTGCTGCATGCTTAAGGTCGCTGGGACTGACCTCGATCAAGAGGTCACGCACGGTGCCCTCGGTCATGTGACCGATGAACTGGCGCATGACGGCCATGGGGCCGCTATGGGTAATCGCACCTTCATCCGGAGCGAGATCTCCCGCCGCCATACGCATCAACGTTGTTTTGCCTGCACCATTAGGGCCTACGAGTGCGGCGACAGCCCCATTGGGAACCCTAAAAGTGACATCGTTGAGCAGGACTCTGCCATCAGGTAACGTGAAGGTGATATGACTGACATCGATATGAGACATGGGATAGCAAGCCTATTGAAAGGGCTGAAACGAGGACAGGTCGGCGGCCACGGGGTATAAGATTTTTGCTTGGAAAAGACTTAAGAAAGGAAAACCATGCGCCTTGTCGCCTTAGCCCTCGCCGCTGCTCTCGCTCTGTCCATAACCCCGACCATTGCGGTGGCTGCGCCGAGTCCCTACAACATCGATACGGCGACCTTCTCGAGCTTCACTCCTCCAGCGACGGCCCCGCTGGGTGTTTCTCCCGAGGTGTACTTCGACGCCCCAACAGGTACCTACTACCTGATCACCACATCTATGCCACCCACTCAGTACCGCTCAACCGATGGACTCACGTGGACCCCCGTGGGCAATCAACTCCCCATGGGAATCGACTGGTCAATAGTGCAAGAGGGTCAGGCAAGTTACCGGTTGTATTTTGCCGAAATGACACCGACAACCCCCGGTGCCGGTCCATCTGCACCATGCACACCTGGATCCAAGTATCTGCGTTATGCCACTTCATCTGACTTGGTTAATTGGACAACCCAGCCTGGTGTTTTGCTCGGAGACGTGGGGTGCGGAGTTCCCCACGTTATGAAAACAACAGCGGGCAATTATTTTCTCTACTTCAACAAGCAAGACTCGGCATTTGGGCACGGTGTCCGGGTAGCAACCTCCACCGACGGACTGTCGTGGAATGAATTACCTGGAATCTTGGCCAATGAAAGCGAGCTAGTTGACCCTGCCCCGATTGAAATGCCCGATGGCACGTTCATCATGATTGGATCTACAACCGGCGGTAGCAACAGGTACCAGGAACTTCAGATTCTCAGTTCAACGGATGCAATCAATTGGAACTTGCGAGCCAAACCGCTTTACTCGCTTCCCGGAACAAGTGTTCTCGATCCCAGTGTGGAATTGATCAATGGTCAAATGCGTGTGTGGTTCGGCTATGCACCGGGTGGAATCCACGATTCCTCTCGCATTGCCACCGGTACCGTGGAATTCACCGAAACCGCAACCACCCCGCCCCCGTCCAAAGCGAAAGCCAAAGCTGGAAAGAAATGCACAAAAAAGGGTGAAGTATCTGGGAAACTGATTTGTAAGAAAAAGAAAGGCAAACTTGTGTGGGCTCGCCGTTAGCGAGAGTGAGCTATTGGCTGCTGTCCCGTCGGCGTTTAGTTATCGCAATGCGCGCCTCCAACTCGTGGTCCGGTGGGTAGCCAACTTCCTCGAGGACCAATGGAAACGGCTCCATCATTTGCACGTGCGAGGACTTGCCATCCTGGTTGAGCAGGTGAGTGGTCCATGACGTTTTCTTGCGGCCGTCGCCAATAGGCAACAGCGCACCAACAACGTTGCGCACCATCGAGTGACAGAACGCATCAGCCCTGATCGTCATCACAATGAAGCCGTCACTATTGCGATGCCACTCAAGTTTTTGAACTTCACGGATTGTTGATGCCCTAGGTCGCTTAATGCAGAAGGCAAAAAAGTCATGCACACCTATGAGCGCTTGGCTTGCCTCGTTCAATCGATCGATATCTAATGAGACTGGCCACGGAAGAACTTCACGGCGACGCAGGGGCGCCGGCCCCGTGGGGTCATCGGAAATCATGTAGGTGTACTCGCGCCACAATGCGGAGAAGCGCGCGTCAAAACCTTTGTGTGCTTGTTCGATAGAAAGGAACCGGATGTCCTCGGGCAATGCCTTGTTCACACGCTCCGGAGTCAATTTGATTAAGTCTGGATGATCCTTGGGAACATCAAAATGGATCACCTGACCGCGGGCGTGCACACCTGCGTCGGTGCGCCCTGCGCACACGGTTGCGAAGTCCAAGTCATGGATCAAAGCGCCAAGAGTGTTTTCAACCTCGGCTTGAACTGTGCGGAGGTCCCCACCCTGGGAAGCCCACCCGCGAAACCCGGAGCCGTCGTAGGAAAGTTTCGCGCGCAGACGAATGAGCCCGTCCTCGGGTGATCCAAGGACGGGCTGACTCACTAATTCTGGTAGTTCGTGAGAGTGCAGGACTTACTCCTTGGACTCTTCTGCAGCCTCAACGATTTCCTCGACAACAGCTTCATCAGCATCTGCCGCCTCGGAGTCGATGAGAACTTCTTCTTCCGCATTGACCTCAGAGATGGGCTGCTCGCTGACCTCTGGTGTCTCCTCCACAACCTCAACTGCTGCTGGAGCTACAGTTTCGGCCTGGGCCTTTTCCTTGGCTGCCCGCTTGGTTGCGCCTGTTGCTTCAGCGACAACCTGCTCGAGCATTGGCTCAACGAGTTCAATGATCGCCATGGGAGCGTTATCGCCCTTGCGGTTTCCGATCTTGATGATTCGCGTGTAGCCACCTGGTCGGCCCGCGTAGCTTGGACCAATTTCAGTGAACAGGGTGTGCACGACACCCTTGTCCTTGACCACGGTGAGCACGCGGCGACGAGCATTAATGTCACCGCGCTTGGCGAATGTGATCATGCGCTCAGCAAGCGGACGAAGCCGCTTTGCCTTGGCATGGGTGGTGGTGATTTTGCCGTGCTCGAAAAGTGCGGTGGCAAGGTTGCCGAGCATTAAACGCTCGTGCGCTGCGCCTCCGCCGAGACGGGCTCCCTTAGCTGGGCTAGGCATGTGGTTCTCCTTATGTTTCTAGGTATCCGGTGAAGGGCAGGCTTAGAGCTGCTCGTCCTCGGGGTAGGCGTCCTCGGCGTAGGAGATCTCCACAGCCACTTCTTCTTCAGGGTCAACGTTCATGTCGACATCTTCGTCATCGAAGTACACGGCGGTACTTGGATCAAAGCCGGGAGGGCTGTCCTTGAGCGCGAGCCCAAGACCGACCAACTTGACCTTGACTTCATCGATGGACTTCGCACCAAAGTTGCGAATGTCGAGCAGGTCAGCCTCACTGCGGGTGATGAGTTCACCAACGGTGTGGATTCCTTCGCGCTTGAGGCAGTTGTATGAACGCACTGTCATGTCCAACTGCTCAATCGGGGTGGAAAGCTGCTCCGCTGCGAATGCATCCGTTGGGCTTGGGCCAATGTCGATGCCTTCAGCGTCAACGTTCATTTCACGTGCAAGACCAAAGAGCTCAACAAGTGTTGACCCTGCCGATGCAACAGCATCGCGGGGAAGCATGCATCGCTTGGTCTCAACGTCGATGACGAGCTTGTCAAAGTCGGTGCGCTGCTCAACACGAGTAGCTTCGACCTTGTAGCTGACCTTGAGCACCGGTGAGTAAATGGAGTCAACCGGAATACGGCCGATTTCCTGCTCTGGGTGCTTGTTCATGACAGAGGGGACGTAGCCGCGACCGCGCTCAACAATGAGTTCGATCTCGAGCTTGCCCTTGCCATTGAGAGTTGCGATGTGCAGTTCTGGGTTGTGCACCTCGACACCAGCGGGTGGCTGGATATCTGCTGCGGTGACATCGCCGGGGCCCTGCTTGCGCAAGTACATGACTGCTGGTTCATCGATTTCACTCGAAACAACCAAACCCTTGAGGTTCAGGATTATTTCGGTGACATCTTCTTTGACACCATCAATGGTGGTGAACTCATGGAGCACGCCATCAATGCGAATGCTGGTGACAGATGCACCAGGAATCGAAGAGAGCAGGGTGCGACGCATGGAGTTACCGAGGGTGTAGCCGAAGCCAGGCTCGAGTGGTTCCAACACGAAACGTGAACGGAACTCGCTGATTGGTTCTTCGGTCAGAATTGGACGCTGACTAATGAGCACTTTTCATTCCTTCCAGCAGTGACCTCTATTTGACACTGCAACTTGAGGCTCGATTCAGATGAATCGAAGGGGTGATTACTTGGAGTACAACTCAACAATGAGCTGTTCTTGAACCTGGGTGTCGATGACTGCGCGAGCAGGCAAGGCGTGGACGAGGATGCGCATCTTGCTGGGCACAACCTCGAGCCATGCGGGAACGGTCTTTTCACCGATCTCAGCGTGGGCAACGATGAATGGGGTCATTTCCAGTGAACTGGGGCGAACGTCGATGACGTCGTTGGGGCTCACCCGGTAGGAAGGAATGTTGACCTTCTTGCCGTTGACCATGAAGTGACCGTGGGTAACCAACTGGCGGGCCATGTCGCGGCTCTTGGCAAACCCTGCACGGAAGACAACATTGTCCAGGCGTGACTCAAGGATCACGAGCAGGTTTTCACCTGTCTTGCCGGGCATTGTCTTGGCTTCTTTGTAGTAGTTCGAGAACTGCTTCTCAAGGATGCCGTACATGCGGGTTGCCTTCTGCTTCTCACGAAGCTGCAACAAGTATTCGCTCTCCTTTGACCGACCACGACCATGTTGGCCGGGAGGGTAAGGACGCTTCTCAAACGGGCACTTCGGTGACTCGCACTTTGATCCCTTGAGGAACAGCTTCATTTTCTCGCGGCGGCACCGCTTGCAATCTGCGTCTGTATAACGCGCCATATCTATTTCCTACTTTCTGATTAAAATTTAATGCGCGCGATTAGACGCGACGACGCTTGGATGGACGGGTTCCGTTGAAGGGCACGGGAGTGACGTCAGAGATTGACCCGACCTCAAGACCTGTTGCCTGCAGGGAACGGATTGCGGTCTCGCGACCTGAACCCGGACCTTTGACGAATACGTCAACTTTGCGCATGCCGTGTTCCATGGCGCGACGTGCTGCTGCTTCTGCGGCGAGCTGCGCGGCGAATGGAGTGGACTTGCGGCTGCCTTTGAATCCAACCTGGCCAGCGCTAGCCCAGGAGATCACAGCGCCCGTTGGATCTGTGATGGAAACAATGGTGTTGTTGAACGTGCTCTTGATGTGAGCGTGACCGTGAGCCACATTCTTCTTTTCCTTGCGACGCACTTTCTTGGCGCCTGGACCTTTGGGGG
>JAFMDS010000059.1 GCA_017857175.1 Candidatus Nanopelagicales bacterium | reverse complement strand
GCGACAACCTTGACATTGTGCAAAACATGTTCTTGGGTCGTGAACTGGTCAATGGAGTCGCACTCGATGAAGGCCACATGGAGTCGCGCGCAGGGGAGACGCTTCAGAGCCTCTCAGTTCGCACAGTTTCCTCGCTTCGCCAGAAGGTGTCGAGCCTGTCGGGCGGGCAGCGACAGACCGTAGCGATTGCACGCTCCGTTCTTTGGAATAACAAGGTAGTTATCCTCGACGAACCAACCGCGGCACTGGGCGTAGCTCAAACCGAGCAAGTTCTCAACCTCGTGCGCAGGCTCGCGGACAATGGCTTGGGTGTTGTCATCATTTCTCACAACTTGCAGGACGTTTTCCAAGTCGCCGACTACATCTACGTTCTTTACCTCGGAACCATGGTCACTCGCCTTCGAACAAGTGAAACAAATAGCGGCGAGGTGGTCGAGTACATCACCGGCGGCCGCACTGATACTTCTGAAGGAGTTTGATCATGTCTCAGACCACGAATCCTCAGACCGACGTTCCCAAGTACATGCAAAAGCAGGGCAATGGGCTCGGTGAGTCCTGGGCTGCCTACCGAACCAAAATTAAGAGTGGAGACATGGGCTCCATGCCCGCGGTCATTGGTTTGGTGGTCTTGGTTGCGCTTTTCTCGTTTCTAAAGCCGGTCTTTTTCACCCCACTGAATTTTGCGAACTTCTTCACCCAGGCTGCCGTTGTAGTGATCCTGGCGATGGGCTTGATCTTTGTCCTCCTCTTGGGTGAAATTGACCTGTCGGCTGGAGTCACGTCAGGCGTGGCGGGCTCGCTACTTGCGGTGTCCATGGCCAAGTGGGGCTACCCGTGGCCCGTTGCCATCGCCGTCGCCATGATTGCTGGAATTGTCATTGGTCTGTGTATCGGTCTGCTCGTGGCAAAGGTGGGAATTCCCTCCTTCGTGGTCACACTCGCCCTCTTCCTTGCCTTCCAAGGGCTCATTTTGATCATCATTGGTGAGGGCGGAAACGTTCGAGTCACGGACAGCGTGATTCTTGCCATCGAGAACAGCAACCTGCCCATCTGGCTCGGGTGGGTCTTCTATGCCATTGTCGTTATTGGCTATTTCCTCTTCGCATTTACTGGAAGAGCCAGGCGCCTCGCCCGTGGATTCGCTGCAACATCACTGTCCATGATCATTATCAAAACCGCTATTACGGCTGTTATTGGATTTGCTGCGGTGTGGGCTTTAAGTCTGGAGCGCAGCACCAACCCTGACCTCAACCCACTCAGCGGCGTTCCGATCATTGTTCCAATTGTTGCGCTTCTCACTTTGATTTTTGGTTTCGTTCTAGACAGAACTCGATTCGGGCGTCATGTCTACGCAGTCGGTGGCAATGTTGAGGCCGCTCGTCGAGCTGGAATCAGTGTGAGCCAAATTCGGATCGCAGTTTTTACAATCTGTTCCGGAACTGCAGCATTCGCGGGAATTGTTTTTGCTTCACGCGCAGCGTCCGTTGACCCGAACGCGGGCAAGTTCATTGTTCTTAATGCAATTGCAGCAGCGGTCATCGGAGGAACGAGTCTCTTTGGTGGACGCGGTCGAATCCATGATGCACTCATCGGTGGTGCTGTTGTTGCGGTGATTGATAACGGCATGGGACTGCTGGGATATTCCGCGGGGGTCAAGTTGATGATCACGGGTGCGGTTCTTATGCTGGCTGCAGGTGCGGATGCACTCTCTCGCAAGAGATCTTCAGGGGTGATGCGCTAGCGCGCACCCCTCATGATTCGCACTTCACCTGTCAACAACGACGATGTTAAGCGGCACAACTTGGCTCGGGTGCTGCGATATTTGCATGAAGATGGTGAGTTGAGCAGATCTGAGCTCGTTGCTCGAACAGGATTAAATCGAAGTACTGTTGGCGCCCTCGTTTCTGATCTAGTCATCACTGGAATCGTTGAAGAAGTTCCCGGTTCGGGTGGTTCGGTGGGTCGTCCTTCACTTGTGGTGAGAACTCGAGAGTCATCGGCCTTTGTCATTGCCTTTGATCTGCGAGTGGATCGAATTGCGGGTGCGGCGATCTCCATTGGTGGTCGCGTTATTGCGCAGGTTGAGCGACCCAAGAGTGATGGGCCATTTGCTGTTGCAAATGCGACTGAAGTCTTAATTGACTGCACCAGTGAACTCTTTGAACATGTGCCCAATGGCAGCGCATGGGTCGGAGTTGGCATCGCTATTCCGGGAGTGATTGACGCTGAAATTGGTTTGGTGCGGAAAGCTCCCAACTTAGGTTGGCTCGATGTGAACTTTGAAGAACACGTCACGCGGGAGCTGAATGCCGTTTTTGGCGCTACCCCACGTGTCATTTTGGGGAACGACGCAAACTTGGGTGCTATTGCTGAATTCGTCCGCGGTGCAGGCCGAAATGCGTCCAGCGTTGTCTACCTTTCAGGTGACGTCGGTGTGGGCGGTGGAGTTGCGCTTGAAGGACGTGTGTTGAGTGGTGCTAGTGGTTATGCCGGCGAGATCGGTCACATGGTGGTGAACCCGGGTGGTCACGCGTGTAATTGTGGCAATACGGGCTGTTGGGAGACTGAAGTTGGTCGTGACGCAATCCTTCGATCCTCGGGCGATTTCTCTGGGATTTCAAACATAATCGAGGCAGTAATTTCTGGTGATGCACAGGCCATTGAAGGGTTGCGGGGGATCGGCCGCTGGATCGGTATTGGTCTGTCTAACTTGGTCAACACATTTGACCCTGACGTGATTGTTTTGGGAGGCCACCTAGCCGACGTTTATCCATTTGTGCGAGATGAAGTAATCCAGGAGATCACGAAATCTCGTCCACTTTTTGAAACTAGGGCGCTCATTACCTTGCCATCATTTGACATTGGCAGCACATTGGTTGGGGCATCGGAAATTGCTTTTGCCGCCCTATTAAACGACCCTCTCACTGAAATGGATCGATCCCTTGCCCTCTCCGCCTCCTGAGAAATTTTCTGGCAATGTGGGCCGCAATTTTGTCGCTTTTGATTTTGCTTTGGGCGCACGGTTGACTCGTTGGAAGTATGGTGAAGATGAACTGATCGGAGTTTTCGGCTCAGATCCCGTTGAGCACGGGTTCTACATCATGGCCCCGTGGGCCGGACGAGTGTCTAAAAATTCAATCACGTGGGCCGGCCAAACCAAGGAATTTCAATGCAATTACAGGGATTTCGCGCTGCATGGATTTGTGCTCAATACTCCACCAGATTCGGTGTCAATTGAGCAAAGTGCTGATTCAATCACGGTGGTCACGACACATGACATCAATGGCTGGTTGGGTCCCCTAGTTGTTGAAGCTAGGTGGCACATTTATGCCGATTCAATTGTCACAACACTGCGCGCAAAGACAAGTTCCAGTGAACCTGTGCCAGTTCTCATGGGTTGGCACCCATGGTTTCGAAATCACCTCGGTGAAGGGCGGAATCTTTCGGTAGATCTCGGTCACGCCGAGATAGCCGTGCGAGAGGGAACTTTGCCCACCGGCCAATTGGTTCATGTGACTAACTCGGACGGACCTTTTGATGACGCGTTCAAAATTTCCAAGAACACTGTCACACTGAGGTGGGGAAGTGATCTCGCTTTGCGCGTGACGAGTTCACATGAATGGTTTGTGATTTTTAGTGAGTTGGAAGACTTCACCTGCGTGGAGCCGCAGAATGGACCACCCAATGTTTTTGAGCATTCAATGGGATGTCAGACCTACACCGCAACGCAAGATGAGCCGCTGGAACTTCGGGCGGAGTGGTCCTTCATCTAACCGTTCATGGACCGCCTAGTGGCCGGCTGGCGGGTTCAACTCGACAACGGCATGGCTTGCAGCTGACTCACGGGCGGCATCCATGACCCGCATAGTTTGTATCGCTTGGTCAATGGAAACTGTGGGTGCGCCTTCACCGCGCAATGCAGCTGCTATTTCTGAGTAGTAATTGGGCCAAGAACCTCTCTCTGATGGCAGAGTGTGGTAGTTCACATCCCCTGAGTCATTGCTCACCCATAGTTCAATCACACTGGATTCAGGCTCGATGCCCCAGTCGGGACCAGGAATCTCACCACCCTTCAAGCGATCTTCTTGGGTGTCGGTGGCTCTGATGCGAGCAGCTCCCCTATTGCCGTAGAGCTCAAATCGCGATTCAGGTATGGCTGTTGCAAGGGAACCCACCAAGAAAGACAGAGCACCCGATTCGTGGGTGAGGATCAGAACAAGATCATCATCAGAGACTGGTGTTTCTCGAACCGTCCGAGCAAAAGCATGAACGCTGGTAACGGGACCCATCAAGTCCATGGCCTGATCAACAACATGCGGGGCAAAGTCATACAGGACCCCACCTAAATCCTCGGGGGCTGATGAATCTCGCCACCCACCTTTGGATAGCAGGCGAAAACGCTGGAGGCGAGATTCGAATCTATGCAGGGCACCGAGGGTTCCTCCCTGCACCGCCTTGAGCAAAGTCAGGTAGTCAGAGTCCCAGCGGCGATTTTGGAACGGGAAAATGTGGACCCTGTTGTTGGATGCAGCCTGTGCCAGCAACTGGACGCTCGCTGCATCAGCCGCGATGGGCTTATCAATCACAACATTTATACGGCGATTGAGGGCATCAGTGGCCAATGGCACGTGTGTGACGTTGGCTCCCGCCACAACTGCTAGGTCCGGGTTCAAGGACCACAACTGCTGAATATCTCCCGTGATGAGTGCATTGGGAAAGTCTGTTTGGGCTTGCGCTTGCCGTTCTGGATTCGAGGTGAGGATGCCCACAACCTCGAGGTTAGGTTCGGCTGCAATGAGCGAACCGTGAAAAACTCTGCCAGCGAGACCGTAGCCAAAAATCACAACTTTCTTCATCCACCAACCCTAGTGGCACGCTTAGCGCTAGGGCCTAGGATGAAGCCATGACTTACCAACTCAGAGACCTCAAAGACACCGTCGTTGCAATTACGGGCGCTACCTCCGGAATCGGCAAAGCAGCTGCTGAACAACTCGTTGAGTTGGGCGCGAAAGTTGCACTCGGCGCGCGTGACGGTGATCGGCTTAATGGTGTGGTCGAGCAGTTGGGTGCTGACAACGCAGTCGCCGTTCCCATGGATGTTCGTTCGGTTGAGGACAATCAAAAACTTATCGATGCAGCCGTGAGCAAGTTTGGCAAACTCGATTCCATTGTTCCCAATGCGGGTATTGGCATGTATGGCTCCATCCTTGATCACACAGATGATGAGTTGCGGCGCATGATGCATACCAACTACGACGGTACCGTCTGGACAGTGCGCGCTGGAGTTCCAGCGATGCTGAAAACCACAGGCGCTGGCGACATCGTGATTGTCTCTTCAGTTGCAGGATTCCGTGGTGGCGGCGATGAAGCCGTTTATGCCGGCACCAAGTTTGCTCAGGTAGGACTTGCAGGTTCGCTCGACCGTGAACTCCGCGAAAAAGGTATCCGCGTGACTGCCGTATGCCCTGCAGGTGTTGGAACAGAATTTGCCGTTGGAGCTGGTCGAGTGGATAACGACCCCAGATTTGCCGAGTGGCTCGTTGCCGACGATGTCGCCTACGCGATCGTCACGGTTCTTCAGCAGCCACGAAGTGTTCGCACCACGGTCTGGCAAATGTGGTCCATGGGCCAGCAGAGCTAACGACTGATCAACCAGTCAGCGTCGAATCAGCGCAACCAAGTATGCGCAGAGGAAACCTAAACCAATACCTAAATATGCAAAGCGCGCGATAGTCCAGTCGGCAGGCATGATGACGGTGAGGACCGTCATGGCTCCGCCCGCAACAATCATTACCGCGGCTGATCTGCGCACGGTGATTTCAGGTGCAGACCTGACCAACCACATCTGTCCACTTAACGCTAGTAATGTCGCGCCCATCATTCGTAAGGCCCAATTACTTGATTCTGTAGTCGTGAGCCCCAATAGTTCCCCGAAGTACGTTGGCAGAACGATCAAGAGCGCAGAACTCACAAGAAAGACGACCGAACCTGCTCCGAGAATTCCTCGAATCAGTTGTGTCTGACCCTCGCTGTCGCTGTGATTGCCCAGCCTCGGTTCACCTTTATTGAACTCCATGTTGGTACCTCCCCTTCATATTTTCAATTCTTTCACGATGAAGGAGATGGGCCCCTTTTCACTCACCGCCGCTCACAGATACCCTTGGAGCGGCGACTTGGTGAATTTCAGACCGCATTTCGGTCCAAATAACCACCAGTCCCTGGGTTGCTAGCTCAATGGTAGAGCTGCGGACTTTTAATCCGTAGGTTCGGGGTTCGAGCCCCCGGCGACCCACTTTTTCGCGGCTTAGTTAGCCAAGTAGCGGGCGCAATTCAACTCTTCGGTTACAGGCTTGAGAGCCGTTTCGAGCAAGTTCGTGGGCGGTTAGGTCGTCGGGGGCTTCGATCAGCCAAAAGCCGCTGAGGTATTCCGGAGCAACAATGAGCGGTCCATCCGTAACAATGTTCGCTCCATTGCGATTATCGATGACAGAGCACGTCTGTGGAGCCGCGAGGCCGCATGCGAGTATCCAGTGACTATTTGCTTCCAACTGATCATTAAAAGCATTGATCGATTTCATTTCTTCAGGCGTTGCGGAACCGGTTGAATTATCAATGACTGAAATGAGAAATCGCATGGCTAAATGATATTTGCAGCATGACTCAATTATGCGGTGCTTTGTCTGGGGAACCTTTAGTTGAGTTGAGATCACTTTTTTGCGATCTTGATATTCTCCAACGTTGCGGTCTCTGCCAGGGAACACTGAGTGTTATTGAGACCGCAATGCCAAGGAGAATAGCTGCGACCATCAATGGACTCTGTAGTGGAATGCCCATTCATGGCGATCATCCCCGAGGCACCCTGAAGTAAAGAAAAACGGAGCCAGTAGGAGCGAGACCTCTACACGTCTCAAGCCAGGCAACGATCTGGGCTTGGTGGCGTCAAACAACTTCAAAGGAAATTGCCTGCATAGGGCAGACATCAACGGCATTTTCAACGTCGTCCTGACGGTCATCGGGGACCTCTTTGATGTACTGGATCTTGCCGTTGTCATCGAGGGAGAAAATATCTTCTGCCTCAAAAACACATTGGCCATAGTTTTGACAGCTGTCCATATCAATGGAAATCTTGATCACGATTGTCCCTTTCTAGGTCTTCTAAGTGTAAGCCACTTATTAGGACGTAATGTCCTTGCGATCAAAACGGTAGTAGGCAAACCCGATGAGCAAAGTGAAGGTGATCAAGGAATATGAAGTTCCACGGATCATGTCCCCCCACTCGATATCACTAGATAGTGCGCCAATCCACGCATTGCTGTAGTAGGTGGGCAGCCATTCGCGGAGGGATCCCAGTGCCTCAATGGCGCCCAGAATGTTGCTCACGATCACAATTACGACTGCGCTTCCAACCGCTCCTAAGGGAATGTCCGTGAGGACACTCATGAGGAATGCGATGCCTGCTGCAAAAAGCAGTGAGATGAATATGTAGCCACCGATAATTGCCAGGCGGTAGACGCCCTCCGAGTAGCTGAACTCACCAGCTGTGGGAGTCACCATGTTGCCTGATCCGAATGCGATGAGTCCAACGAGATAAGAGAAGCCAATGAGAACAACAATCGATGCAATCGACAGCAGTAGACCAATCACGAGCTTGACTGATAAAAGTCTGCGGCGAGGGATGGGTGCCATGAGGAGGTATCTCAACGTGGACCAACTGGCTTCGCTGGCGACAGTGTCACCGCAGAACATGGCGATCAAGATCAGCAGTAGGAACCCGGAGGCGAAGAAAACCATGGTCAGGGCAAAGTTCCACCCACCGGCGGTGGCCAGCCCCACGAGGTCAAGGTCTCCGTCACCGAAACCACCGCCACCATTGTTGTTGGCTGAGGGGCCAAATTTGACAGCGGCAACCACGATAAGCGGCAGAGCAATGACCAAAATGAAAGCAACAAGTGTCCTGCGGCGTTTGAGCTGCCGCACTAGTTCAACACGAAGTGGAAAAGTTCGTGGCAATTTAGTTTCTATCAACTGTGTCATCACTCTTTCCCAACCGTGAGATCTTCACCGATCATGTCGAGGAATATGTCCTCGAGACGACCATCTGCTCTGCCAGCCAGCAGAGTTTCAACTTCACCGACAGCAATGAGTTTTCCTCTGTGCATGACCACGACATGGGAGCAGGTTTGTTCCACCTCGCTGAGCATGT
>JAFMDS010000003.1 GCA_017857175.1 Candidatus Nanopelagicales bacterium | reverse complement strand
CCAATCAGAAATGGTGCCCACAGCCCTAATTTTGCCGTTAGTTCCTCCCACGCTTCGACATCATCAGGTGCGATTGCCGCCAGGTTCTGAATAGTGGCAGAGGCGTCAGCCTCAACACCGATCATGCTGCCATCGGGATAAACAGAACAGAAAGGTTTCGAAGAGGGTACGAGGCTAAATCCATACTTTGTCAGTTGCTCACCCAATGTCGCCATGACGGGGCCGCCTGCGAAGAGGCCTAGGTTCATGGCGAAAAGGTCATGGTGAAAGCCGGGGACCGTTATCTGTTCGGTGCGAACTGCGCCACCCGGGGCATCATTAGATTCAAGAACTATTACTTTTTTTCCCTCAACCGCCAGCAATGCTGCGGCGCTGAGTCCATTGATGCCCGAACCGATGACAATCACGTCGAAGGAATTCTCCATGTGATGTTCTCCCTAATCTTTCAAAAAACTGACGACCGCCATCATTGCGCTATACGCTCGTGGGTGCAACCATGGTGACGAAATATCTTCCGCATAATTTGCCAGAAGTTGCGGTCGCAAACCACGTCGAAAATAAATGATTGAGGAAAGGTGGCTTTAATGTCACACAACAGCGATGCCGTGATTATTGGCAGTGGGATCAATTCATTGGTGTCTGGTGCCATGCTCGCGCAAAAGGGTTGGCGAGTCACCATTCTCGAGCGCAATGATCTTGCTGGCGGTGCGATAGCAACCCGCACTGACATATTCCCGGGTTATACCGTTGAACTTCTTTCGAGCTGGCATCCACTTTTTCTCGGGGGTCCTGCCTACGCGGAACTCGCCACTGACCTAGCCCGACTTGGGGTGGAATACCTCAACACCGAAGATCCCACCGGAGTCATTTGTGCGGACGGTTCAGCCGTCTTGTCCACCGATGCCAATAGAAATGCCGCCACGTTCGAGAGTCTGGGAGACCTAGAAGCTTGGAATGCCGTCATGTCTGATTTCGGCGGGAAGGCTGAACTCGCATTCGGACTCCTTGGAACGGATTTCTGGCGTGCAAACTCCAGCAAGTTGGGTTGGAAAGCCTGGCGGCAATTGGGCCGA
The DNA here is from genome assembly GCA_017857175.1 of Candidatus Nanopelagicales bacterium. Lineage (GTDB taxonomy): Bacteria > Actinomycetota > Actinomycetes > S36-B12 > S36-B12 > UBA4592. The sequence continues at coordinate 85,852 of JAFMDS010000003.1, read as the reverse complement.
AAGGGTTTGTTGGCCAGTGGTGCCGAGTTGTTAGAGCCCGCAGCACCCTGGGCTGATCGAACGTTCACATCGCCCGTTACCAAGGCCCTGCTCGTTCCCTGGGCACTCCACAACGGACTGGGTCCGGATGATGCCTCCAGTGCGTTCATCACAAAAGTGATTTCAGCCGCAATCTCTATGGGGGGTATGCCAATTCCCGTGGGAGGTGGGGTGAAACTTGTCGATGCACTGAGCACGATCATCTCCGAAGCTGGTGGCGAGATCGTGACCGGCGTGGAAGCCACTCATATTGACGTGTCAGGCGGTCGGGCACACGGCGTTCGAACGAGTTCAGGTGTCACGTACACGGCACAAAAGGCGGTTCTTGCCTCGGTAACACCTCAATCCCTTTACTTGAATTTATTGGATCCAAGTAATGTTCCACCCGATTACTCCGCTGCTGCCTCGCAATATCGCTACGGGCGGGCCGGTATGCAGATTCACCTAGCCCTCTCAGAGCCGCCGGAGTGGACAGTCCCTGGCATGGACCACGTCGCTTTGGTACACGTTCTCGACTCCATGGACTCCCTCTCTGAATCTGTCAACGCTGCCAACAGAGGTTTCCTTCCGCGCCGACCCACAATTGTTGTTGGTCAGCCCTCCACAATCGATCCGTCACGAGTGCCCGAGGGAGCTGGCCTGCTCTGGATCCAACTGCAGGAAGTTCCACGAGAGATTCGGGGTGATCTAGCCGGAGAAATCGATCACCTCGGCGCATGGACCCCCGAGGTTCGGGACCGCTACGCGGACCGGGTCATTGATCAACTCACGCCACATATTGCAAATATCTCCACCAGCCTCACGGGCAAGAGGGTCTTAGGCCCGGCCGATTTGGCCGCCATGAACGTCAACCTCGTTGGCGGCGACCCGTATGCCGGTGACTGCCGCGTGGACCAATACGCCCTGTGGAGACCTCTGCGGTTGGCCAGCGGGCATAACACGGGAATCAAAGGGCTGTGGCACATCGGCGCTTCGACGCACCCCGGGCCAGGTCTGGGCGGAGGGTCCGGATATCTCGTGGCAAAACGGTTGCGCGAACGCCGCCACTAGTACATGCTGGTCTTGTGACGGTCGTCAAAATAGTGTGATCTTGCTCGGAAGTATGTGACAAATCTGCTGTTGTGCTGACCAGCTATCTCCCCCATGCTTATGCATGGGGTCACGTCGGTGCACATGCACCGCGGCTAGTTAATGAAGGGATCATCGTCATGGCGGAACGATCATTTGCCAACGAAGTCCAGGAGTTGCGCCTTGGCGCTGGTGCTGAGTTCCGGGGGGAGGGAATCCTCGCGGTCACAAAGGGTCTTTTGCAGTCCGGAGTCGCCTATGTCGGTGGCTACCAAGGTGCTCCTATTTCCCACCTTATGGATGTCCTCGGTGATGCTCACGAAATTCTTGAGGAACTTGACGTCTACTTCGAAAACAGTGCATCTGAGGCAACTGCGGCAGCGATGCTCGCTGCATCTGTGCACTATCCGCTCCGTGGGGCAGTTACGTTCAAGTCAACGGTTGGCACGAACGTTGCTTCCGATGCACTTGCAAACTTAGCTTCCGGTGGTGTGCTGGGAGGCGCTCTCATTATTATCGGCGAAGATTACGGCGAGGGCTCGAGCATCATGCAGGAACGCTCGCACGCGTTTGCCATGAAATCCCAAATGTGGCTCCTTGATCCGAGGCCCAACCTCACCGCAATTGTAGATTTTGTTGAGAAAGGTTTCGAACTCTCCGAAGCCAGTAGCACCCCGGTCATGTTGGAATTGCGCTTGCGCTCTTGTCACCTACACGGATCATTTATTACACGCGATAACAAACGACCCCAGTTTACTTTGAAAGAAGCTATCGAGAATCCACAGCGCGATGTCAGTCGCGTTGTGCTGCCGCCATCAAGCTTCACGCACGAGCAAGAAAAGGTGAAGGATCGCTGGCCTGCAGCTGTCAAATTTATCCAAGAAAATGAACTCAATGAATTCGTTGCCGAAAAGAATGAAAACATTGGCATTATTTTGCAGGGTGGTCTCTTCAACACTGTTAACCGTTCACTTGAATTGCTGGGTCTATCTGACCCCTACGGGAATAGTCAAATACCGCTCTACGTTCTCAATGTGACCTACCCGATCATTGATCAAGAGGTACTTCGCTTCTGTGAAGGCAAAGACGCAATTCTCTTGGTTGAAGAGGGTCAGCCTGATTACATCGAACAAAATATCAACACGGTGCTACGTCGTGCGGGTGACACAACAGCACTACATGGCAAAGACCTACTTCCCGTTGCTGGCGAATACACACCTGCAGCCGTAACCAAGGGGGTAACGGCATTTATACAAAAGTACCTTCCCAGCAAGATCAACTCTGAAAACTTGCCTGCGATTGTTTTTGATAACGATGATCCACGTAGTCCATTCGCACCGCGAGTTGCTCCTGAGTTAGTCCAAGGAAGACCACCCGGTTTTTGCACCGGTTGCCCAGAGCGCCCAATTTTTGCGGCCTTGAAACTTGCTGAACGGGAAGTCGGATCACACATCGTCAGCGCAGACATTGGGTGCCACCTATTTTCCATCAACGCCCCGTTCAATATCGGTGCAACAACAATGGGCTACGGCCTTGGATCTGCAAGTGGGTCCGCTTTCAACGCAAAGGACTCAGACAAACGAACGATCGCCTTTATGGGCGATGGAGGCTTTTGGCACAACGGCCTAACAAGTGGAGTTGGCAACGCTGTGTTTAATGAAAATGATCAACTTTTGGTTGTAGTCGACAACGCTTATAGCGCTGCAACCGGTGGGCAAGACGTACTTTCATCACGCGCCGAAGCACTCAATCGCTCCACCAACCACCCAATCGAGCGCGCGGTCCGTGGCATTGGTGTCAAGTGGTCACGAACCATGACGAATACGTTCAAAGTGGCCGAAATGCGTGATCTTTTCAAGGAAGCACTCACCACAAAAGAAAAAGGACCCAAGGTCATTGTTGCTCAGAGTGAATGCACCCTTAATAGAGAGAGACGGGAAAAGCCCGCACGCGCCAAGAAAATCAAAGAAGGCAAGCGAGTGGTCCGCGAGCGCTACGGTGTTGATCCTGAAACCTGTACAGGTGATCACTCCTGCATACGAATTTCTGGGTGCCCATCTCTAACGATTGGCCCCAACCCAGATCCAATGCGCAATGACCCAATCGCGACTGTGTTAGACAGTTGCGTTGGCTGCGGTCTCTGCGGTGAAAACGCACATGCCGCGGCTCTCTGCCCCTCGTTCTACCGCACTGAGGTTATTTATAACCCTAGCTGGTGGGACAAAGCCAAACTAGGAATTCGACAAAGGTACATCGGTTGGCTGCAAAAGGGCATTGAAAAGCAACTCATTGGAATTGATGCTGCATGACCATCACGAACTCACCTGTTAGCGCCTCCTCGATCACTCGTGCATCGAGTGCGCGCCCATTGACCATGGCGATCCTTGCAATGGGTGGTGAGGGTGGTGGAGTCCTCGCAGATTGGGTGGTTGCTGTTGCCGAGGCTAACGGTTACTTCGCTCAAAATACATCGGTCGCAGGTGTTGCGCAACGAACGGGAGCCACCGTCTACTACGTCGAAATGCTGCCAAAGACCAGTGAAAGCCCCGAACAAAGAGAACCAATTTTGAGCACCATGCCCACACCGGGTGAAGTTGATATCGTCGTTGCTTCTGAATTAATGGAATCCGGGCGCGCAATTCAACGTGGGTTCTGCACTCCAGATCGCACGACGCTTATTGCCTCCACTAACCGGGTCTACTCAATGCCTGAGCGCACAGCCATGGGCGATGGACGTATTGATTCACAGGGGCTCATTGACGCCGGCAAAAATTCATCGAAAAGGTTCATTCGTGCCGACTTCAACAAACTTGCCATTGATAACCGCAGCGTGATTAGCGCGTCCCTTTTCGGTGCCATCGCGGCTGCTCAAGTTATCCCGTTTTCTCGCGAACAATGTGAAGACATTATTCGCGGCGGAGGCAAAGGAATTGAAGCCAGTCTTGCTGCCTTCGATGCAGGTTTCAATGCGGCTCTCGCCTCAGAAAGACCTGTTGTTGATCTTACAATCGGTTCTCGCCCACCAGAGGTTGAAGACTCAGGTCCTGCAGCTGAAGTCCTCTCCATGGCGATCAACAACCCCAGTGCGCTGGTAGGGCCAAAACTCACCCAGTGTGCCGAACGTATTCATTCCGAGTTTCCCGAGCAAGCTCGCTACATGCTGGTTGAAGGCATCAAGCGATGCGCCGAATATCAAGATGTCAAATATGCCGAGCAATACCTTGATCGCGTCGCACGTATTGTCCAGGTCGATTCCACTCCTGACAACAAGCTGACACTCGAGGCAGCCCGCTACACAGCTTTATGGATGACCTATGAAGACACCATTCGTGTCGCTTTTCATAAGACCCGCAAAGTGCGCTTTGATCGAGTCAAAGAGGAATCACGGGCATCAGACTCGGAAATGGTTCAAGTGCGCGAATTTCTTCACCCACAGATCGAAGAGATCACTGACACCCTCCCTACGCCAATTGGCCGTTGGCTCTTGAATTCAAAGCCTTTCCAGTGGATTGTTTTCAAAATCACCAATAAGGGCATCAAGATTCAAACATCATCGGTCTGGGGGTTCACGGTCCTCTACCTACTTGCCAAGCTTCGACCGCTTCGCCGACGATCACTTCGATTCGGAATAGAACAAAATCGAATTGATAACTGGATTTCCACGCTCGTTTCTTTGGCTCCCGGCAATGGTGAGCTGGCTTATCAAGTGTGCCTGTGTCAGCAACTTATCAAGGGCTATGGTGACACCCATGCCAATGGGCTGCGCAATTTCACTGAAATCATTGATTACATTCCTACGGCTGAGAAGTCTCCCGATCCAGCCAACAAGATCAAAGTATTGCGAGGCGCCGCCTTGTCAGATGAAACAGGAACAGCACTCAAAGTGGCCCTAGGCCAAGCTCTCTAGCTCATTACTTCGGAGTTCAGATCCCTTTCGCGCAAGAAGTGTGACGATCAAGGCAATGACTGCAGCCACAAACATTGTCGTGCCCATTGACCAAGTATCGCCAAATATCGCTGTGACAACCGGGGGTATCAATGCACCCAATAGAAATTGTGAACTGCCCAGAAATGCCGATGCAGTACCCGCGGCCTTGCCATGATGCTCCATGGCAATGGCCTGGGCATTTGCAATCATTCCCCCGAAGGCACCCACCGAGATAATGGCGGACGCCACTACGACAGGCAGTGGCCAATGGGCGATTGAACCGATTACTAAAACGGCCGCGGCACTTCCAATAATGATGAGGCCACGCACGAGTGCTTTGAACGCACCGATTACGAGCACGGCGCGTGAATTGATCCACGCACTGATGAGGAACGCCACTGCTGACAAGCCGAGAAAAATTGAGTACTCAGTTGCTTCAACGCCATATTGATCCGCTAGGAAAAATGATCCAGTGGACAGCCAACTGAACATGATTAATCCCAAGAGACCGGTCACAAGGACCATCGACCAAAAGTGTGGGTCGCGCATGAGTTCATGACGCGCCACTTCCTCGAGTGCCTTGTCATCTTTGCTCACCAGGTGACGGTGCCAGGTCTCTGGAAACCAAAAGAAAGTCATGAGGAATGCCGCAGCTCCAGCCACCGCCAAGACTGCAAACACCCCGTGCCAATCAATAACTTGCAGTGCCAATGCGCCAATAAATGGGCCGATGATGGGCGCGAGCACAGCCACAACTAGTAGGCGAGAAAGTGCCTGAGCTGTAAAAGGACCTGTTGTCCGGTCACGTATTGAGGCTCTCGCAAGCACCACTCCAGATGCACCTGCAAATCCCTGTAGGAATCGCAAGACCACCAAGGCCGGTAATGATGGTGCGAAGGCACAAAGAACGCTTAGGGCCACGAATAGTCCGGTGCCAATGAGTGCCGGCATTCGTCGACCCACATGATCACTCAGAGAACCAATAACCAATTGCCCTATCGCTATTCCAATGAGAGCCGCAGATACAGTTAATTGGGTCGCGGAGGTTGACGAGTCAAATGCCAATGCAATGGCGGGCAAAGCTGGGACAAATAGATTTGTAGCCAAAGGAGTAATCATGGTGAGCGCACCCAATACGAGATAGCCCCTCAGTGATATCGGGGCTTTACCGGTGATGCTCATAGAGACCTGAGTCTCTCACGTGCTCTTGCAAAATAATTGGGCCCCAGTCAGAAAGCGACTGGGGCCCAATTTAGCTACTTCTCAGCGTCTGCCTATTTTTGAACCAAAGCTAAAACTCGACATGGGCTGCCTGAGCCCTTAACAATGGGAAGCGGCGCTACAACCACTACTGCGCCCGTGATGGGAAGCTTGTCAAGGTTGCGTAATTGCGTCACGCCACACTTATTTGCACCCATAAACATGTTGTGGCAAGGAAATGGTGGGTCAAATACCATGGCACCACCCGCATCTGTTCCAACAGTTTCCACACCCCATCCAAGAATCTCGCTTTCAGAGAGGTACTTGGCGGCTTCTGGTGTTACACCTGGTGTGTGCGGACCATTTTCGTCGGCATTTGCAAATGCCACTGGATCGTCACCGTACTTGGACCAGCCGGTGCGGAACAGGAACCATGAATGTGGAGGGATGGGACCATTCTCTGCTTCCCAAGCTTTCACATCTTCCAAGGTAAGGCAGTAGTCAGGGTTCGCCGCAACCTCAGCTGTTTTGTCAATGATTATGGCGGGGCCGACTAGACGTTGCGCTGGAATCTGGCTGACATCGTCCTTGTCTTGGCCCGTCACCCAGTGAATCGGAGCGTCAACATGTGTTCCTGTGTGCTCACCCGTGTGAACGTTATTCCAGTACCACGCGGGACCACGATCGTCATATCGACTGATCTCTTCAAGCTCGAAAACAGCGGTCTGACCAAATTCCGGTGGGAGAGCCAATACTGGTGTCCCAGAGTGAAGCGGTGAAGTCAAGTCAATTACTTGAACGGAGCCATCAACAATCGAGGCTGCTAATGAATTGAGATCTGTCATAACGTTGATCCTTCCAGTTTTCAGTGTGAGTACATTGTGTCGGTTTTACTGCCCTGGCCGCCAGCGTTTTGGCCTATCTGTCAGTTTCTCTGGCGCTCGCAATTCAAGACGCGGTTTTGGATCTTCATTGCGTCCTGCAGGGGGCTTACGGCTTCCAGCCGCGTATTGATTCGGCCATGGAACTCGGTATTCCTGCTCCGTTGCTGCATGCAGGGTCCAGGCTGGGTCATAAAGATGCGGCCTGCCAAGGGCACAGAGATCTGCCCTGCCCGCAGCAATAATCGTGTTTACATCGTCCCAACTACTAATTGAACCAACAGCCATGGTGGCAACTCCGGTAAGGTTTCGGATTCGATCCGCAAATGGAGTTTGATACGAACGGCCGTAAGCTGGCTTGGCCTTTGGTGTTGTTTGGCCCGTTGAAACATCGACAATATCTACCCCGTGCTCAGCAAATACTCGGGCCATCTCCACCGATTCCTTAACGGATAGACCATCGGGGACCCAGTCAGAGGCGGAGATACGCACACTAATTGGCTTGCCCGCGGGCCACACGGCGCGAATAGCATCAAATACTTCGAGTGGGAAACGCATTCGATTTTCAAGGCTTCCGCCATATTCGTCGCTACGTTGATTACTCACGGGAGTCAAGAAACTCGACATAAGGTAACCGTGGGCGCAGTGGTATTCCAACAGATCGAATCCTGCTGCATCAGCATTGCGGGCGCCAGTGACAAATTCTTCAAGGACCGCGTCCATATCGGCTCGTGTCATTTCCCGCGGCACTTGGCTGTTGTCCAAATACGGAATAGGTGAGGGGGCGATTATCTCCCAATTGCCATCGGGAAGTGGTTGATCGATCCCCTCCCACATGAGTTTTGTGGAACCCTTGCGGCCCGAGTGTCCCAATTGCAAACCAATTTTGGACTCAGTCGTGTGTACAAAATCAACAATTTTTTTCCATGCAGTGACTTGTTCGTCATTCCAAATTCCACCGCATCCGGGTGTGATCCTGCCCTGCGGTGAAGTGCACACCATCTCCGTCATGACTAGGCCTGCCCCACCCAAGGCACGCGAGCCTAAATGCACCATATGGAAATCACCCGGTATGCCGTCGATGGAACAGTACATATCCATGGGTGAGACAACAACACGGTTGGGCAACTCCAAGTCGCGCAATTTGAACGGCAGGAACATTGGGGGGCGTGGTGTAGTTCCAGCTGGAACACGACCACTCGCTATTTGGTCCCGCAAGAGCCATGAATCAACTTCTCGAACAAATGCTGGATCGCGTTCGAGGAGATTGTCATAGGTGATTCTTCGGCTGCGTGTCATCAGATTGAATGCAAACTGAACAGGCTCTTGATCAGCGTACTGATTGATTTCCTCAAACCATTCCATGCTTGCTTGGGCGGAGCGCTGAGTGCTCTTCACAACAGGAAGACGCTCTTCGTCATATGCCTTCAGTGCACTCTCAATGGTCGGTTGCTCTTGCAAACATGCGGCTAAACTTAAAGCGTCTTCCATGGCAAGTTTTGTGCCCGAACCAATGCTGAAGTGTGCCGTGTGTGCTGAATCTCCAAGGAGCACAAGGTTGTCTTTTACCAATGTGCGATTTCGTATCGTTCGGAAGGTTACCCACTTACTGTTGTTCACGATCAATTCGTGACCATCGAGCACATCAGCAAAAAGTTCAGCTACTTTCTCCACGCTCTTCATGTCACTCACACCAGGCGGCAATTCCTCTGACTCAAACTGATCAAACCCAGCGTTGCGCCACACGTCCTCGTGCATTTCAATGATGAATGTGCTGCCCTTGTCATCCATGGGGTAGGCGTGAATCTGCATGACTCCATATGGGGTGTTACGAATGAAGAATTCGAATGCTTCAAAAACAAGATCGGTGCCAAGCCACATGAACTTGCATTGTCGTGGATCGATCGTTGTTCCAAAGTCAGATTCGTATGTAGATCGGATCCCGCTGTTGATGCCATCACTTGCCAACACGAGGTCGTAGTTCGCCATGAGTTCTTCAACAGGAGGTGCTTCCGAATTAAAGTGAATGGGAACACCATGAGCTTTGGCTCGCCGTTGCAGCACATGGAGCAGTTCCTTGCGGCTCATTGCCGCGAATCCATTGCCCCCGATGGTGAATTTGGAACCATCAATGTCTACGTCTACGTCATCCCAGTAAGCAAATGAGCGGCCCATGTCCTCAAAGACAGACTGGTCTGATGCCTTGATCCCACTCAATGTTTGGTCCGAAAAAACAACACCAAAACCAAAAGTGTCATCGGGGGCATTTCGTTCCCACACCGTGATTTCAGCACTAGGATCAATCTGCTTGATGAGTGAAGAGAAGTACAAACCTCCTGGGCCCGCGCCAACCACTGCGATTTTCACCGGATGAACTTCCCTTCTGGATTTCCCGACACCCGCATCTCTTGCGTCTTTTTGACTATCGCCAATAGTACGGTATATCCATCATTGAGCAACCTTTTTCCCGAAATCCAACTCAATTTAGGCAAGGATGCCCCTATGTCAGAGAACCCCAACCCTGAGACCGCACCGCAACGATTTACTGGCCAGGTTGCGGTTATCACGGGCGGGGCAGGTGGTCTTGGCCTGGCAATAGCGGAGGCCTTTTGCAACGGGGGTGGGCGCGTTGCGCTCTTTGATGCGAATCCCGAAGCCGTCACTACTGGGACCCAAAGTCTGGATGCCATGGGTTTATCGGCATACGGCGAATGCGTCGATGTTCGGGATTCCCGCCAGGTGCAGGAAGCAATGGCACGGGTGGCCGAGCGCTTTGGCCGAATAGATTCCCTTATTGCCGCTGCCGGAGGCAGCTTGGGAACACCCCGCGACTTGGAAGACATTTCCCCCGAAGACCTAGATCTCGTTATTGACGTCAACATCAAAGGTACCTACCACTGCAGTGCTGCCGTCGTTCCATACATGCGAACTCAAGGTGGTGGATCAATCGTCACATTTAGTTCCATTGGAGGCCGAAGTACGAGTCCCGTCACAGGTATTCCCTATGCAGCGGCAAAAGCTGGCATTCTTGGTTTAACCCGACGATTAGCGCGTGAAGTTGGGCCTGACAACATTCGCGTGAATGCCATTGCACCGGGACTATTTCTCACCGGCAGATTACAAGGCATGTTTGATGCGATGAGCGACAAGGATCGGAATGAAGTTCTAGATTCGATTCCTTTGCACCGCATGCCAGATATCAACGAATGTGTTGAACCTGTCCTATTCCTGGCAAGCGATGCTTCGTCTTACATCACCGGAGTTGTACTCGATGTCAATGGTGGAAGGTTTATGGCCGGTTGAGGAATGGGAGGCGAAGCGCAAATTCTCTGCCTCCAGTTATTCCTTTGGGTCGCCAAATGAGAATGGCCACCAAAGCCGCCGCTATGACAACTCCGCGGGCCCCGTTGGGCAATGTGATGTCAATACCGCCAACTGTTACACCACTTTCAAACTCCAACAAGACTTGTCCGATGGCTGTTACCGCAATTGTTCCGACCACCGCGCCCCACATGCTGGTAGCACCACCGATCACCAACATTGCCAACGTGGTAAACGTGAATCCAAGATAGAAGTCACGCGCGCTAACAGCACCCGAATGGTGGGCATACATGGCGCCGCTCAGTGCTGCGATTCCACCAGACACTGTAAAGAACAGCACGCGTAAGCGCCACACACTCGCGCCTAGCGCTCGCGCGGCCAATGGGTCTTCGCGTGTTGCGCGCAAAAGGCGCCCTCGCCGAGAAATTCCAATGAGATAAACGACCACCATGACCACCACGGCCAAGATGATTGATTCATCGACAAATCCAAATTTGGGAACCTGTGGCATAACTTGAGGACCTGGACCGATAAGGCGCCAATTGAAAAACACGTTGTCGGCAACCATGAGAAGTGCGAATGTCGCGATTCCAGCGGCCAAACCACTCAATCGCATGAGGAAAAGCCCCGTGAGGAAGGCAAAAAATGCACCGATAGCCACGGCAATAACCAGGCTTGGCCAGATTCCCATATTTATTGCCTTGAGCGGCTCCCAAAGTTCATCAAGAACGTTTTCTTTGATCTTGACCGGCACAGTCAATAAACCTGTGGCAAAACCACCAACCATGGCAAACGCTGCCTGGCCAAAGGAAAGGACACCACTGTTGCCGATGAAAACTTGTAAGCCTAAAACCATGACAAGGAGAGCCAAGGTCCCTTCGGTGAGGAATGTGAATGTAATTGAGATGCTGCTGATCACGTAGGACAAAACTACGATTACAACTATGGGACCAAGTAATTGCTGCCATTGAAAGCGAGTTACACCCGGCAATTGACTTGAGCGCAAGAGGTCATCAGACACTACACACGCTCCTTGACGGCCTTATTTGATATCAGTCCGCCAGGGCGCACCAACAAGACGATGATCACAAGAATGAACAGCCACGTGTATGTATAGACACGGTAATTGCCCAGGAACGAGTTCAGCAGGCTAATCGTTGCGCCGACCGCGAATCCACCCAAGGCTGCTCCTTGTAAGCTTCCCAGCCCGCCAATGACTGTTCCCACGAGCGCAAGAATCGTGATGTTTACGCCGAATAATGGATCCACAGAGCCACGTTGTGTCACCAATACGAAGGCCACTGCCGCGGCCAATACACCACTGAAAACAAAGGCTGCTCCGATGACACGATTGGAGCGAACACCCAATAGGCGTGCCGTTTGAAAATCACTTGATGCGGCTCGAATTTGTAAACCCAATGTGGTCTTCTCAATGAAGAACCACATTCCGCCAAGGAGGATGAGGGCAAGAATGATGGTGACAATGCTGCCGCGGGTAATTGTGGTGTCTCCGAATTCCATTACACCTGTCATCCATGGTGCAATTTGCCCGGACAGAGGCAATGCACCGAAAATGATCTCATAAAACCGTTGCAGGAAAACACTGACACCAAATGACGCAATCAAAAGCACTGCTGGGCCTGCAAGGCGCAATCGTTTAAAGACACTAAATTCCATCAACAACGCCAAGATCGCCGTACCGGTAACTGCAATCAAAATACTCAATGGCAGACCCAGATCAATTGTGACAATGAAGAGGTACGCACCGATTGCTATGAGTTCACCGTGTGCGAAGTTTACGAGTCGCATCACACCAAAAACGAGACCTATGCCCAGAGCTGCAAGACCGTAGAGTCCACCATAACTCAATGCATCAAGAATTGTTTGAATCATTCGCGATCCTCTCCGGTCCCGAAGTACGCCGCGGCAAGCTTGGCTTCGTCCTGCGCGTCTGACTGCGACAATGTCGCTCGTATGTGCCCTTCCCGCATAACTAACGTGCGTACGGCAATACTCATGACTAGATGCGCTCGCTGTTCAACAACGATAATTGCGGTGCCGCGTTCTTGGATCCGCGCGAGCACTCCGAAGACATCCTGAATCACAGTGGGCGAAAGTCCCAAACTTGGTTCATCTAATAACAAGAGTTTGGGTTCCGAGACTAGTGCTCGGGCGATGGCCAACTGCTGCTGCTGACCTCCGCTCAAAAGTCCCGCCTGATGATTCTTGTGCGTGGTGAGTACTGGGAAAAGGTCCATAACTTCATCGACTGCTTGTTGTGCGCCAGACTTCTCGCGTCTACCAGTTAGTCCAAGGCGTAAATTTTCATTTACGGTCAAGTCGGTAAAAATCGCTCGGCCTTCAGGCACCATGGCTAACCCAAGTCGCACAATGTCTTCTGGGTTTCTTCCCTTAATTGATGCGCCATCAAATTCAATGGACCCACTGCTGGCTCGAACTGAGCCGGCTAGCGTGCCCAAAAAGGTTGACTTTCCTGCACCATTGGGTCCAACGATCCCCACAAGTTCACCCGGTTCCACATCAATATGACCGTTGAACAAGACCTGAACTTTGCCATAGCCAGCCTGGAGATCCCGAACGCTGAGCAGAGTCATGCTCGCCCTCCATGAAGACCCATGGTGGCATCACCCAAATAGGCGGATAGAACACCTTCATCGACGAGGGCGTCTTGAGGATTACCCTCAAAAAGTAGTTCACCCGATGCCAAGACGAAAACTCGAGAACAAGCCGCAGCCACGAGCCCGACATTGTGCTCAATGAGGAGCATGCCGCACCCAGATTCACGGCGAATATTGTCCAGCGCTGCCAATAACGCTGGTGTCTCATGATCATTGAGGCCGGCGGCGGGTTCATCCATGATCAAATAATCAGGTTCAGAGGTGACAGCACGAGCCAAACCAACGAGTCTGGAGAGGCCGTGTGAAAGTCCAGCCGCCGATTCCCTCTGTACACCCGTCAGACCCAACATCTCCATGGCTGCGGCGGCACGCCCATTGGCTTTCTTGGTGGAGCATCCAGATCCAATTGCTCCCAAAACAATATTTTCGGTGACCGTTAAATCTGGGAATAATCGTCCAGATTGAAAAGTGCGGGCAAGACCCGCATGCGTTCGGGCCTCAGGTGTCATTCCGTCTAAATTGCGTCCATCTAACGTTACAGTTCCAGAATCTTGGGTCTCATATCCCGCGATTATGTTTACCAATGTAGTTTTACCTGCACCGTTAGGTCCCAGCAGCCCAACGACTTCTCCCTTATTGACGGAAACAGTGACGTCCTCGAGGACATGGATCGCGCCAAATGACTTCACAATCGACGCAGCCTCTAGCACTTGTGTCACGGAAAGCTCCCTGGAGAAGTGTTGACGTGTGCGCTCAGCACACAATGAACACTAGTTGGTGAATAAGCAGGCTGCGGGGAAGAATGTCATCCCCGCAGCCTGCTGTGTTCAACTAGTTGAGTATTGGCTGCTCTGCAGCGCGGTACTCAATGAATGAATGCTGTCCATCCTGAATCTGCATGACTGCCATTGGGCGAGTCACGTTGACGTGCAATTCAGGTGAGAAGCTCGTTGGTCCAGCGGTCAGATCAACGCCACTGAATGTCTCGAGCGCTGCAGCAAGGTCTGCACCATTGGTGCTTCCAGCTTGTTCAGCCGCAAGTGCGAATGCCTCGATTGTTGAGGCACCTGTGACCAAGCCACTTGTTGCTGCATCGCTGCCGGTCAGATCCTTGTACGCGGCCAAGAGCTCGCCAACCTTGGGGTTGGGATCGTCACCGAACACGGATGCGTAGGTTACGAAGTAGAAGTCCGAAAGATCTGGGACTGCTCCGAGCCAGAATGCACCATCCATGCCGAATCCGGACACGATCGGTGTTTCAACTCCACCTGCACGAAGTGCAGCTGCAGCTTCAGCGCCACCACCTGGGTAGGAGCACAAGGCAACTACGTCTGGATTAGAGTCCTTGATTTCTTTGACCTGTGCGGTGACTGGTGCAGCAAGTGAGCCTTCAGGTGTTTGGCTGAACTCAGGTGCCGAAACGATTTCGCCACCAAGTTGTGTCCAACGCTCTTCGAAGACCTTGCACTGATTCTGTGTGTACTTAATGGACATGTCCTTGAAAAGTGCGGCCTTCGGACCAAACTCTGAATACGCCCATTCAGCCATGATGGCTGCCTCACCAGGAACTGCTGAACCAAGTGAGAAGCCCAGGGTCAATCCTGCATCAGGTCCCATGATCGTGTCACCAACACAAGGTGCAATGACGAGTACTCCTGCGTCCTGAGCAACCTGGGAAGCCTTAGCATTAACGTCGTAGTCACAGGTGACAAGTAGCAGTTGCGCACCTTGTGAAATCAGATCGGTAGCAATTTGCGCCGCTTTGTCAGGGTTTGTCTCACTGTCTACAGCAATGAGTTCAAGTTGGCACCCAAGAACGCCGCCTGCTGCGTTGGTTTTGTCAATTGCGATACGCGCGGTATCCAAAGCAGGGACATCAAAAGGAGACATAAACCCTGTTTGGGCCATGGCCGAACCAACAATGATCGGCTCGGTGCATTCCGCGGCAACTTCCTCAGCCGCGGTTTCTTCCGCTACGGTTTCTTCCGCTACCGCTTCGGTAGTCGCTTCATCCGCCGTGTCTGATGTTGAGGCGCAGCCCGCGAGCACCAGGCTCAGGCTCGCCGCTACCGCGAGAATCCCCGCGGTTTTTCGGTTCTTCATTTGTTCTCCCTCATTCATTCGTGGATTAAGGCAACTGCCCTTGTGCCCATCTATGCCGTAATTCTGTCGTACGTCAATAATGCGACATGAACTGTTGTCATAGTGTTACCTATTTGGACAGTAATTGCCCGCATTTTTCAGATTTTAGTTAAAAAAGCATCCCTCACGGCTGTCGGCCACGGAACGGCGCCGCCGTGAGCATCGGGTGAATGCACGGCCGTGTGACGCCCCTCAATACAGATTCCCCCCTCGATCGACTCCACCACGAAGCCATATGACACAGAAGTTCGGCCCACGGCAATGACTCCCACCGTGACGTCTACTTCCTGGTTAAACCAGATCCGATCCCGATAATCAATCTCGACATGGACCCTAGGAATAGATCCCGTGAGCTCGGCCGGCACATTGATGGCACGCCGTAAGTCATGCTCCACTTCTTCCATCCACCGCACTGCGACCGAAAAATGATTGTGGCCGGCGGCATCGGTGTCTGCCCATTCCAATCTTCGCCGAACTGTGATGGATGCTCCGGTTATCTCTTCCTTGACAGACACTTCTTCTCCCTCAATCGTTGAGCATTGCGACGCGAAACATGACGATGGACATGTGCTTCAATCTGAGATCACCAAAAATATCAAATCATGAGAGGCGCTCAGTGACGGGTGATCGTGCAGAGTTTTATGACTTGTTGCGAAAAGTTGCTGATGGTAATTCACCAAAGCGATCAAAGTACTGTTGAGAAAACCTGCCAAGATGGGTAAAACCCCAAAAGGTTGCGACCTCGGAAACTGAAATAAATGTTGATTTCGACGAACTTAGTTCTATGTTAACTTGTCGCAGTCGATAGTCGCGAAGATACTCCATCGGAGAAAGCCCAACATGTGTTTTGAAGGCCTCCTGTAGAGAACGAACACTTACTCCCGCCAAATTAGCAAGCTCCGCAACCGTTGGGATCCTGTCTGTTAAATCGTGACAGTGCTCCACAACTACACGCACACTCCTAGGAGTCAGTGGCTCTGCCGGTGAACTTATGCAGGCTGAGTAATTGTGATTGTGAGAGGTCAGCAGACCTGTAATGACCATGTCTTCCAATTGCGAACGCACACTGACATGGAAATCACATTGATTTCCGTTGAGTCCCTTTGCCAGCAGGTCAACGATTTGACGCCAGCCCGAAACTTTAGGTGCCGTGAGGTCCATTCCCAACGCAAAACGTAACGGCACCGTTAGATCTCGTTGAATTAATTCACTCAACCTATTTTCCAAAACCAATCTTGGTATGTGAACCAACAGGTGGGGAGACTCGTCCAACCAAGTCATTTCCAACTTTTCAGTGGGATTAGGAATTGAAGCAGTGTTTTGATCCGAATAGACTTCTTGGTCACCACAACGAACATATGAACCGCCGGAGAGTGGAATCTGAACAAGAAAAAATGAGCCAAGTTCTCCCGGTTGAATGTGGACTTCAGCACCATAATCCAGGTAATTCAGGGAGATCGAATCCTGTTTTACTGAGTTATGCACAGTATTAACAGCACCCGACCTGTCAGCCGTGGTGAGTTTGTGGGGACAGAAAACTTTGGCAACCTGCTCCCGCGCCTCGTCCAAATCACGGGTGCGAAACAGGTTGTGTTCCGTGAACATCTCCGTTACAGCCACCGTCACATAATGGACGACTTGAGCAACCACCTGTGCAGAATGGCAAAATTTCCATGCGGAATATGGATAGTCGTGAGTGGAATTAGCCCAGAATCGGGCCTATTTCATGAGCAATGGGATGGCTGGCGTGGCCTGTTCGGGACCCATTGCGGAGTAACCACCATCCGCCGCCCAGTCAGCTCCCGTCACAATTGAAGCCCTGTCACTGCACAAAAAGACAATGACTTCGGCGACTTCCTGTGGATCAGCAACACGTTTGGTCAAGTGAAATGCAGCCGCAACCGCATCGGTTTTTGCCCTGTTGCCATTGCTGAGTGAATCCATGATCGCTGACCAGGTCCAGCCGGGAGAAACTGAATTTACTCGAATTGAATCAGCCGCGTAATCCATAGCCATATTTCTAGTGAGTTGCACAATCGCCGCCTTACTCACGGGATATGTCCACCTACCCGTCTGTGCGACGTTGGCAGAGATGCTCGTGAGATTCACCATTGCGCCTCTACCGGATGCCGCTAGATAAGGGCGCGCATAAAATCCGAGTCGGGCCATGCTCACCACATTTACGTTCAGGGTAGAGAGCCACTCATCGCGAGTGCTCTCCGCACCTGAATCGGCATAAGAGCATGCAAGGTTCACCACCGCATGGATCCCACCAAAGGAATCATTGACGTCCCCGACAAGTTTTTCCAAAGCCAAGTCATCAGTGATGTCAATCGGGTAACAGAGCGTCGATTCACCAAGATCTTGAGCGACTCGATTGCATGCTTCCTCATTAATGTCGACGATTGCTAGTTTGGCGCCAGCATCAACAATTTTTCTGGCTACAGCTGCGCCAAACAGCGTCGCACCTCCAGTCAAGATGACGGACTTGTTATCAAGTTCCTTACTCATCGGGCGTTCATCTTGTCTCTGCGTTTGATCAGTCTTCCTTCAAGCGGTGCATAATCTTTGGGATTGATAGGCAATAACCATTCCCGGAATCTCTTGAATCCGCCAATGGAGAGGTTTAGGTCGTCCAGAAGTTCGTCCACGTTGTGAATAGAAAACGGAATGATGTTAGTTCCTTTTGAATGCTTTCCTTCAGTGCGCTCTTCCATCCATGCTAAACGTCTTTCAGTGTGCAATCGTTGGTCTTTTTCACTGGGAAGGTCAAGCATTCCGCTGAGATTCGCGGCTATCCACCACGCTCCAGCTTCTGCATTCAGCTGACTAAAAAATGACGAGTTGTATCCGTTGAATGCAAGAGCTGGGGTGTTTAACGGAAGAATCTGTCGATATAACTGGAAGTTTCCCTTGTCGTCTGTGACTTCTTGCATAGTTTTTTCGTCAAAAAATGGCACACGTTGGTGGAATCCGGTGCCGCAAATCAAGATGTCTGCCGGTAACTTTTTGCCATTTGATAGCAATACATTTCCTGGCTCACACTTCACAATTTCAGTGTCACGCTCGACTGTGAGTTGACCTTTTTGAACATAGTCAAAGAAGTTGTCCGACGCTAAACTCACGGTGCTTCGAACTATGGTTTCTAACCCTGTATGTGGGTTGAGGTCTATTTCATCCAGTTTAAATTGCGAAGTGACCACACCCTGCACACTGCCCAGCATGCCTTTGCTCACAGCCTTACCACTGCCATGCATGAATTTTTCAACACCGTGTCGGTCTATATAGGGAAATAGTGCCTCGCCCATTCTGGTGAGCAAAAGCATTTTGTAGTTCAACACGTTCTTGAACTTCTTTGGAATTTTCCAAATAATTTTTCGAGCGACAATAGTGGTGCTGGTACTAGTACCGACTGTGGCAGCAGCAGCATCACAGGAGGATTTTCCAAAACCAACGACAATTACGTTTTTGTCTTTCACCATGCTTAAATCATGAAAGTCAGACGTGTGAATGATCTGGCCGCCTGCCTCCTTGAATTCTGCTGCTCCCGGCCACTCGGGTATCGAGGGATCGGAAAAGATTCCATTGCAGACCACCAGGTAATCAACATTGGTGGTACCGGCCCCTGTGCCAGATGTAGTGATCACCCATTGGTTAGCGGCCTCATCAAAAGTCGCTGACTCAACTTTAGTGTTTAGTTGTATAAGCGGATTAAGTTCAAAGTGATTCGCATAATCGGCCATATACTCTTGAACTTGTTGCCCCGATGGCCATTCGGGGTAGCTCTTTGGGTAAGGAAAATCGCTCAAGGCATAAGTACTTCGCACGTTTTGCGTGGTCAAACCCGGGTAGCGACGGCTCGCCGCCCAAACTCCACCCACTTCCGAATCACTTTCAAATACTTGGGGTTCGAAACCAAAATCCTTGAGTACCTTGGCTGTGACAAGTCCAGCGAATCCCGCTCCAACAATTCCAACGGTTCGAACCATGTCGTCCTCCTATTGTCTGCCTGCCATTACTGATCCGAGTCAGGACGTGATGGTAGGGAATGAAGAGGGGAAAGTGATATCCATAAAGATCCCTTTATATCCAAAATGCGCAACAAGTTAGTTGGCCATGCGGTACGAGGGATTTAATGACGCATGGACGCTCCGTTCAAACGAGCAAGTGCCGATTCGTTTTCAAGGCACTTAAAACGATTTCTACGTCATTTGAGTTGTTGTAAAAATGCGGACTTACTCTCAGGTTTCCATCTCGCGAGGACACGATGACCCCATCAGCGGCCATGGAATTCACCAGTGCGTGCTCATCTGTTGTCGCGATGGCGATCATGGGGCCATGAGCACCAGATCCACTCGGCGTTACAACTGTGCCGCCAAGTGCCTCCACACCGACTCTGAGTTCCTCATGCAATTGGCGCGATACGTCCCAAGCGTTACTGACCCCAACCTCCAATAAGAGCCCCAACCCAGCTTGGGCGGCATACAAACTCGGAACATTCGGTGTTCCTGATTCAAAGCGTCTTGCATCCTTCGCGGGATCGAATGCATTTATGTCCATGGCGAAAATATCGCGAGCGGCAAACCAACCCGTAGTAGTTGGGATGTATTCAGCTGCCGTAGCCGAATTGACCAACAGGAAACCAACACCAGGGCTGCTCAGCATGTACTTCAAAAGGCCACCAACAACGAAGTCTGCGCCGAGTTCAGCGAAGTCAAGAGGTACCGCTCCCACAGATTGGTAAGCGTCCACTAATACGGGTACACCTTGACCGTGAGCTGCTTCAACGATTGCTTTGATGTCATTCATCGCGCCATTGCGGTAACAGACATGCGTCACCGACACGATCGCTGTGTCTGAGGTGATTGCATCCGCCACCTGTTGCGCAGTCACTCGATGGTCAGAACCTGCAGGCAAGTGAACTACTTGTGCACCACGTCGCTCCTGAGCGTGCCATATCTGTCCTACGGTGGGAAACTCAAGTGATGTCGTGAGTATTTGGCTTGGTCCTTTGTCAAAATCAAAGCAACTAGCTATGGCATTAACGGCTGCGGAGGCTGAAGTTGTGATCGCAACTTCATCAGCATGGGCACCGAGAATCTGTCCGAGCAGTGAGCGCACATTCTCCTGCACACCAACCCATGTTTCCCAGGGTGAGCCGAACTCGACCAAACCATCTAGATAGGCGTTGTAGGCAGCTCGCACTTCTTGTGCCAATGCTGCTTGGGAACATGAGTTGATGTAGGTCTTGTGGTTGAAGATTTCGAATTTCTCTCGAGCTATTGCTTCAACGCCCACGGATAACTCTCCCTTGAAAGTAAGTCAGGCTTTAGATCGAGTCTCGAGCCATGTCAACAAAACGAGAGTAGTGCCCTTGGAATGCCACATTGATATTGGCTGTTGGGCCATTGCGGTGTTTGGCCACAATGAAGTCTGCCTCACCCGCACGAGGTGATTCACGCTCATAGGCATCCTCGCGGTGCAAAAGAACAACCATGTCCGCATCTTGTTCGAGCGATCCCGACTCGCGAAGGTCAGAAAGCATTGGCCGTTTGTCTTGGCGTTGCTCTGGTCCACGGTTGAGCTGTGAGATTGCAATGACGGGAACATCAAGTTCTTTGGCCAACAATTTCAACGAGCGAGAAAATTCAGAAACTTCCTGTTGGCGATTCTCAACACGCTTACCACTGGTCATGAGTTGGAGGTAGTCGATGACAACTAGCCGTAGGTCGTGACGCTGCTTGAGCCTGCGACACTTTGCGCGAATTTCCATCAGAGTCATATTGGGTGAATCATCAATAAATAGTGGAGCCTCACTGACCACACCCATTTTGTTGGCGAGTTTGGACCAGTCTGCTTCACTCATTTGCCCAGAACGCATGTGATGCAATGCAACTTGCGCTTCAGCAGAAAGAAGTCGCATGACAATCTCATTGCGACTCATTTCCAGCGAGAAGATGACGCTGGTCAAACCATTCTTGATGGAGGCGCTACGGCAAATATCCAACCCCAGTGTTGACTTACCGAGTGCCGGACGAGCAGCAAGAATGATGAGCTGTCCTGGATGCAGTCCGTTGGTTAATGTGTCGAGCTCTGCGAAACCTGTGGGGACACCCACCATTTCACCATCGCGATTTGAAATTGCTTCAATTTCGTTCAGCGTTCCTTGCATGATGTCAGCAAGCGGTGCATAGTCCTCACTCGTGCGACGCTCGGTGACTTCATAGACCTCAGCCTGCGCGCGATCAACAACGTCATCGACTTCACCTTGTCCGCTGTAACCCATGTGCACAATTCGAGTTCCGGCAGTAACTAGTCGGCGCAAAATTGCTTGCTCACGAACAATGCGCCCGTAATAGTTGGCGTTTGCGGCAGTGGGGACCATAGAGACAAGCGTGTGTAGGTAGCTCGCGCCGCCAATGCGTGAGATTTCTCCTGCTTTGGTGAGCTCCGATGCAACAGTGACAGCATCCGCTGGTTCGCCACGACCGTAAAGATCCAGAATGACGTCATAGATTGTGGAGTGTGCTGGTTTGTAAAAGTCGTCAGCCCGAATCATTTCGACAACATCGGCGATTGCATCTTTGCTCAGTAGCATTGCTCCCAGAATGGATTGTTCTGCAGCAACGTCATTGGGTGGTGTGCGATCTTGACGGTCATAGCCTTCTGGTTCTTCGGGCACGTGCAGTTCTGCAACGCTCACATTGAACCTCCACTCTTGACCATGACCTGTTCTGGCACTTCTGCCCACCAGTAAACACCGAACCCCTGACGTTAGACCTCGCCTGAGAGCGTGTCCATTTCCCCTGTGTGCAGATCTGTGCAATATCTGTGACTCTTGTGTGATGAACCTGTGTTCAAATTGTGCATAGATTCTTTTTTTTGTGTCATTCGGTGGGGAGACACGCTTAAAAGTTATCCACAGCCTGTGGATAAAATGTATTTCACGGGCATTTGGCCCCTATATTCCATTGATTCCGGTTGACGCGACCTCAACTCAAGTCCAGTATGGGTAAATCGCCGGAAACGTTACCGATTTGGAGGAATTGCATGGAGCGTTTGCTATTCATTATGGAGATTTATGAAGACAAAATAGAGGAGTACGAACGACGACACGAAGAAGTGTGGCCTCAACTACTGGGAGATCTATGGGCGGGTGGGTGGAGAAACTACAGTCTATTTCGTCGTGGAAATCAGGTGTTCGGGTACGCGGAATGTCACCCAACGATTGAGTCATGCCTCGGCTCAATGGCAAATTCGACTGCCAATACTGAGTGGGCGATCTGGTTTACCGATGTCATCAAGTCCCTCACAGATGAATCTGGCAATCTCTTTATGGCCGAACAGGTGTGGCACATGAATGAAAAAATAGCCGCTAACGCAGCTGAAGCCAGTTGAACCTGTTTGGCTGAATAACAATTTTACAAAGATCCTTGACACATCCGAAACCTTGGGCAATGATTCTGGAAACCTTTCCAATACATGAACTCGGAGGAAATCATATGATTCGATTTAGACGAGGGGCTCAAATCGCTTCTCTTGTAGCCGCTGCCGCGCTGACTCTTTCAGCTTGCAGCAGCAGTGATGACGCAGAATCAACTGATGCAGCAGCGACTGCAACGGTGGAAGAATCGCCTTCCGAAGAAGTCGTCGTCGAGGAAACCAGCGAAGAAACCGCAGAAGTTGCCTCGGGTGAATTCGTTGAATTTCGTGGAGCAGAGCCAGGCAGTGGTGAGGGCGTAACGCTAGGAATCATCGCCCTTGACGATTCAATTCCATTCAGTAAGTCAGTATCTGACGGATTCAAAGAGCAGGCTGAAATCGCGGGTGCGACACTGATCTTCTGCGATAGCAAGCTCGATGCAGCAACAGCTTTGGCGTGTGTTAAGAACTTCGAGGCTCAAGGTGTTCAGGGATACATGAACTTCCAGCCTGTTGCTGACGCTGGCCAGGAGATCTGCGATGCAGGCCCACAGGGTGTACCAGTAATTGCAATCGACATTGCTCAAGGTGATTGCCAGACAGCTTTCATGGGCGCCAATAACGCTCGTGCAGGGTTTATCGGTGGCGAAGGCCTCGGCAACTGGGTCAAGGAAAATTGGGATTGCAAGATTGATGCTTGGATTTCCCTTGAAGACTTCGGGGTTGGTTCCGTTAACGACGCCCGCATGGATGGACAGCGCGAGGGCTTTGAGTCTGTGTGTGGTCCCATCGATGAAGCGACTACCCAGGTCCGCGAACTGGATGCCGGGCGTCAAGACATTGCCCTCACGGCTGTCACAGACACTCTGACAGCACTCCCAGATGCAAGTCGCATCGCAGTTGTTGCCATCAACGATGACGGCATCAGTGCTGCACTCGCTGCTGCACGTACCGCTGGCCGCGAAGACCAGATCGCCGTTTCCGGTATGGGAGTCGACAAGATCTCACATTGCGAAATTGCTTCAGGAGGTCAATGGGCAGGTAGCGCAGCGTTCTTCCCAGAGCGTTACGGCGAAATCGGAATTCCCTACCTCATTGATGCAGTCAATGGCGTAACCATTCCCAAGGAACTGCTCGTGGACCACCTCTACGTCACCGAAAATAATATCGGTGACTTCTACGATGTGAGCGGATGCTGATTAAGCATGCTAGAAAACTCTCGGAAGGAAATTGCACTATCTGTCCGAGGGATTAAGAAATCCTTTGGTGGTGTCGAGGTCTTGCACGGTATTGACCTCGACGCCACCTCGGGACGCGTTCTCGCACTACTTGGCGAAAATGGCGCAGGCAAATCAACTCTTGTAAAAATCATTAGTGGGGATTACGAACCCGATTCCGGGGAAATCTCCGTGGCTAATCAAACTTTTTCAAAATTGACGCCTATAACCGCAGGAAACTTGGGAATCAGAATGATTTACCAAGAGATTAACGATGCGGGCACATTAAGTGTTGCCGAAAATATCTTCTTAGGTCGATTAATATCCAAGAAAGGTTTCGTCCAATGGCGCCAAATGCGCCGTGAAGCCCAACGAATCCTCAATGATCTTGAAGTCGATATCGATCCGAATGCTCTCATGTCGTCCCTGAGAGTAGGTGAGCGACAGGTCATTGAAATTGCGCGAGCTTTATCAGATAAAGCCGCAATTTTGGTTCTTGATGAACCCACGGCGGCTCTTTCAGGCGATGAAGTCGACACTTTATTCGAATTCATCGATCGCCTTCGCGACAAAGGTACCGCAATGATCTACATCACGCATCGACTCGACGAATTACGCCGAGTTGCCGACGATGTAGTTGTACTACGTGACGGTAATCTCGCGTTGTCCTCTAGTGATGCTCGAAACATTGACCGATCTATACTTATTGAGGCAATGGTTGGCTCCAAAATAGATGAATTCGGGCGTCCAAAGATGAACCTGATTCCGGCTAACGCAGAACCACTGATCGAACTCCGCGACGCCGCATCTGCTGGCTCATTCGAGGATGCCAACCTTGTGATCTTGCCCGGCGAAGTCGTTGCACTCTACGGGAAAGTTGGCTCCGGGATCTCTGAGGTTGCTGAAGCTGCGTTCGGAGTTCAGAAAATAACCGCAGGCGAGCTTTTCATCAATGGGGGTCCTCCTGCACGTTCTCCACGAAACGCGATCGGCTTGGGCGTTGGGCTTTTACCCGCTGATCGCAAGCGCGAAGGGGCCTTTCTTGGACTCTCTAGTGGCATGAACCTTGTCGCTCCGTTTTGGTCTGGTGTTCTCGGTGGCACCTTCTGGGCGAACGGCAAGAAAGAGCGCACTTCATTTGAAAAATGGCGAACGGCTCTTCGAATCAGGGTTTCCGAAAGTGGGGCAGATAAAGCAATTTCATTCCTCTCTGGTGGAAACCAACAGAAGGTGCTTCTCGCTCGCTGGCTTAATGCCGGCTCAAAGGTTCTGGTTCTTCTGGAGCCAACACGGGGCGTAGACGTAGGTGCGCGACAGGAAATTTATGCAGTTATCCGACAACTTGCAGACGAAGGTGTCGGGATATTGATCTCGACCTCCGATTATGAAGAAGTAGTCCAGGTTGCCGATCGAGCCGTTGTGATGTCCGCAGGAAAAATCACGAGCAATCTGGACTACCACGAAGTTTCAGTGGTCGCTTTAACAGACGCGTCTGGCGGATGAGCACAGAAATTAATTTAACGAATTCAATTCACACGTTTACTGCAACAAGGAGAGGCGCCACATGAACACAATGGATGAGGGAACAGTCCCCGCAGTCAGGGACGAAGTTTCTGTAGCGTCAACTCTTGGATTATCGAGACCACCAAGGCGTCAACTCCCCGAAACCCTCGCACTAGTTATGGTGCTTGGCGCGCTGATCCTTTTGTTCACTTTGACTAGCCCCGTATTTTTCACGACTAACAACATGCTGAACATGCTCACAAGCATCGCTGTCATTGGAATCATGGCTGTGCCTGGAACGATCTTGCTCGTAGCTGGTCAAGTTGACCTGTCGGTTGCATCTGCAGCCGCGATGTGCGGCATGGTAACCGCCACCCTGGCTCAAAGTATGGCATTAGGGTCGGCAGTTGCCATTGGGTTAGCTGTAGGTCTCCTCGTCGGCGTCATCAATGGATTCTTTGTGACCGTTGTCGGTGTTAACAGTCTGATTGTCACTCTTGGTGGCCTGGCCACCTTCTTCGGAATTGGACAACTGATTGGCGATGGCCAAACAGTATTGATTCGCGACTTCGGCTACATCGGAACCGCAAGACCGTTTCTCAACATCCCGATGCCAGTTATTATCTTTGGGATAACACTCATCGCAGGATTCATCGTCTTGAAATACACGGTTTACGGTCGGCAGGTGTACGCCATTGGCGCAAATCCAGTGGCCGCTCGACTCGTCGGAATCCCCAGTCGTCGCGTGATCTTTGTTGCGTTCATCCTTTCTGGACTAGCCGCTTCGGTAGCGGGTCTTATCTTGGTGTCGCAACTTGGAGCAGCCTCTCCAAATAATGCCCGCGGTTATGAACTCCTAGTGGTCACTGCGATAGTTCTTGGCGGAGCCAGTCTCAATGGTGGTAGGGGCACAATCATCGGAACTTTCCTGGGCTTGATGATCATTCAAGTTTTGAGCACAGGTCTTACCTTGCTTAATGTTCAATCCTTCTGGCAATCCATAGCGACAGGAATCTTGTTGATTATTGCTGTTTCCTTCGACCGCCTCAGAGAACGACTAAGCCCATCTTGAAATCTGCTGAAATCCATTGTAAAACTGCGTACTGATTAAGGAGATATTCCATGAGTCCAATTAGATTCGGTGTGATAGGTGGAGGTTCTTGGGCGGTGTCATCACATCTACCCACTTTTGCGAAGCACGAAGACGTCGAGTTTGTAGGTGTTTCCCGCCATGGCAAGGAAGCTCTCGAGCGGATCCGGGCGAATTTTGGATTCAAGGTTGCTAGTGAAAATTACGTCGATGTACTCTCTGAGAGTGTCGATGTAGTTCTCGTGGCGAGTCCATCTGGGTTGCATTACGAACACGCAAAGGCCGCACTCGAAGCGGGGGCTAACGTCCTGATTGAAAAGCCTGTCACTCTCAATCCCGATCATGCGTGGGAACTTGTTGAACTTGCGGAGAAGAACGGCCGAAGTGTCACCTGTGCATTCGGTTGGAATTTCAGCCCCATGCTGAAGAAGGCAAAGTCACTCATGACTGATATCGGGATTGGCCAAATTGAAGCAGTGTCTATTGTTATGGCGTCACAAACGCGAGAATTGCTTTCAAATACTGGCGCCTACCCCGAAGCCTCCGCAGACACAACTCCAGAACAAGCTACGTGGACTAACCCTCTACTATCTGGCGGTGGTTACGCCCAAGCTCAACTTTCACATGCTTTTGGCATGAGCCTCTGGCTACTGGACCAGCGAGTAACAGGTGCATTTGCCCTCATGCTTAACTCCATGAACGCGCCAGTTGAATTACACGACGCCATCACTCTCAAGTATCAAGATGGTTCTATTGGTACCGCATTCGGTGCATCCAACCATATGGGTGCAGCCAATAACCGGCACCAATTGTGTATTTCCGCTTACGGGTCTGAGGGCCAATTCCGAATCGATGTTGAGCGTGATCAGGTTTGGTTGTATCGACCAGACGGTTCGACCGTTGACGTTGAACTTCCACCCAATGCAGGTCATTACGACTGCTTTGGTCCTGTTGAGGTGATCCTTGACCTCACTCGCGGAAAACCAGTCGTCAACGATGCGCCTCTTGAGTTAGGTGCACGAACAGTTGAAGCTCTCGATTTGATTTATCGTAGTGCCCGACAGGGCGCATGGGTCGAACGCTAGCCTGCATTAGAGATACATTCACTCGTTATTGAAGCGGTATACCTTCTTTGTATTTAAATTGAAGATTTTTTCTTGGTCATCGATCGAGAGTTGGCTGAAGAATTCACGATAAAGCCCGATAATCGCGTCATAGGAACTGTACAAGCGGTCAATTGGCCAGTTGGAACCGATGACAAGCCGATCTGGACCAAAAGCATCTAGGCAGACTTCCAACCAAGGCTGTAATGACTTAGCCGTGAACCGCGGATCGGTCATCCCGAGCCCCGATATTTTGCACATCACATTAGGTACTTCTGCAAGTGTTTTGATTCCCAATGACCAATCAGAGAAATACTGGTCATCGCGCCGGCGTGGAAATCCGATATGTTCTAAAACAATATTCATGTCAGGATTCCGGCCAGCCAATAATTTTGCTGCTGGCATATTTTGGAACTCGCAATCCAAGTCCAGGACCAAGTTTTCATCCGTTAGAACTTTGAATGATGGTCCATACGCAGAAAAGTCACCCGAGGCTAAGGCAGGTTCCAGGGAGAAATCCCGAACACCCGCAAATCTTGCCGATGCCTCGAGATGCTGTTCGATCTGACGCGGTCCTTGCGAAGTTGCAAGATCAACGTGACCCACTATTTGAACCGGAATCGATGAAGCCATGGCCATGTGATCGACCCACTTGGTTTCTGTGACCGGATCCCTAGACCCAATTGCCGCTTGTACGTGAACAAAGCCTGTGACACCTGCAAACCTGCTCTCACCTTCGAGGGCAGTGAGGTCGAAACTCTGAGACTTAATAGCGTCAATGTTTCCCAGAATCGGATGATCCGATTGAGGGGCTAGCCACGACCACTCAAGATCCCACTCCTTTTGCCTCATGTCGAAAAAATGAACATGTGTGTCAATGATTGACGGCTTGACATTCATGGCAACCTCCTAGTTCGTTAAGGAATCATGTTTCTAACTGGGCGATCGGGGTTCCGGTGACCACTTCGTCGTCAACAGCTACGAGTTGCGCGAGGAGCACCCCGGAAACTGGACTGGGGACTTCTACGACCGCTTTGTCGGTCTCTACATTCATGAGTACGTCGCCAATTTCAACTCTGGCTCCTACTTCAACAAGCCATTCGGCAATGACGACTTCGTCAACCGTGTCGGCGACGCGTGGCATTTTAACTGAAGTCTTCATCGCCCTACGTCACCTTCTCTGTTGTCCAAACATTGTTAAACATTGCCGAGTATTCTGGCTCTGGCAGCGCCTCAAGCCCTGCGACTAATTCCGATATTGATTCTCTGGTCGACTCCGTGATTTGCAGGACCTGATCAGAAGTCAGGACACCTTCATTCACCAACTTTTCGGACATAAGTTTGATTGGGTCCCGCTGCTGCCAAGATTCGAGTTCGCCAACTGGGCGATACGGGGCTTGATCCGCACGTGAATGCCCCGAAAATCGATAGGTCTTGGCTTCTATCAGAGTGGGCCCTTCACACCGGCGAGCGCGATCTGCAGCCTGTCTAACAACTGCCTCAACAGCTGTGACATCCATTCCATCAACGACTATGCCAGGAATGTCAAAGGACGCCGCGCGGAGATACAAGTCTTCTATTGGGGTTGTCGTGTCAATGCGCGAGTATTCGCCATAGACATTGTTATCCACCACAAAAATTACAGGTAACTTCCATATTGCTGCCAAATTGAGTGACTCATGGAATGCGCCGATATTTGTGGACCCGTCGCCTGCCATTGCAAGAGCCACGCTGTCTTGTCCAAGTGTTTGAAAAGCTAATGCCGCGCCTGCAGCTACCGGATATCCCGCACCAACAATTGCAAAGGTTGGCAACAAGCCAACTGACATGTCACACAAATGCATTGATCCGCCAACGCCATCGGTACAACCAACATCTTTACCCATGATCTCACCCATTACTTCGAGTGGAGTCATTCCTAGTGCCAGAGCAATTCCGTGACTGCGATAGGTCGCGGTAACCATATCTGTGGGACGCAGTGCTAGCGCGATTCCAACATCAAGTGCTTCCTGGCCAACACAAAGATGTGTCGTTCCGTGAATACTTCCAGCAGCAAAAAGATCGTTGACAACCGCCTCGATAGTTCGGATTTCGATCATTCGCTCAAATTGCTGCTTGGCCCCCCGAGCGAGAGCCTCACGCCTTTGAATGGCAGTTTCCGTTGACTTCAGGACAGTGCTCATTGGACGTACCCTTCTCTTACCCACCATGGCGCAGGAACATTTCCAGTTTCGAGAAATTCAGACAAGGTGTGTGCCACTTCATCTGGCGACGGTAGGAATTTTGATTCCAGTTTCTTACCATACGGGACCGGAACATTTGGAGTCGTAATGCGAACAGTTGGACTCTTAAGATCGCGGAATTGGTTTTCGGTGACTGCCGACACGATCTGACTTCCCCAACCACCGCTCTCAGGTGCTTCCTCAATCACAACAAGTCGGCCCGTCTTCTTTACCGAGTTGAAAACAGTCTCGCGATCCCATGGTGCCAGTGTGCGTAAATCAATAATGTCTGCGCTCACTCCTGCCTGTTGAGTTCCCCTGACCGCGATATTCACGGTCTGACCCATGGCAACAATGGTGAGATCCTCGCCAATTTGAGCCAAGTGGGCAACACCCAATTTCCCAATACGGTGATCGCCTGTTTCCACTTCACTTCGATCGGCATACAGCACACGTGGCTCTAGGACAATTACAGGATCCGGGTCACGAATCGCAGATCGCATCAGGTCATATGCAGATTGCGGACTACTTACGGTGACAACCTTGAGGCCCGGCGTTGAAGTAACCCAATTTTCTAATGTTTGACTGTGTTGACTGCCAAATCCCAAACCTGCTCCGATTGAAGCGCGGACAACTAGGGGACAAGAAATTTGCCCAGCGCTGAGGTATCTAAACTTTGCAGCCTCGGTCACAAGTTGATCAAGTGCCACTCCAAGAAATTCCATGAACATGATTTCAACAACTGGACGAAGCCCCAATGCTGACGCGCCGACCGCTGCGCCAGTGAATCCCATCTCGGAAATTGGAGTATCTCGCACTCTCATTGGACCGAACTCATCCAGCAGTCCATCGGAGGTTTTGAATGGGCCCCCCGCTCCAGCGATGTCCTCACCGAGAAGTATCACGGTCGGATCGGATCTCATTTCGTCCGCCAATGCGCTTACGATTGCCTCGCGCATTCTCATTTTCATTTGCTGTATTCCTCTCGAGATTGGGTTTACATGGGGCTAGATGAAAACTAAATGCGGTACTTGTTTATGTAGTCTTCATCAAGTTCCCAACCAAGTCCTGGTCGATCGCTCAACTGCATTTTTCCGTCTTTCAAAGCGGGAGCGTTAGCGATTAAGTTGTGCCAGATCGGATCGCGCTGCGGATGGAAAAATTCAACGAATGTTCCATGTGGGATTGATGCCAGCAAATGAGCCGATACGTGTGCTTCTTCGTGATGTGCCATCTTGACATCGAAAGTCGTTGCCATGGCCGCGGCCCTTCGCCACTCCGTTGGACCACCCGACCACGAGGAATCGAAATTGCAAAAATCAATACTACCTATTTCCATGAGATCCCTGCATCCCGCTGCTGAGAATTCACTTTGACCTGCACAAATCGGAATCGTGCCCCGAGAACGTACTTCTCGCATGGCACGTCGGTCGTTCTGCCATTGGCACGGTTCCTCAAACCACATGAGATTTAGATCCTGCGCAAGTTGAGAGAAACGAATTGCTTCCTGTGGAGTCCAGCCCTGATTGGCATCAACTGCAAGGGCGAAATCTGGTCCAGCTACCCGACGAGCTTGTTCAACGCGCTTGATATCTTCTTCGGGTGACAAGCCGCCTACTTTGAATTTCATTCCCGCAAATTGAGCCTCAACAAGGCTCGTTACCTCTTTTTCAATGTTGGCGTCCTCAGCGTAATAACCACCAATGGTGATCACAGGAACTTCTCTTCGATAGCCCCCCCATAGTTTCCAGAGTGGCGTATTGAGCGCTTGGCCAATTGCATCCCAGATTGCTACGTCTAGACAGGCGGTGGCAACAAGACCCAAGCGACGATCCCTAAGGATGTTCCATGTTGCAGGTCTTGTTATCTCCCAGCATTTCTCTACTGCAAATGCATCTTCACCTATAAGAAGTGGCCCAATTTCCTTGTTGATGATCTCATTAATCTCGAGTAGACCCGCATCTTCATCGCCTGCATAGGCAACTCCAGTTATTCCCGAAGCCGTCATGACCTTTGTAATAATGGTCGAACGATGCGTCATTTGGTAATGGCTGCCTCGATAAACGCGATCCAATGGAACCCTGATAGGGATAGTTTCAATTCCGACAATGGTGAGGTTGGGTAGAGCCAACGGCGTCTCAACTAATGAACTCATGAAAGCCCTTCTGATTTCTGGAAACGTTACCATTCTACACCGATAGGTGCCCTGATCGTCAAGACTGTTTTCAAAACCCACTCAATGAATTAGCAGTCAGTGGACTCGGTCAACCCTCAGTGAGCCTCACCCAAAGATTTTCGCCACCTGTATGCGATCTACTTTGCCGGAATGCGTCCTAGGAAAGTTCTCGATCAAAAATACGCTCTTGGGTCGTTTGGGTCCGGAGAGTTGTTCCCGGAGGTGTTTATCAATTTCGGACTCGGTTGCGGTTCCCAGGACAGCGACACACACTCGTTGGCCCCATTCCGAATCGGGTAGGCCGAAGGCCACCGACTCCGCGACCCCCTGCAGGCTAGAAATCACGCGTTCGATTTCCGCTGGATAAACATTCACACCTCCTGAAATAATCAAATCTCCCTTACGCCCCTCGAGATACAAGTACCCACTTGAGTCAATTTGTCCGAAGTCACCAACCGAAAACCAATTACCCTGCCTCCATGTTGCTTGGGATTTAGTCTCATCACCCCAATAGCTAAACCTCGAAAAATCAGGAACCTGACACCAAATCTGCCCCTCAGCATCTGTAATCAATTGGCGCCCCTGTCGTGCGCGGCCGACACTTCCGGGGTTGTCGCGCCATTCGTTCGCTAGACAGATAGTGAATTGGCCTTCTGTTGAGCCGTAAAACTCGACCACTGTTTCCACCCCGAAAAATTCATGTGCCCAGATACGAACGTGATCCGGGCAAAATGAGCCTGCATGCGCAACTAGCCGCATTGACTCTAATCGCAGGTCCGGACTTGCCACAGCCATGATTCGTTGCAGATGTGCAGGAGCCGCAAAAGTTGTTGTCACACCTTCGTTGATCATGAGTTCTAAAGCAAGCTTGGCAACAAATTTCTCGGGAATAATAAGCGATCCTTTTGCGAACACAGTCATGATCGCGAATCGTAAAGGTGCCGAATGGTTTAGCGGTCCGTTGACCAAGTGGGTATCGGACTCGACAAATTCCCATGTATCAATTTCTTCCTGCACCCATTCAAGAGATTCCGATTGCGTCAACCATCCACTCCATACAGCTTTCGGCCGGCCGGTCGTACCCGATGTGAAGTGCATTGGTCGACACTGAGGGAAATCGGAGATAGCAACTTCAATTTCCATTGATAAATTGTTTCCGTAAACAATTTTGTCAAGATCACCGTCGCGGAAGACACGGCATGCATCAATGTCATGAGTTAATTCAGTTAATTCCCTCTCAGTCGCCTGGGAACTAATGAGAGCGGGGATGATGCCAGATCGAAGTGCAGCGATAACAAGTGTCACTAATTCCATGGAATTATTTGCACAAATACCAATGCGATCGCCTTTATTTACTCCCAACGAAGCTAGATTATGCGCCGCATGAGCACTTTGCTCCAATATGCTGTTCCCAGACACTGACTTGTACTTCATTTGGTTTCCCTCTGTGTACCAATATTTCCATTGAGCATGCAGATCCTTCTCAAGACTAATTCGCCGCACTCAGTAACACTAGAACGCCGATTGCCACAACAACGGCACCAACCATGGCCCCGATCTGCGGTCTTTCCCGAAGTCTGATCCACTCCAATAAAATCACCAGCATTGGTGCGGTAGCCCACAGAGCCTGAACTGGGACAACATCACCGTCACGAACTCCAAGAATTGTGAAGAAATACCCACCCGTAACAAAAACTGCTCGGACGGTTAATGGTTTAAGGTCCTTCAACTTCAAATCGCGAGGGAGCACTAAAAGCGTGAAAAATATTCCTGCTATCAGTGTACGTACAATATAGATTTCGGGCAGGCCTACACCTTGTAATGCCAACATTGCTGTTAAGACAGTGACAGTGCCTTCTGCGAAACCAAGGAAAATCAATATCCCAAGCGTCACGCCCGAGGAGATTCCTTCGAATCCTTTTCGTAGAGGGAGCAATGCTCCAAGCATGACGATAATCGCGCCAATTATGAGCGCTCGTGATTCCGTATTCCCCAAAAGAATTGGTCCCGCGATAAGCACCGCAACAGGCGACACGGCACGTCCAACAGAGACGCTCGAAGCACGACCCCGTGTTATCAGTAGAAAGACACAAGCAGCGCCTGCGATTAATAAAATTGTGGAGAATGCATGAAGAAGGAAAATCTCAAATGACGGAACTTTCCAAGCAGGACCAATGGGAATGGCAGGTAAAACGAGTAAAGTGTTGAGAAGAAACAGCGGCCCTACTACTTGCCAGGCGGGCATGCGTTGGGAAATGCTTTTGGTGAGCATCAGACCAATTGCCGTGCTCACCGCAGCTAGAGCTCCGAAAAAAATCGGCCACATAGCGGTCTATTGCTCCGCACCGCAACTGATTTGCACTGGCAATGGTGACATGGTGCAATCCCACATACTCAGGTACATGAGTTCCTCACCTATACCCTGAAAATCGTTCGCCAACGTTGCTTATCCATTAGTGTATCGCCATGGCTAGTATCGTTTCCAGGATTTCAGAAGATGATTTCTTAACACCGGATTTCTTTCATAATCCATACCCATTCTACGAACGATTATTGTCCGAATCCCCTGTGGTGTGGAGTCAGAAGGTGAATGGCTGGCTGGTAACTCCCTTTGATTCCGTACAGCAGGGTCTTCAGTCCATGGACTTCGGTGCAGGAGGTCGAATCGCTCAGGCAGCGAGCCTGCTGGATCCGGATGTACGCGTACAGAACCGAGCGGTATTCGACTGCCTTGAGGCGATGATGTCTTTTCGAGACGCACCGGATCACACCCGCCTTCGCCGACTGGTGAGTAAGGCATTCACCGCTCGTCGAATTGGTTCAATGAAATCCGATATCGAAACTCTGGTCAATGACTTGCTAGACCAGTGGCCCACAGATCGCCAGTTTGATCTTATTCAAATGTTTTCGTTCAAACTCCCTGCCATGGTGATCTCTAAATTACTTGGCATCCCATTTTCTAGGTTAAGTGACCTAAACCGGTGGGCTGAAGGAATAGTGAATCTACTATCTGCAGGAGTTATGACACCTGAAGCTGCGCGATCAGCAAATGAAGCTGTAATAGAAGCATCTGAGTACCTGGAATCCTTGATCAAAGAAAAGGAGCAACATCCAACTCACGACCTGCTCAGCGATCTAATCGTTATCGAAAACGAAGATGGATCATTCTCACGCGAAGAGCTGATCGCACTCGTGATCCAGCTATTTTTTGCTGGCTTTGAAACCACCGAAGGCTTGATTGGTAATGCGCTTAACATTCTACTTCAGCAACGTGAGTCCTATTCGGAATTGGTTGACGATCAGACTATCACTGAGAAACTAACCGAAGAAGTACTCCGCTTCGATAATTCAATTCAGCGACAAACCCGAATAGCTCGTAAGAACATCGAAGTTAATGGAGTTGAGATAATTCAGGGGGATTACGTATTTTTCCTTATTGGTGCGGCAAATCGAGACCCTAGGCGATTCACTACCCCAAATCACTTCAATTCACATCGCAAAGATGCTGGAAATGTGTCATTTGGACACGGACCTCACTTTTGCCTAGGTGCACCCCTCGCACGCCTTGAAACGCAAATTGCATTGCGAAATATAGCGAATCGATTCCCTGAATTGCGCCTAGTCGGGGATACGCAATATGGAAATTTGCTTGCTGTCAGAAAGCCAAAAAGCCTCATGTTACTCACTCAATAGACTGCATAATGAATCCGATCTGAGGAGATCACGCATGACTAAGTCCATACTTAACTCTGAGGAAATTCCAACGTGGCGCAATGATTCAGGATTGGCAGGGAATCATGTTGTCGTAACTGGTGCTGGAGGTGAAATCGGTAGAGCGACAGCGGTGGCCTTTGCGGAGGCGGGCGCATTAGTTGTCGCTGTTGATCTGACTGCCGAGTCACTTGATGACACACTTAATCAACTTCCTGGTTCGGGGCACGTAAAAGTTGTATGTGACTTGGCAGATTTGAGTTCACATCAGGAGATTTTTCGCCATGCAACTCTTGGTGCGCCCATGGCCGCGGTCGCACATCTTGCAGCTGTGCTAATTCGACGAGACACAATTGATGAAATCACTGAAGAGGATTGGGATATTCAACATTCCGTTAACTTGAAAGCATCTTTTTTTCTCAATCGAACCGCACGTGATGTTTTTGTGAGGCAGGGAACCAAAGGGTCAATTGTGAACTTTTCTTCGCAAGGATGGTGGACGGGCGGATTCGGTGGCTCAGTCGTCTACGCAGCTGCCAAAGGGGGTGTCGTGTCTATGACACGAGGGCTAGCCCGCTCATTTGCCGCTGACGGAGTGCGGGTGAATGTTGTTGCACCTGGCGGAGTGGACACGACAATGTTGCATGGTGGTCAAGGTCCTTCCGCGGTTTCCGCATTCATTTCCATGGTGCCCATGGGCAGATTGGGTGCACCCGAGGAAATGGCGGGTGCGGTTTTATTCCTGGCTTCAGATGCCTCCAGCTACATGACCGGGGCGCTCCTTAATATCTCTGGTGGTCAATTGATGTATTGATAGGTGGTGGAAACGTTACCGGTATCATGTACTAATCTGTGCGAATATCGGCCACTCTCGGCTCCAACCGACTAATCCTTGAGGAATGTCATTGAATAGCGCAAAAAGGGTCGCCGTCATTCCGGGTGACGGAATTGGCAAGGAAGTCATACCCGTGGCCGTGAAAGTGTTGGACGCTGCTTTGCACCAGGCCGGTCTTTCCATTGATTGGACTTGGCTTGACTGGGGATCCGACTACTTCAAAGTGAACGGTCAGATGATGCCAACTGACGGTATCGCTCAACTTTCCGAATTCGATTGCATATTTCTTGGTGCGATCGGTGATCCTGAAGTCCCTGATGATGTCACCCTTTGGGGATTACTCATGCCTATCCGCAGGGAATTCGACCTATTTGTCAACCTTCGTCCTGTACGCCAGTTTGATGGCGTTCGTCCAAATGTGCAACTACCAGATGGTGAACACATCAATATGTTGATCGTTCGCGAAAACACTGAAGGGGAGTACTCCGAGTCTGGTGGACGCTCATTTAAAGGAACATGTCGTGAGTTTGCTGTGCAGAATGATATTTTTACCCGTTTTGGAATCGAACGAATAACCCGATTTGCCGCTGAAGCCGCAAGAAATCGTCGGCACAAAGTAACCTCGGTTACAAAATCAAATGGAATTATTCACACAATGACTTTCTGGGACGAAGTTGTTGCAGAGACAATGCAAGAATACCCCGATATTGAATTATCAAAGAAGCTCATCGATGCTGCAGCCGCGGAATTCGTAACGCGGCCACAGGAATTTGATGTTGTCGTTGCCTCTAACCTTTATGGTGACATTCTCTCTGATCTGGGTTCAGCCACAGTTGGAAGTTTAGGAATTGCAGCATCCGCTAATTTAAGTGCTGATCCAAACATGCCTTCCATGTTTGAACCTGTACATGGATCGGCACCGGATATCGCGGGCTCGGGAATTGCTAACCCAATAGCCACAATTTGGTCTGGAGTCATGATGCTCGAGCACTTGAATTTGAACAAGGCTGCAACCTCACTGATGAATGCAATAGAGGTCTCTCTGCTTAATCCGGAAACTCGAACGAAAGACCTGCGCGGTACCGCGAGTACCGCAGATGTCGAGCATTTTCTGCTGGATTTACTCAATAACTCTTAAATGCTAAATAGTTCCGCAAGATTCTTTCCTTGAAGACCATTACTCATGATCGCCTGGGCTGCTGCAAGATTTCTTTCTGGAGAAACACCTAACCAGAGCGAACACTTTTGATCCCATAAATTCCTTGTAGTTTCGTCAAGCGGCAAACCACCCGGAGCAACAAAATTGTGTAATTCAATTTGACCTGAGGAATTTCTGTACTGCAGGCGAGCTTCATTGGGAGCCAAACTGGAATCCTCTAAAAATTCAACACTCAACTGAGTTCCTCCGTTTAGGACAGGTATCCGCCTCGAAAAAGCATTGGCCCCTTGTAACAGGTGATTCACCATTAATGGCAAATCCCACCAGTAGTCATCGACCCAGTTGTATGGGGACTGACCCGTCACAGTAAGCCGATAAGTGGAAGGGGCAACTGAAATCTGTAGACTCGAGAAGCCACTGCTACGCATGAGCACAGAAACAACGGCATGCACTGCGGCTTGCATATAGCCTGAAACAGGGAGTAACCGAAGCGATGCGCCCTGAATTCCAAGGGCCTGCTGCGATTTTGCTTCTGCCTCAATGCCTGCTAAGTCAGGGTCGATACCCCACGCAA
This sequence comes from Candidatus Nanopelagicales bacterium, assembly GCA_017857175.1. GTDB lineage: Bacteria > Actinomycetota > Actinomycetes > S36-B12 > S36-B12 > UBA4592. Next base: position 47,622 of record JAFMDS010000003.1, on the reverse strand, counting down.
GCATGAGTGAGGTAAATGAACCCGGAAGATGTGGGATATCCATCAACGCAGCCCTGGCGGCAATGACACTCAGAGACGCAGCTGCCCCACGATTGAATTGCGCAGCACCGTTTCTCTCAATACCTGCCTGCGCAAGCCCGCCAATATTCGCACATGTCAAGCTCAGCGCTGCATATGCCTGATTGGCCGTGAGACCAATTAGTTCCGCTATTGCGTGTGTTGCCCCTACAGCGCCTGCCATTGATGTTGCATGCCATTTTTGCCTAATCTCAGAGGACATGATTCCACTGAAAATCGCGGCACTTTGATAGCCAGCCTGAATGGCGCGCTGAATCTGATCTGAACTGGAATGCCTCTCAATTCCGACCGCCAAGACGGCAGGCAGAATTACTGATCCGGGGTGATGTACCTCTCCCCAGTCCACATCATCCATATCGCCATTTGATGATGCAATGGCTAGATAGGCCGCAAGTTCAGAGCCACGTAGATTAGCATAATCCAAGGAATTCTTGCCATAAAGATACGCGCTAGTCGTAGACAAAAAATCGGCAAGTAAAAAAGTTACTGCCTCAATTTCCACGTTTGATAATTCACTTACTTGATAGTTGACCATAATTCTTAGTGGATCAACAGAACCAGGGTTGTACGACATTCTTTGGACTTAATTCACTCGGTATCGGTCAACAATATCTTCATTGATCTCAATACCAAGGCCTGGGAGACCCGTTGGAGGATAGAGCCAGCCATCTGTGTGAGTGAGGGGATTAGAAACTAATTCATGTTGCATGGGATTTCGTAGGGGTTTGAATTCAAATAGTTTGCTGCTTGTTGTACTAAAACTTATTGCAACGCTGGCAGCACTAACAATGGCACTTGACCAAGCATGCGCATTTGCCTGTCGTCCGTAAAACTCACATCTATCTGTTACTTTCTTGAACCCCGTAATTCCCTCAGCTCGTCCTGGATCGACGCCGAGAACATCACAACTACCTGTCGCCAGAACATTCTCAAATCCACTCAGGTTCCATTCGCGTTCTCCATAAGCGATTAATGACTCCGTTTTTGAGCGGAGCGTTGCATATCCTTCTGGATCCCATGCACCCAGTGGTTCCTCAATCCACTCTAAGTTGTATTCATCGAATGCCCTCACACGTTTCACCGCTGTGGCCACATCCCATTTCACATTGATTCCGCAATCAATCATAATTTTTTTATCCGATCCGATTGCTTCCCGCATAGATCGCATGTACTCAACGTCCCGATTGTGTTCGTATCCCAGGTGTGCGTCGCCACGTTTGCCAAATCCTACTTTCATGCCCTGCATGCCAGTCGATAGCCATTCAACAGCTTCTTCAGCCATTCGAGGGATTGATTCATAGTGAGCATGTGAGGACGCGATAGCGGGCAAGCGTTCATGCACAGGCCCTCCCAAAAGATCGAGGACGCTTCGACCGAGGACCTTCCCCTTTATGTCCCACAATGCGATATCAATCGCCGAGATTGCATAAGAAGCTAGGCCGCCCCGGTATCCGTACCACCAAGTGCGGGATTTTAAGTCTCGCCAAATCTTTTCGGTATGGACTGGATCCTGACCAATAACATATTCCGCGAGGCCGTCGATCAGTGCGGCAACGGGTGCATTTGCCTCTGGGAATTGGGTAATGGATTCACCCCAACCAACCACTCCATCGTCCGTGGTGATCTTGACGAGGCACAGATAACGCGTCGCGTTAAAGTCATTAGGCTCGGGATACGCAACAGGGATTGGATCAATTGACGCGATTTTCATTCACTCACTCCTCAGAGGTACGTCCGATGGACATTTGCGTGACCAATAATGATGTCTGTATTGTGCACCATAGCATCTATTGTTGGTATCGTTTCCAGTAGTTTGACCGTGAGTTCTGCTGATTCGAAACCTACCTCCGTGTCACTTGGTAGTCTCCGCACACAGTGCCCATGAGCACCACAAAAAATAAAGAGCAAAGCGAGGGAAATCGTGACCAAAAGTCGCCAGGTGACGATTCACGATGTTGCAACGAGGGCTGGGGTCGCCGTCTCATCTGTATCCCGCGTTCTCAGTAATCACCCTGACGTCAGTATCGACATGAAGCGGCGGGTTGAAGATGCGGCCCGCGAATTGGGCTACTCACCCGATCCAGTTGCGCAGTCGCTTCGTCGAGGTTCGAGTCGACTCATCGGTTACGTTGTGCGTGACTTCGCCACTCCATTTTTTAGCGATGTAATTGAAGGACTTGAGTCAGTGCTTAACTCGTCTGGATACACACTTTTAGTAATGAATGGTGGTGGAAGCCAGACTCAGGAAATTGAACGAATGACCATGCTCAAGCAACGACGAGTTGATGGCCTACTTCTTTCTACTGTCGTCGACTCAACTCCCAAACTCCGCAAAATTGTGTCTGCATACGATAAACCTGTTGTCCTCATCGATCGGGATCTCGACAACCTAGACATTGGCAGGACTCTCTTTGACCACGTCACGGGGATAAAAGCAGCCACGAATGATCTCGTGAATTTGGGGCATACAAGCATGGTGCTCGTCACGGGTTCACCCGATGTTCGCCCAACTAGAGAGCGGGTCAAGGGTTTCCTTGAAGGATTAATGACTTCGCCAGAAGCCATGAAAAAGTCATTCGAGATCACCGGAGCATTTTCTGCGGCATTTGCCCGTAAAGAGACAACGGCAGTCATGACAGGGAATCCCGCAAAGAGACCCACGGCAATTTTGTCAGGCGGTGTGCAGGCAACGATTGGAGTACTGGAATCTTTCTCCGAGTTAGGGATTCGGCCAGGTCGAGACGTAGCTTTGGTCGTGGTTGACGACCTTCCTTGGCTCCGCATATTGCGACCGAGAATTAGTGCTGTCTCTAGAGATGCCGAAGCCATGGGCCGGGCCGCTGCAACCATGATTTTGGATCAAATTGGTGGCGTTAAGCCGTCTACTATCTATTTACCTACTAGCTACGAAGCTCGGGACACGTCTTCTTCATTAGAAGATGTCATGGCCTATCGCACAAAAATGCAAAGAAAGTAACTTTCGTCGCACTCACCAATATTGGAAGATGATGAACAAAACCCCGTATCGCATCACCACCGTCTGTTTGGGCAATATTTGCCGGTCCCCTATGGCCGAGGCAGTCCTGCGCGACAGAATTGAACAAGCAGGGCTGACTAACAGGGTCGCGGTAGATTCTGCGGGAACCGGTGACTGGCATATTGGTCATAATGCTGATGAGCGCGCATTGAGCACTTTGTCTGATCATGACTACTCTTTAAAGAGCCACCGAGCGCGACAAATTGATTCCACTTGGATGAATGGACTCGACCTCATTGTTGTTATGGATTCCAGTAACTACACCAATGTTGAGTACATGATCAACAACAGCGATCACTCACCTGAGCTCATTATGTTCCGCGCATTTGATCCCGAACTATCGCACTTGCCTATGCCCCACCCAGATCTTGATGTTCCCGATCCTTACTACGGTTCGGGCGACGGCTTCACCACCGTGTTGCAGATGATTGAGCGAGCCAGTGATGGGCTGATTGCTCAGCTGCCTCAACGATTGCGCACGGCAGACAGCAAAGATCAATAGAAAACCCGGGGTGGATGTTCTCCAGCCCCGGGCTCACTATTTCAAACTTTACGGACGAATGACTTCTCCATCACCGGCAAGTCGACGGTAAGCCAGCGCATCAGCAAGATAGGTAAAAGCTGCAATGAAGACATTGATGAATATCGCGATTACAGCACCAACCACCAAGAGAATTGCAGTGATTGCACCGATGTCGCTATCTCCCGCGACGGCACTGAACACCCCTTGAACAACGGCTCCAACAACGGCAAGTGCAACAGTCGTTCCAAAGAGAACAACACGCAAGCCTATGTATCGCCAGAACGCAGTGGTGATCAGTTCCCAGCTATGAGCTAGCGCGCCAATTCCTGTAGTTCCGGGACGACCAATGAGTGCAAATGGGAATAATGCGAACATAAAGCCAAAGATGAGTCCTGGAATGATCAGAGCAAAAAGGCCAATGACCACAATGCCGATGTAAATCGCGCCACCTACCAGAAACCACCAATAGCGGTCTGAACGCAAGAGCACTCCGACTGATGGCTTGGCTCCTTCACTTGAGTTATACGCATTTCGGAGTAAACCCAAGAAGGTGTAGAAAAAGCCAAGGATGCCAATCAAAATAACTATTCCACCGAGTGCGGGAACCGCAATTGCAGCAAGTACCCCCACCACAATGATTGCAACTGGGATTGCGATTGCCACGACAATCACTAACAGCCAATGCCAATATTGGCGCTTTGTGAGGCTCCAAGCCTCGTCTAGTACTTCAGCGATGTTGAAACCACTCATGGGGTTACACCTTTCTTGATGTCCTCCGTCACCCATGCGGGTGCAGTCATAAACATAACTATGTCCTATTTGTCGCTATTTCTGTTGGATTGACCATCCAGTCAGACTCGTGCCGCGAGTGAATTTAGTGTTGCTTCAGTCGGCGCATCAAGTGAGGCGCCTTGATATGCCCACGAGGGATTCGCCTCATCGGTCCCAATAATTGAGGCATCGATAGAGCCAGGGCTTTGCGGCGTCCATGTCCCGTAGAGCGTGCACGACACATACCTCTGACCTCTGACCTCTGACAGAAGGAGTGCGCCAGATGCAACGAAAGGGACAAAAATACGCACGGGCAAGTAATCGCATATTGTCGAATGGCCTTCGCCTCAGAGGCTCTATTCGATAGCCTAAACGAGAAAAGGCGACATGACACTAATCAATAGAGGAGAAAAATGTCTTTCGGTGAAGCAATCAAGTCCGGATTTTCCAATTACGTCAAATTCAATGGCAGAGCGAGCCGCTCGGAGTTCTGGTGGTTTGTGCTTTTCACCTACGTTGTCGGCTTCATAATTTCTTTGCTCACCAGTTCGATGGACGGTGGCACCTACATCACCTTGATCTGGACCCTTGCAATCTTTCTCCCTCTATTCGGTCTCTATTTCCGCCGATTGCACGACGCTGATCATTCAGCATGGTGGTTACTCATCGGATTGATTCCCCTTGTCGGTCAAATTGTGTTGATCGTCTTCTGGGCAACAAAAGGAACACCCGGTGACAATAAGTATGGTCCGCCGGTTATCTAGATTTCATCATTATGTGAGTGGGCGGGCAGCATTTATGTCCGCCCACTTTCATGATCTACCGCAAATCATTTAAAACATAGTCCAACATTTGTTTCCCGTGATCTGATGCCGTAACAATATCTGCCGTGTGGAGGTCAACGAGGCCAAATGATTGCAGTCGCAGGACATCACCATTGCGGCTTCGGTTGGGAAATATTCCAGCGAAACTAAATGGCAGTTCGGGATCCTGGAGTTCTAAGACAATTTGCGTATTGGGTACTTGTAAAGGCATGTCGAGATACACCGCATCTCGATCTTTAACATCAATCTGTTCGATGCGAATCTGATTGACCACTTGAGCGAGATCGTTACCGGGTATCTCAACATGGATGACTGCTGAGTTGTGATCATCTTTTTCTTCAACGAAAAGGATTGATTCATTGGGAATTTTTATTTCAGATGCAGCCTGAACTATTTCCCCATGTAGGCCAGAAGTCTCCAGGATGGACTGCACAATTGTCTGATGCTTTTTTGGCACAAACATGGGTCGGTTATCGCCATTATTAAGTTTCAGATAGAACAGTGCAACGGATTGTCTGTGGGCATCAGGATCGATCGCCGCATTATTGCTCACCGTTGACGGAATCCACCCGAGCAGGAATCCAGTTTCATGGGCACCGAGAGCGATGTTTGCCTTTTGTGAATAGGGGTGAGCTGAAGTTGCCTCGCTAAATATCCCTAGATATCCAGCTTCCGTGGCCCACTGGGCGGCAAAGCGCTTAAGTTTTTCAAAGACATGGTGACCGCGAGCGGCATCTCGAACCACGGCCACACCCGCATGCATCACCCGTTCGGTTGTTTCCTCCACCATTAAAGCCATGTGGCCGAGAATGGTTCCGTCAGCCAAGTGACCGATCGCGCTGCGCAGTGTGTTCGTGCTTATGCGGTGTGCAATTTGCTCAGGTTGATAAACCCACTCCGCGTCATAAGTATCGCCATAAGACTCACGGATAAGTTCGACCAATACTTCAGCCTCATGTGCTTCAAGAAAGCGGATGTAAAGCTCAGTTTCCGTCGCTGTGTTGTTTTCAAAAGATTGCGACGTCATGGGAAAAGTATTGCGAAGTTTCCGAGCAAATGAAAGTGGGACGGCCAATAAGGGCCGCCCCACTTCAACATTTGGATGCGATTAACTGGCTGAAACCTCGAAGGAAACCTTCGCGGTGACTCCAGGGTGCACCTCGACGGTGGCATTGTGCTTGCCCACAGTCTTGATTGCCTTGGACAATGTCACCTTGCGCTTGTCAATTGCAATGCCGCCGGATGTCTGGACCGCAAATGCAACGTCAGCTGCAGTCACCGATCCAAAGAGTTTTCCGGTTTCCCCAGCTTTGACCGGTACCACGATTGTCATGGACTCGAGAGCCTGCTTAATTTCATTGGCGTGATCGCGGTCCCGAACCTCGCGCACCTTCTGAGCGCGCTTGATCGAAGTCACCTGCTTCTCGCCACCGCGGGTCCATGCAATTGCAAAGCCACGTGGGAGAAGGAAGTTACGGCCGTAGCCGTCTTTGACTTCGACGATGTCGCCTGGGATACCAAGGCCATTAACTTCTTGCGTGAGAATGAGTTTCATGTCTAGTCCCTTTCTTAGCGTGTGGCAGCTGAGTAGGGAAGAAGAGCCATTTCACGGGCATTCTTCACGGCCATAGCAACATCGCGCTGGTGCTGGGTGCAGTTACCTGTAACCCGACGTGCACGAATCTTGCCTCGGTCTGAAATGAACTTGCGCAGCAAGTTCACGTCTTTGTAGTCCAGACCTTTAACGTCTTTTTTGCAGAATGCGCAGGCCTTAGCCTTAACCATCTTCTGCGCATCGCGCGCTGGTTGGCGCTTGTTATCGCGTGCCATTTTTGACTCCTATATATACGTGTTGAAAATTAGATTTGTTGAATCTCGATTAGAATGGGGGTTCATCGAAGTTTGCTGCTGGTGCACCAGTTGCCCACGGATCGTCAGCTGGCGCAGAGCCACCTGCAGGTCCACTTGCATTGAAGCCACCATCAGAGCGCTGAACACGATTGACCTTCGCGGTTGCATAGCGCAATGCGGGGCCAACATCTTCAACTTCGATTTCCATTACCGTTCGCTTCTCGCCCTCGCGGGTTTCGTAGGAACGCTGCTTCAACTTGCCAGAAACGATGACGCGAGTTCCTTTTGTCAGGGACTCAGCAACGTTTTCAGCATATTGACGCCACACACTGCATCGCAGGTAAGTGGGTTCACCGTCTTTCCACTCATTGGTGGTTTTGTCCAAGTAACGTGAACTTGAAGCAACGGTGAAAGAAGCAACAGCAGCACCACTCGGGGTGAAACGCAGTTCAGGATCGTTGGTTAAGTTACCAACAACCGTCACAGTGATATCCCCGGCGGCCACTAGCTAGCCTTCTCCGCGACACTCCAATTTGGTCGCAACACCTTGGTGCGCATGACAGCCTCATTGAGAGAAAGTTGACGGTCGAGTTCAGCAACAGCAGCAGGTGTTGAGGTCAGTTCAATGACCGCGTAGTAGCCCTCGCCTTTGTGGTTGATTTCATAGGCGAAGCGACGCTTGCCCCATAAATCAACTTTCTCAACAGATCCACCATCGGCCTTGATGACATTCAGGAATGCATCGAGGCTGGGGGCAATTGTTTTTTCATCGAGTTCAGGATCAAGAATGACCATGACTTCATATTTACGCATGAATTAACCCACCTCCTTCGGACTAAACGGTCACGGCCTTTCCGTGACAGGAGGGTTTCAGCCCTCACAGGCTACCTTGTGAGCATAGATTTCTCGACGCTGCCCCCATCATTGCTAAGAGATCCCGTCAACCATCAGATAACCGCATCGAGGGATACTCTCTGAGCCATGACATCGATTAGGCACATGCTGTGGTTTGACTCCCAGGCCGAAGACGCTGCCCAGCACTATATTCGCGTTCTGGGTGATGGTCGAATTAATAACGTTTCACATGGACCCGGTGGAGAGGTTTTCACTGTCGATTTTGAAATATTGAATCAAAAATATATCGCCCTCAACGGTGGCCCCCAGTTCAGTCACTCTGAAGCTTTCTCAATATTTTTGGATTGCGATGGGCAAGAAGAAGTGGATAGATTCTGGGAAGCATTTATTAATGCTGGCGGAACTGCGAGCCAATGTGGTTGGCTGAAAGACAAATTTGGTGTCTCCTGGCAAATCATTCCAAAGCAGCTCGGTGAATGCCTGGGCAACCCCGATCCCGAAAAAGCCGGGCGGGCAATGGAAGCAATGATGGGTATGCAGAAAATTATTGTTGCTGATCTCGAATCAGCCGTCGCCCAACATTGAAATTCGCAACAATCTCAGTCCGACGGGGCTGGGGAATAGACTTCATACGTGCGAATTGCTACCTGGAACGTGAACTCGGTCGGTGCCCGGATTGATCGCGTGGTCGAGTGGCTCGAAAGTGCCAAGCCAGATGTTGTCGCACTACAGGAATTGAAATGCACCGATGATGCCTTTCCGCACCTTCCCATTCAGGCGGCTGGTTACGAGGCAGTAACGCTCGGAACGGGGCGATGGAATGGTGTTGCGATTCTCAGTCGCGTCGGCATTACTGATGTCACCCGCGGGCTGGTGGGACAACCAGACTTTGACGGTGCTGCCGAACCGCGCGCAATAGGCGCGACCTGTGGCGGTGTTCGAGTGTGGAGCTTGTACTGCCCGAATGGTCGTGAACCAGGGCATGAGCACTACAACTACAAATTGGAATGGTTCAAAGCACTGAACGCAACAGTCCAGTCTGAGTTGGCCGCTAATCCAGATCAACCATTTGCCGCAATCGGCGACTACAACATTGCTCCCACCGATGCTGATGTCTGGGATATTTCTCAGTTTATTGATTCCACCCATGTCACGGCCGCCGAGCGAGCGGCGCTCACGGAACTGGAGGAACTCGGTTTGAGTGAGGTGATGCCTCGATCGCTCAAAGGGGAGCCATTTACATTTTGGGACTATCGCAATGGTTCATTTCACCGAGGTTGGGGAATGCGCATTGACTTGATTTATGGAAATAGCGCCTTCACATCCAGGGTCACTGATGCATATATCGATCGCGATGCACGTAAGGGCAAGGGTGCATCAGATCATGCGCCTGTTGTGGTTGATATTTCATGAGTCTGGTTGTTCGGGCTATCTGCTCGCAAACCCACGAGGACTTCATTCAATCCGCTGATGGCCACGTATCATTTTTGCAATTACCTCAATGGGGTGAGGTGAAAGTTGGTTGGAAACCAGAATCAATTGGATGGTTTCGTAACTCCACACTGGTCGGTGTTGCTTTGGTTCTCTATCGATCCGTACCCAGGTTGCCTCAGAGATCGCTGGCATATATTCCTGAAGGCCCTGCAATCGACTGGTCATCTGAAAACCTTGAGTCGTGGCTAAAACCGTTGGTGTCTCATGTTAAATCTCGTGGTGCCTTCCAACTGAAAATTGGACCGCCGGTGGTGGTCGCTCAATGGGATACCGACACGGTCAAGGAGGCGATCGCCAACGTTCACGTTGGATTGATCAGTGAAATAGAGCCAGATCGCACCTTCGAAACTGCATCAAGAGTTGTTAACGAGTTGAAGAAAATGGGCTGGAGTCAGGAGGCCTCTGATGGTGCAGGTTTTGGCGACGTTCAACCTCGCTTCGTCTTTCAGGTGCCACTCGCTGATAGGAGCTCCAAAGATATTTTGGCTGGATTCAATCAGCAGTGGCGACGCAATATTCGCAAAGCTGAAAAGTCCGGTGTCGTGGTTCGCTTAGGAACGCGCTCCGACCTACCCGCTTTTCATTCTGTCTATGTTGAAACGGCGCAGCGTGATGGGTTTACTCCACGGGGACTTATCTACTTTGAACGCATGTGGGATGCACTCGGTGAACACCTCACATTGCACGTTGCTGAGTATGAAGGACATGTTGCCGCAGCAACAATCATGGTTACGGTTAATAAGCATGCCTGGTATTCCTACGGCGCCAGCACGACAGCAGATAGAGATGCTCGCCCATCAAATGCATTGCAGTGGAACATGATTGAAACTGCAAGAGAATTAGGTTGTGATACCTACGACCTACGTGGAATCTCTAACACCCTTGATCCTGACAACCACCTATTTGGGCTCATTAATTTCAAACTCGGCTCAGGTGGTTATGTTCAAGAATATGTCGGTGAATGGGATTTTGACATTAGAAAAGTTTGGACACGAGCATTTAAGTGGTACCAAAAGCGATAACGCGAAGTTTTGACCTAGCCCAGTGCTAAACGGGCGATGCGCATGATGAGTGCGTTCCAGTCATCAGGATCCATGGGTGTTGGTGAAATATCATCAACGATCTTTCCCAAGGTGTACGCCTGAATATAAACGGCTCCAGTGCGTGGTTCGAAACTCGTGTTCAGCCAACCTTGCTGCTGAGCTTGCGCAAAACAATCGGCTAGAGAGTCAGTTAGATGTTGCTGCACTAAAGCGAGATCGTTTTTGAACCGCTCATTGCGTTCAGCTTTCGCCAGTATCCGAGCTCGTTCGAATCGGTGAACCCTACGAATCTCACTCTGTGTTGCGATAGTGACAGCCTCTAGCTTGGTAAAAAATTCCTCTTGGTTGCTGCTTAGATCCACAATCGATTCAATAGCAGCAATGGACTGCTCCACATGGCGCGAAAAGCGTTGCAAGAATGCTGCTTCGAGCAGTGACGAGAAGTCTGGAAAGAAGTGGTACATCGATCCTTTTGACACGCCTGAAGATTTCAAAACCATCTCAGCACTCAGTTCTTCGAGTGAATAGATGTCAAGGAGTGAGACCGTGGTATCAATGAGAAGCATTCTGGTTGGGTGGATCGGATCTTTCCTGCGCACCATGGACCAAGAATAACGGGGGGCGCTATTTTCTGATTTCGGGTGCCGATTTCACGGCGAGGCTCCATGCTCACATGCGTGCTACTGCAATTATGGTGTTTACGAGTTGACAACACAATCAAGTTTGATCGGGAGAAGTAGTGGCATTCACGTTAACCATCAATGCGGAGAAGTGGCGCACACACCTGCAGGCCGTCTCCCAGGCGATCATGACTGCAACAGGTCATCGGCTTGTACCCGTGATCAAGGGCAACGGCTACGGATTCGGACAAGAGCTTCTTGGCTCAGAGGCCATGAATCTTGGCTCAGACACGATCGCTGTTGGAACCGTCTTTGAAATCGAATCAATCGCCAGTGTCACCGAAGGCGACATCGTCGTTTTGGAGCCATTTGATTCTCGGGACACCGTAGCGGCCGCCAAGTGGTGGGAAATGGGAGAGAAGTTTTACTCAGGTCGCATAATTCGCACCGTAGCCAGTCCCGAGGCACTTCAAGAGCTTCTCGATGGCCCCGGTGGTGTGCGAATCATCCTTGAAGCCCGAACATCCATGTTGCGGTTCGGATTCACTGAAGGCGAATTATTAGGTGCGTTTGCCAACGAGCGTGTTCGCCTGGCGATGGCAACCGGGCGAATTTTTATCGAGGGTTTATCCCTGCATCTTCCTATTGATCGCCCGAATTCAGAAGGTACCCGTGATCAAGCGCACGCCCATGAAGTGATGCGTTGGGCGGGACTCTGGCAAGCCGAGACGGCAGTCTGGGAGGGGCATTCGCCCCCTGCACCCGTCGTGTGGGTTTCCCACTGCACTGATGCCGAACTTGCTTTGATTGCCTCCAGTGCCACTGAACTGATAATCCGCACGCGGGTGGGCACCCGCTTGTGGCTGGGTGAGCGCTCTGCCCTTCGAGTTACGGGGACTGTCCTTGCCGTGCACCCCATTCCTGAACACACTCGGGTCGGGTATCGCCAGCGCACCGGCCCCAAGGACGCAACCGCCGTTGTTATTTCCGGGGGTACAGCGCATGGCATTGGTTTAACCGCGCCCTCACCCACAACCTCACTGCGTCAACGAGCAGTGTCTCTGGGTACGGGTGCTCTTGATGCTGCAGGCCGTGCCCTTTCGCCTTTCACCATTGATGGCAAACAACGATGGTTTGTTGAGCCGCCTCACCAACACGTTTCAATGGTGTGGGTCAATGGGAAAAGCGTTGTGCCTCGCGTTGGTGATCAACTCAGCGCGGATGTTCGCTTCACAACATCTCGATTTGATTCCGTGTTCCTTGAAACACTTGACTGAATATCGCGTATCACCATCACCGCAAAGTAAACGGTGGCGGCAATATGAACAAAAGTTGCCGCCGCATACCACTCCGGAGTGAGACCTTTGAAATCTTCTACTCCGTAGCCCGCGAGGAACCACCAGATAGCAGCAAAGTAACTCAATTCACCTACCTGCCAAATTATGAAATCTCGCCAATTAGGTCGCGCCAGAACTGCCAAGGGAACTAACCACAGGACATATTGAGGTGAGTAAACCTTGTTGGTAACAACAAATGCGGCTAACACCAGGAAGAGAACCTGATAAATCGTGGGCGTGTTTGGTGCCTTTTTGACCAGTAAGGCAATACCTATAAGTAGAACAACAAAAGAGGCAGTTGCAATAACGTTAAGAGCTGTTTCAGGGATTCCAGGTAAGCCTATTTGAGTTATCGCGAACCACAGTGACCCAAAATCAACAGCTCTATCGAAATTGAATCGATAAAAGAACGACCAGCCTGCGAAATTGGCCACAGCAAAGGGAATGTTGACGGCAAGAAATGCAATGAAGGTCGCAACAACCAGTTGTCTGGTTGGCTTCCATTCTCGCTTACGCCACGCCAAAAGGAAAAATCCAATAAGCAGAACGATCGGATAGAACTTTGCGGCTATTGCCAGTCCAAGAAACGCACCTGTCAAAGTGAATCGGTCATGCGACCAGGCCAACAACGCCAAAGAAACCAGTGCAATCGGAATCAAATCCCAATTGATTGTTGCCGCAAGAATCATGGTGGGTGCGAAAACAACCATGGCAGCCTGCATCGGTTGACCCCGCAATTTCTGGGTTGTAAACGCCGTTGCAATGACGGTTACGACAAAAGGGATGAAGAGCAGAACAACATTCACATCGAAGAAAGCTCGGAAACTATCGGGATATGAGTCTTGCACCAATCCAGTCATTGTTGCGGCCACGAACATGAAAGCACCCGTAATTACCGGGTACTCCAAGTAAGAACCGTTCCCTGCAGATTGCAGGTATGGAATCACGTTGTCGGAAAATCCGCGCTCCACATAAAGAGCAGGGATATCGGAGTAGCACAAATGCATGTAGCGCATTGGGTCTGCCCATCCATCGGCCACGCACGAGAAGTCAAGAAAGTACCCCAGTGAGTAGGTAAATCCCGACAAGATAATCAGGAGAGAAATCGGGGGAAGCAGCGTGTACGAACGTGCGGCTAATTGCCCCCACGGTCCGCCAATGCGCTCCTTAAATCTCGACTCCATGATTGCGTTTACTCTGGTCGGCCTTCGTCAATGGGTGGGGCTTCGGGTTCGGGACCAAACTCATTATCCGGTGCCGTTTCCGTTGGCTCGGGGGTCACAACATCGGTTGGGGATTCCTCGGGAACAACGACCGGATCTTGCACAATTGTTTCGTTGCCAAATTCATTCTGCACATCGGGGACCGGGCAGCCATAGGGAATCTTTGAAATATCGGTATCAATGAAGTCCGGGCACTTCAAAGGCACTGTCGCGTCCTTGGGGGGTGCCTCAAATTCAACAATGGGCTCTTTCTTGAGGGCGTCTTTCATGAAGGCTGTCCAGATTGCGGCAGGGAATGATCCACCTGTCACGGTGCGCAGGCCACCCGTGCCTGACATGGAAATGGGGATTCCCTCGGCATCCTCTTTCGCCATCAGGACTGCGGCAGCAATTTGCGGTGTGTAGCCGGCGAACCAGGCACTCTTGTTGTCGTCGGTTGTTCCGGTCTTTGCCCCCGCAGGACGTCCCAATGCCTGTGCAGACTTGGCTGTACCCGCTGTGACAACTTTTTGGAGCGCGTAATTAACAGTGTTTGCAATGTCCGCATCAAAAACTGGGGTGGACTCCGCTTCGTACTCATACAGCAGACCACCATTCGATCCCGTGACCTTTGTAATGAAAGTGTTGCCTGTCCGAGTGCCGCCATCCGCGAATGTCGCATAGGCGGTTGCAACGTTAAGGCCTGAGGGCGATGCCGTTCCTAACACAAAGGTGAGATCGAGTGAATCAAGATTCATGCCTGGCGTATCCGCTGGAATCCCAGCACCCAAAGCCGCTTCGGCGACGCTGCCCACGCCAATATCGGCTTCGAGTTCTACATATGCGGAGTTGATACTGAGTTCAGTTGCTTGAAGCAGTGAGACGGTTCCATATGAATTGTCACCGTAGTTGCTGAATGTGTAGCCATTCACCGTGGATGGCGAGTCACCATTCCACAATGATTGCAGGGGAATACCTTGCTCAAGTGCGGCTGCCAACGCAAACGGTTTGAATGTTGATCCAGCCTGTGCAAATGGACGGGTTGCATTGTTGATCTGGTCTTGGATGAAATCTGATCCGCCGTACATCGCAAGCACCTCACCTGTACCTGGTCGCACTGCGGCCAAACCAATGCGCAACCCCTCAGTTCCCGATTCCGGTCCGTTGTTTTTGACCGCTCGCTGTGCCGCTCGCTGTGCCCGCCTGTCAAATGAAGAAATGACTGTGAGGCCTCCGCGCTGGATTTCCTCTTCATCGAAACCTTGTGCGAGGAGTTGTTGTTCTACAGCGGTTAACAAGAATCCGACCTGCCCACCCAGTCGATCGCCCTGCTTCAAGGGAAGGATCTCGGGGAATGCAGATGAGTCACGCTGTTTTTGCGATATTGCACCGGTTTCCACCATCGAGTCGAGAACGTAGTTCCAGCGTCCTCTGAGTTCTTTGATGTTTTCATCAAGTGCAAAAGTTGATGGTGACTTGATCACGGATGCAAGGACGGCGCCTTCGGTGAAATCCAATTCGTTAACATTTTTACCAAAGTAGGCGATGGATGCAGCTTCAATCCCGTTGGCATTTCTGCCGAAGTAGATCGTGTTTAAGTAGTCCTCAAGGATTTGATCCTTTGAAACTACGGTTTCCAACTTGAAAGCCAGCAGGGCTTCGTTGATTTTTCTCGTCCAAGTTCGATCTTGACTTAGGTATGCGATCTTGGCGTATTGCTGAGTAATGGTTGAACCACCTTGGGTGTTGCCGCCCGTGACATTGTTGAATGCCGCTCGCGCAATGCCAATGGGTGATATTCCCCCGTGGTTGTAAAAGTCTCTATCTTCCGCTGCGAGCACGGCTTGTTGGACATCGACGGGAATGTCGTCGAGGGTGACGCTTCGGCGAGTGGCCTCCCCGAGTCTTCCGACTTCGTTTTTGCCGTCTGCGTAATAAACAATCGTGGCTTCACTCGTAGCGAGTTCATTTGGTGTGGGCACATTCGTGCGAGCGAGTGCAACAGCGAAAACAGATGTTGCTATCGCACCGATGAGTAACGCGAGCCACAGGAGCCTGCGCACCCATGCGCGTCTCCACAGGGCAGGCTTTGCCGTGCTCGCCTTTTTTCGCGCTGGCGCATTTTTGGCAGGTGCGCTTTTGGTGCTCTTTTTGCGAGGGGTGCTCACAGGTGTCCAATCGCGGAACTCGGGGAAGGTGAGTGGTCGTAATGTCGTGAGGTTCTTGCTAGTGAGGGATTGCTAGTGCCCCTAGTCCAACAGATCATCTGCCCTAATTGACGGCACGGCACGCCGAGGAGTTCCATCTCCTAGTGTGAAGGCCTTAATCATGTAGTTCCAATGGCATTCCAGGCAGACTTCAACCACGTAAACTCTGAATTCCCCAAAAGTTGAGCACATTCGGGGTAGCTCATCGGCTTTCCGGATTCTGCCGGCATAAGGGCCGAGCTCGTCCCCATAGACATAGCGGAGTTCGCGCAACCCACCTCGTGAGCAGGCCGGGCATTTTCGTTGGCAATCTTCCCCGTGGAACTTGGCTGCTTTGAGTAAATACGGATCAGCGTCGCAGAAGTCACTGGACAGCAACCCCCCTCGGTGCAGTCTGGTGACATCCGCGCTGCGTTGGAGACCGTAATCCACCACAGAACGTGGTTTTGTGGGGTCATCTACATGCTCTGGTGGAGGAAGAGGTCCCCGTTTTGGGGGATTTTGCACAGATTCGCCACGTGCGATTCGGCCACTGACACCTGGTCTGCGTATCTGGGCCATGGCTGGAGTCTAAGTTGTTTTCTCGGAATACTCACCCTCGTGCATCACAATATATCGATTCGATATATTAGATTTATGAGTAGTCGCCGCGATGTTCTCAGCTTCGCCATCCTTGGTGTGCTCAATGACGGGGAACTTCATGGCTATGAACTCCGTAAACAACTCACCACCGTGCTGGGCCCGTTCCGCGCCCTGTCCTACGGCTCTCTCTATCCGGCGCTCAAAAGAATGACCGCACAGGGATTGATCGAAGAGGTATCGCTCACGCCCGCAACAGAATCCACTGCGCCACCCCTCACCGGCAAGCGCACTCGAATTATTTATGCACTCACAGCAGTCGGCAAGGACCGTTTCCATGAGTGGGCAAATAAACCAGGCCCTGAAGCCTGGGAGGACGAGGGTTTTGCCGCCCACCTAGCCTTCTTTGCCAAAACCGAAGCTCGCACCAGGATCCGGATCCTCGAAGGTCGTCGCTCGCGGTTGGAGGAACGCGTTGACTCACTCCGGGATTCGATAGCTCGCAGTGCCCAACGTGTTGACAACTACACCTTGCAACTACAGGAACATGGACTTGACGGAGCAGAGCGTGAAGTTCGTTGGCTCACTGAACTAATTGATCAAGAACGAAAGTCTCACTGAAGAAATTTCTCAACAAGAGAAGTTCACATGAAACGGATCCATTACAACAGGGTCCACAACTGAAAGGCAATAAATGAGTATGCAATCTGATGGGGGACAACAGGGCGGAGAAATTCGCGTCGCAATCGTCGGTGTTGGAAACTGCGCAACATCACTCGTCCAAGGTGTTGAGTACTACAAGAATGCGGTGGCAGGTGAATTTGTTCCTGGTCTCATGCACGTTCAGTTCGGTCCTTACCATGTCAGTGATGTCAAGTTCGTTGTTGCCATTGATGTGGATTCCAAGAAAGTTGGTCTCGATTTAGCTGACGCCATCGGTGCCTCAGAGAACAACACCATTAAGTTGTGTGATGTCCCTGAAACTGGCGTTAAAGTCTCACGTGGGCGAACACTTGATGGTTTGGGCAAGTATTACCGGGAAATGATCACGGAATCCGATGCCACTGAAGTTGATGTCGTTAACTTGCTCAAGGACAACAAAGTCGATGTCGTTGTGTGTTATCTACCCGTTGGCTCTGAAGCTGCTGCAAAGTTTTATGCACAGTGCGCAATTGATGCCGGGTGCGCATTTGTCAACGCGCTACCAGTATTCATTGCGGGCACACCTGAATGGGCGCAGAAGTTCAAAGATGCCGGCCTACCAATCGTCGGAGACGACATTAAGAGTCAGGTTGGGGCCACCATTACCCACCGGGTACTCGCGAAACTCTTTGAAGACCGCGGTGTCATTGTTGACCGTACCTACCAACTCAATGTTGGTGGCAACATGGACTTCATGAACATGTTGGAACGTGATCGTCTGGAGTCCAAAAAGATTTCCAAAACACAGTCAGTCACCTCACAGCTATCACATGATCTGGGCAAGGACAATGTGCACATTGGTCCATCCGACTATGTGGCCTGGCTCGATGACCGTAAATGGGCATTCGTACGCCTTGAGGGTCGGGCTTTTGGCGACGTACCCCTTAACCTCGAATATAAACTCGAAGTATGGGACTCCCCTAACAGTGCGGGCGTCATCATTGACGCGGTACGGGCGGCCAAAATAGCTAAAGATCGAGGAATCGGTGGACCGATTCTTTCTGCGTCAAGCTATTTCATGAAGTCTCCGCCTGTTCAGTACAACGACTCTGAGGCAAAGCAGGCTGTCGAGGACTTTATTGCCGGGACCATCGAAAGTTAAAAACGACTGAATCGGTAGCGTCGTCCCCGTGGCGACGCTACCGATTTTTCGATCACTGCTCGCCCAGCGTAATTTTCGAGCCCTTTACAGCATTCGTATTGCCGGACAATTCGGTGATGGACTATTTCAAGCAGCCCTCGCCTCCTTCGTCCTTTTTTCACCGGAGAGAGAACCTAACGCTGCAGCAATTGCAATTGCGTTTTCCATTCTTTTGTTGCCCTACTCAATTATTGGACCCTTTGTTGGGGTCTTTCTTGACCGGTGGTCTCGACGCAACATTCTTTATAAAGCAAATCTCCTCAAAGGACTTTTCACCGTTCCTGTCATCGCGGTTGTCCTCGCTGGCCAAGATTCAATACTTCTCGGTATTTTTGTACTTGCGGTACTCGGGGTTGGGCGCTTTGTCTTGGCAGGTCTTTCGGCATCGTTGCCGCATGTGGCATCAGATAAGCAGTTGATCACAGCAAATGCATTGACACCAACGTCAGGAACAATTGCATTCGTTCTTGGCGCCACATTGGGATTAGGCATCAGAGAGCTATTCGGTGGTGGCGACCAAGGCAGTGTGGCACTTCTCCTGTTTTCCATTGGGGCCTTTGTTTCTGCCGGTCTCATTTCTCGAACACTGCAACCAACCGCACTGGGTCCAACTCACCCACTATCACTGGCACTCGTGGACACTCTCAAAGGTGTCACTGCCGACTTGATTGATGGGCTTAAAGCCTTGAACTCGCACCGAGTTGCAGGTAGGGCTGTCGTGATCGTTGCCATCAATCGAATTTCATTTGGTGTGATCACGGCGGGAGCACTGCTTCTACTCCGCAACACGTTTCATGATTCTGTCAACGCAAATGCTGCTTTGGCCGATTTCGCCATTCTCACCGGGGCGGCTGCAAGCGCTGCATTGATCGCGGCGGTTGCGACACCATGGATTACCCGTCGAATTGGCGTCTCCCTGTGGTCAGCTCTCACGGTTGCACAAGCTGCCCTCGGCATGATGGTTTTCGCTTGGGGTGCTGTCGGTGAGGTATTTTTCGCGCTCGTTCTCAGTGCATTCAGCCTAGGGTTCGCTGGTCAAGCGGTGAAAGTGTGCTCCGACACCGCAATCCAAGAAAGTATCCCCGATGACCGTTTAGGTCGAGTTTTCGCAATTTTCGACATGAGTGTGAACATTTCACTGGTCTCCGGCATTGTTCTGGTTGCCTTCGTGGCCCCCGTGAGTGGGATCGCCCCCGCGCTGTACGTATTCGTGGGATTAGGTCTGGCAATGGCCAGTTTTTGGTACCAGGCCACACGCCCCAAACTAGTTCTATAGAGTTTCCGCATGGCAATGAGTCCCACGGAGTCCTATCAGCGCAGCCCAGTCACACGAGATCGCATCAGGATCAAGTCGATTTTTTCGGTGATCGTGTTTGTCATTGCCACCATTTTGACCCCAGTGGCCGTTGCCGGGCACTGGGCTCACTCCACTGTTCTAGACGCAGAACGCTATATCGAAACCGTCGGTCCAATCGGGGACAGCCCGGAAGTCCAGGAAGCTCTGGCAGAAGTTGTCACAGACGCAATCCTTGAACGCATTGACACAGAAGAAATTGTCAGTGAATTTCTCGGGGGAATTCTTCCCGGAGGTGGAGTCCTAGGTGATGCATTAGCCGGACCAATTGCCTCGGGAATCAACTCTTTAATTGGTAACGCGGTCACCGCAATCATTACATCTGATGCATTCTCAAAAGCATGGATAACTCTCAACACTGCCGCGCAGAAGGGACTCGTTGCTGTTCTCTCCGGTGATCCCAGTGGCCCCATTGAGATTCAAGGTGACAATTTAGTTCTGAACCTTGATCCCCTTCTTGAGTTGGCACAACAGAAACTCGTTGAGCAAGGAATAAGTTTCGCTGAAAATGTTTCAATTCCTGCAACAGATGCGCAATTCACTTTGATGAGCGTTCCCGCTTTGGATCAAGCACGCACCGTCTATTCCTTCTCTGCACCAGCTTTGAACTGGGTCGTCGTATTCATTGCCTTGCTATTCATTATTTCGATTTTGTTAGCTCGCCGCAGAGCTCGGACAAGTGTCGCTGCCGGCATCGCGGTTATGGTCAATGCCGTGTTGATTTACGCACTGGTAACCACAGGTGAAGAAGTCTTTACCAACCAATTTGAAGGCAGTATTTTCGAGGGTGCGTCAATAGTGGTCTATCAAAACTTCCTGGCATACCTGGTGGCGGGGCTGTGGGCGCTATTTGGCCTAGGCATCATCATTGTCATCGGCGGTTGGCTCTCAGGCCATACCCATTCTGCCCAGTACATCCGTGGACAATTCACCAACGGACTTTTTGAAATTGCAGAGCGCACTGGACTTCATACTGGTGAAAAACTAGGACCTTATGCGCCATGGATCCGCTGGGCTGTCATCATTGTATGGCTGGTCCCACTTCTCAGTGGCACATATTTGGGCAGCTTGTCCGGTCTCTGGTACACATTATTGATCGCTGGAGTGTGGACCGTTCTAGAAATTCTTATCAGGGCTGGCGTGCAGCCCACCAGGCAAGAAGTTCTTGTTGTGCAAGTTGAGGAGATAGTGGTCCTCGATCAAGCCTAAGTTCCAATAGGTATTTATAAGCCTCACCAACCTCGCGGCCTGGACTAATTCCTAGAATTTGCATGATTTGTTGTCCATCAAGATCCGGGCGAATTGCATTGAGTTCCTCTTGCTCCTCAAGAACCTCAATCCGTTTTTCCAAACTGTCGTAGGCCATTTGCAGGCGTGCCGCACGATTCTTATTGCGGGTCGTTGAATCAGCCCTGGTGAGTTTGTGTAGACGAGATAACAACGGTCCCGCGTCACGGACATAACGACGCACAGCGGAATCAGACCATTCACCTGTTCCATACCCATGAAAACGCAGATGCAATTCAACTAGTCGTGAGACATCGTCAATTTGTTCATTGCTAAAACGTAGAGCCTTCATGCGCTTCTTGGTCATGCGAGCACCAACAACCTCATGGTGGTGGAATGACACACCACCATCGGGTTCAAACTTTCGGGTTTTCGGTTTACCGATATCGTGCAAAAGTGCGGCAAAACGCAAGGTTAAGTCCCGCTCCATGTGTGGTTCGTGTGACTTTTCAAGTTCGATCGCCTGCTCAAGAACTTTCAGTGTGTGCTCATAAACATCTTTATGGTGGTGATGCTCGTCCTCTTCCAACTGCAGCAGTGGTAGTTCGGGTAAGACATACTCAGCAAGGCCAGTTTCAACAAGAACCGTTAGTGCAAGCCTGGGATTATCAGAGAGAATTATTTTGATGAGTTCATCTCTTATTCTTTCTGCTGAAACTATTTCAATCCGTGAAGCTTGCTCTTTAATTGCAGCCGCAACTTCGGGTACAACCTCAAAACCCAGCTGTCCCGCAAAGCGTGCCGCCCGCATCATGCGCAAAGGGTCATCGTCAAAAGAGATCTGCGGACTCAGCGGGGTTCGAATTCTCTTCGCCGCGAGATCATCAAGACCGTCATAGAGATCCGTGAATACGAAGTCTGGCAAAGTTAGTGCCATTGAATTAATGGTGAAATCCCGACGGCTTAGATCCTCAGCGAGGTTGGTGCCAAACTCTACCGTCGGCTTGCGGGAGTCCAGATCATAATTTTCTGTGCGATAGGTCGTGATTTCAATTTGACGGTCATCCTTGAGTGCGCTGATGGTTCCAAACGCGATTCCGGTGTCCCATGTATTTTCCGCCCAACCCTTGAGCAGATTCAGAATCTGCTCCGGATGGGCATTCGTGGTGAAGTCCAGATCAGACAGATCGGTCACTCGACCCAGAAATGCGTCCCGCACGGGACCACCGACGAGTGCAAGGTCATAACCGCCAGCGCTGAAAATGGCACCTAATTCGGTGAGTAATCCAGCCACCGGAGCCAGGCTCGTGATCGCTTGGCGCTGCAGGGAAGTGGACATGGCAGCCAAGGTTACCCACCCCTTGCGTTTATCCTCACCATATGGTGTTTCCACGTAGCAAGGCCCGTGCCTTGTCCCTGTGGATCACGGGTCTGACCATTTGCTCGGTCTTTCTTTCCCTCGCCGCCTGGATCCCCCAGGCACCCAAGGCCTCCGCGGACCCCTTGGGCTCAGCCATCACCGTTGTTCTAGACACTTTCACCCCCGTTGTTCCGGCCAGGGGTGAGACTTTGCGCATCTCTGGGAGGCTGGTCAATACGTCCAGCGAAGTGATTGAGGGTGTTTCGGTTCGATTGGGTGTGTCGGCATCTCCCTTGACCAAACGTTCTGCCATAACCTCAATGTCAGCCCTCGAATTGAACCCCGACCCGGAACCTATTGATTATTTTTTGAACAGAACTCGCGTCGATGTCACCGAATCCATGGCGCCGGGTGAGGAAAAGACCTTCGCCCTGTCCGAACCCTTTGTCTCGCTACCACTGGGCAAAGATGGTGTCTACCCCCTCATGGTCGAGGTTCTTGGTAAGCAAAAAGGTGTTGATCTCTCCTCTCAGCGACAAGGTGGTCTGCGCACATTCATTCCATGGATGAGTTCAGGGACAGACAAGATCTCGCTTGTGTGGCTATGGCCCCTGATGAGTGCTCCAGCAACCCAAGCCAACGGTGTTCTACTCAACGAAAATACCCCTCGAGCTCTCATGCCTGATGGGAGATTGGATTCGCTTCTCACTCTTGGTACGGCAAATCCTGCAAAAGTCAGTTGGATCATCGACCCTGCGCTACTCCAGAGCGCCCAAGAGATCGCCTCTGGCTACCAGGTGCGTTCGGGTGACACGGTGAACGTTGGTGATCTCTCACAGGGTGCCCAAGACTGGTTGGTTCGAGTGTCAGACGTCCTCACTGCATCACGTGCTCAAGATGATTCTGACCGAGTTCCCGCGCGCGTAGTTTCCTATGCCAACATCGATGCCAGTGCACTGCAACGTGCAGAGATGAATGTTGACCTTGTGCGTGCTACCACGATGGCGCCAGTGATGGCCGGTGCAATTCTTGGCAGTCCCGTCACGGGAACTGTGTATTGGGCTCCCGATGGCCGACTCAGTAAAAGAACCAGCGATGTTCTCGCATCCTCTGGAATGCGCACGGTGATTCTCAGTAGCCGTGCCCTGCCCCCCACTAATCCTGATGTAGAAAGTTTTGGCATGGGCGTCCTCGGCACAACGTTTGGTGGAATGAATGCCGTCCTGATCGATTCGGGGCTCAGTGACACGTTGGCAATCAAACAAGATTCACGCTCGCAAGGAATCCTGATGCGACAGCGATTCCTATCAGAGACTGCAATCATGAGTCAGCTTCTTCCTGAGAACGCGCAGTCAAATTACGTCGTTGCTGCACCGCGCGATGTGTACTGGAATCCATCACCTGACGCACTCGGAGACCTTTTGGGTGCAACAGGAACTGCTCCGTGGCTTGCACGCGCCACGCTCAGTGAACTCCTGAAGCAAGGAGCAACGTCCACCATTCGAGAGCGTGGCGGCTATGGAGAAAAAGCCAAAGCTTCTGAATTGAGTGAGGACTATTTAAATCAAGTCAAGCAGGCCTCAATTCAATTGGCCGCGCTCACAGATGTTCTGGATAACCCAACAGGTTTCACCGACGCCTATGCCGAAGCGATTTTGAGAACCGAATCCGAAGCATGGCGCCAAGATCCTGAAACTGGTGCCGAGTTGTTGGCAAGTATTCGAACAGGTCTGCGACAAGAGATTAATAAGGTGTACGCACTCTCTGAAGGCACCATCACACTCTCCGCAGAAAATGGTCTGGTTCCAGTGACAATTGCAAACGACTTGGACAGGTCGGTCACGGTTGGTGTCCAATTGCGCGGATACCCGGGTGCACGTCTGGTGAGTGAGCCGATGTACGGCATAACAATTGACCCCGGGAAAAAGGTAAGTGTTGAACTTGAAGTGGACATCGTTGGAGGACAAACCCTGCCTGCCGGTGTCCAACTGCTCACCCCTGGTGGCGAAACATTTGGCTCACCTGCTCGAATTGAACTTGTATCGACCGCATACGCGCGTGCTGCTGCCTGGGTCATTGCGGCGGCATTTATTGCTATCGTCATATTTGTTGTTGTTGGTATAACGCGTCGGATCCATAAAGCCACACAATCCAATTCGCTCTCGCAGGAAAAGGCTAACAAGAAGGGTGGTTCAGAAAATGTCTGAGCAATCACTTCTCAGACCCAGCACCGTGATGGCCGCAGGAACAATTACATCACGCATCACGGGGGTCTTGCGCGACATTAGTATGACCGCTGCTCTGGGCTTCTTCCTCGTCTCTGACACATTTTCACTGGGCAACTCTCTACCCAACATGATTTACATTCTTGTAATTGGTGGCGCACTCAACGCAGTATTCATACCTCAGCTTGTTCGAAAGATGAAAGAGGACGCAGACGATGGAAGTGCGTATGCAGATCGATTGATCACACTTGCCTCTATTGTCCTTCTCGTATTTTCTATTCTCGCTGTTATTTTCGCACCACTTATTGTTGATCTTTACACTCCAAGTGATTACCCGCAAAAAGAATTTGATTTGGCCGTTGCCTTCGCACGCCTGTGTTTGCCGCAAATATTTTTCTATGGAATTTATGCGATGCTGAGCCAGGTGCTCAATTCGCGCGGCAAATTTGGAGCCCCCATGTTTGCGCCTATCGCAAACAATATTGTTGCCATTGCGACCTTCCTACTATTCATTGCGATTGCAGGAACCTCTGCCGCAGCTGATGGGGAATTGACCACCGACCAAGTGTTGCTCCTTGGTATCGGTACCACGCTTGGTGTGGCAGTACAGGCACTTATTTTGGTCCCTGTACTTTCACGGGCGGGGTATTTTTGGCGTCCACGTTTTGACTGGAAGGGACATGGTCTTGGCAAAGCAGGAACTCTGGCCATGTGGACCATTGGGTTGGTTTTGGTTAACCAAATCACTTACCTCGTCATCACTCGGCTCGCTACTCAGGCAAATGTCAATGCCGCAGCAACAGGTGAAGTTGCTGCTGGCCTAACCACCTATCAAAAAGCTCATTTAGTGTTTATGCTTCCGCACAGCGTGATCACCGTCTCCATTGTCACCGCACTTTTGCCCGCGTTGAGTCGCGTTGCGCATGCGGGCAAACTCGCGCAAGCCGGACGTGACGTTTCCGGCGCAATGCGCCTGGTGTCATTCCTCGTCATTCCTGTGACTGCGATTCTGTTTGTTTCAGGTGTCGGTGTCGCGGTTCTACTTTTTGGTTATGGCGCGGCGACAACGGCCCAGGCGGAGTTACTCGGTCTAGTTATCTCCATTTTCATGCTGGGCCTTGTGCCCTTCACACTTTTTTATGTCCTACTGCGAGGCTATTACGCTTTGGAGGACACTCGGACACCATTTATTCTCACGGTAATTTTCTCAGCTATTTTGCTCATACTCCTAGTACCAGCAAGTGGAGCTATATCTGGCGGTGGAGACCAAATTGCCTTCATCGCGCTGTGCTATTCAGCCTCTTACTGGGTAGCGTTGATTGTTTCTTGGGTTGTATTGGCTCGACGCCTGGGTGGTATGCGATCGGGACGAACCGTGTTCGTGATTGCCCGCATGGGAGTAGCAGGAATCATTGCCACACTGTCCATGTTCGCTGCATCCGGTATAACTCGCAACTTTCTTTATGGTCCGAATAGCGCCCTTGATTACTCCAATAAATTGCTTGTCCTCGTGCAAATAGTCATTGCGAGCATTGTGGGTGTGCTTGTTTATCTACTTGCATCCTGGGCTTTGCGGGTTGAGGAAATTGGCATTGCTCAACGCACCATCGCAGCCAAGTTTGGGCATAAGGTGAAAGCATGATCGCCAGCGGCACACAATTGAGTCGCTATACGCTGCTGGAGTTGATTTCCGAGCACCCACCAGCAGCGGAGGATCAATTTCCCGTGCAATTGTGGCGAGGCCGTGACGAGATTCTTGAACGCTCGGTGTCCATTCGACTAATTCGCTCAGAGGATGCCCGCATTTCCGCGGTGCTTGGCGCCGCCCAAGCGGCAGCTCGCGCAGAGGATCGACGACTGCTTCGTTTACTCGATGTTCTAAGCATCTCTGCCACCTTTGATGATCCCGCCTACACCGCGGTGATCAGTGAGTGGAGCACTGGGAAGTCGTTATCCCAATCTTTGCTTGAACGCGGGGACACGCCTTTTGATTCTGAAGAGTCCTTGGATTACGTTTCCAATGTTGCCTGGGCACTTAATGCTGCACTCACGGTAAATTTGGAACACGGTCGACTGCGTCCATCCTGTGTTTTTATCACTGAGTCGCGCGAGATTGCAATTCGCGGACTTGCTGTCGATTACGCATTATTTGGCCCGCTCTTCCCTCGCGAAAAATCAGTTGACACCCAAGATGGTGTGCGGCGCGACGTTGATGGACTTGGATCATTGCTCTATTGCTTCAGCACGGGCCTATGGCCGTATCCCGTTAATAGTGTGGATCATCAAGCACCCTTACCCATTCCCTTCACACCCAAAGCGGGTAAGGACGTACCCCTCCCCTCCAGTATTAAGGCAGGGATTCCGCGCGCTATTGATGAGGTCGTTGGGCGCAGTGTGATCGGTGTTCACAAGCCTCGAGGGGCCACCCGAATTCAGGATTCTCTCGGCTTTGCCAATGCAATCGCATCTGCCAAGGATTATGTGACACCGGTGAGTTCCACCACGGTTCGTGGGCCCATCATCACAACTCCCAACACGCCAATGACCTACGTTAAGCGCGGCATTGCAACTCTGGTGGGCATTGCGATTGTCGTCGCACTCGGTTTTGTCGGGTCCACCATGTTGTCGTCAGATAGCTCCTCGGCGAATGGCGATGAATCTATTGATGGCTCCGGGACCGATGCGCAGGAGTTGCTCACCAGCCCAGCCCGGCCATTTGTTGAGGTGCAGATTGATGACGCAGAGGGATCCATTCCCATTGTCGATTCTCGGTCATTTGACCCTTTCGGGAAAAATGGAGGCATCGACGGCACCGAAAAAAACAAAATTTCAGCCTTGGCCATTGATGGCGATCTGGTCAGTGCCTGGACCACCAAGACCTACCCAACACGAACATTGGGCAACAAGGGTGGCGTAGGCCTGATTGTTGATCTTGGTGAGAGTCTGTCGGTCCAGGGTGTTTCACTCAGTTTGGTTGGGTTTGGAACCGACATTCAAGTGCGTGTCTCAGAGGACATTCAAGCCGATCCCGATCTCTGGACCAAACTAGTCAGTATTGACAACGCCGGACCACAGATTGATTTGCGGGCACCTCGTCCCGTTACTGGCAGGTACGTACTTGTATGGCTCACGGGAATACCCCCAACTCAGAATGGCACCAAGTACCAGGGCGGTATTTCCGATGTCACCGTTTTCGGGACACCCACGACGGATTGATCCAGCATGCCGATTTTTCTCGCGCTGCCATCGGTAATCCCCCAGCCGAATTCATTAGGCTTGGGTGGTGTCCCAAGCCCCATTGGTCGAGCTCACAGATCGTGAGTTGCTGACCGCGCACATCAATGGGGACCCCCAGGCTTTCAATGTTCTGGTGGCGCGACACAAGGACCGCTTATGGTCCGTGGCACTTCGAACCACTGGGGATCCTGAAGAGGCAGCAGACTCAGTTCAAGATGCGCTGATTTCCGCATTTCGTCGAGCGGATCAATACCGTGGAGACGCCGCAGTCACAACTTGGCTCCACCGAATCGTGGTAAACGCCAGTTTGGATCGCATGCGCCGGCGAAAAGTACGCCCCACGGTTGCGCTACCCGACCACAATGATGACAACGGGGTTGAGATCCAGGATCCCCGTGATCATATGGATGAACGTGAAACCATGTTGGAAATCTCTGCAGCCTTGGCCGAATTGCCCGAGGACCAGCGCAATGCAGTAGTTCTCGTTGATGTCGAGGGATATTCCGTGGAGGCCGCGGCCGCCGAATTGGGGTGTCCACCTGGCACGGTAAAGAGCCGGT
Organism: Candidatus Nanopelagicales bacterium; assembly: GCA_017857175.1. Classification (GTDB taxonomy): domain Bacteria; phylum Actinomycetota; class Actinomycetes; order S36-B12; family S36-B12; genus UBA4592. Next base: position 19,395 of record JAFMDS010000003.1, on the reverse strand, counting down.
GTAGTCGTGGCCGCGTGAAATTGGCCGAACGTCTTGCCCACCTGCGGAACCAAGACCCCACCGATACCGTCACAAGCACGAGAGGAGGTGCCCACGTCGATGGCGAATGACTTTGATGATCCAAGTGATCAGCCTGAATTACGTGCCGCACTACGCTCATTTGGTCACTCACTCAACGCCGAGCCGATCACACCCATGCCAGAGGACCTCTGGGAGCAGCTTCAGACCAATATTTCCCTCGAGGCGGCCGATCGCATTGGTAGCGTGGATGCCGGCACTTCCACCACTGAAGTCATCGATATTTCTCTCGCCAGATCCCAGCGCAATAGTCGAGTAATGGGAGGTCGCTGGGTCGGTGGACTCGTCGCGGCCAGTGTGACTCTTTTCGCCGTAGGCATTGGCGTGACAGTATTCAACAATTCGGATCCAAATAATTCGGGTTCAAACGGTGATGTCCTCGTTGCAGACGCTCCACCGGTAGAGGCTCTTTCCTCGAGTCCTTCCAGCAACAGCCCTCGGATCGTCCAAGCAGGATTTGTTCCTCCAGCCGTGAATGTGATGGAAAGTGGAACCGATTACCGGCCCGATAACTTGGGGACCACCGTCATGGAGTCTCTGAAAAATGTAGGTGTGGCCTCTACCTTGGACATGTTCAAAGTGCCGTTTAAGAAGATGTCACCTAAGAAAGCCGATGGCATGACCGAGAGTGAAATTGCGCTACGCAACTGCATCACCGCAATCACACGCTCTGATACCTCCCAGGCCCTATTGGTGGATCGGGCCACGTTCATGGGTAAAGATGCGGGAATCGTCATTATTCCTGTTGTCATGGTTGAAGGCATGAATGCACTTCTCACACCAGATGAACGCCTGGAGTACGGATCATCCATGCTCAAGAGCCAGGCAGATTCCCCCGATCTCGGTGTATTGGATATTTGGGTCGTGGGCCCCAACTGTGGAACCATCCCTTTTGACATATACAGCCACGTGACTCAATCCCTCAACTAAATTTTCTATGTACAACCCCACTGGCCTACACTGAGGCTGGAGTAGAAATCCCCTCGGCACTCGCGGAGTGCATGTCCTGAAAGCAGTGGTTGCATTGAGTGAAGTTCGTAACGTCATCATTATTGGGTCTGGCCCAGCGGGTTATACGGCTGCTGTCTATGCAGCTCGAGCCCAGTTGAATCCCCTCCTATTTGAGGGTGCGGTCACCGCAGGCGGAGCACTCATGAACACCACCGAAGTTGAGAACTTTCCTGGATTTGAAACAGGGATCATGGGTCCGCAATTGATGGAAAACATGCGGGCACAAGCAGTCCGATTTGGGGCCGAAATAATCACCGACGACATCACTGAGATCAATGTCGATGGTGACATCAAATCCGTAACAGATGGCTCGGGCATGGTGCATCAAGCGCACTCACTCATTTTGGCCATGGGATCTGGTTACCGCGAATTGGGTTTACCAAATGAAAAGCGTCTCAGCGGACATGGTGTTTCTTGGTGCGCAACATGCGACGGTTTCTTCTTCCGTGACCAAGACATTGCGGTCGTTGGTGGTGGTGACTCCGCACTGGAGGAAGCAACTTTCCTCACTCGTTTTGCACGATCCGTTACCCTCGTCCACCGTCGCGGTGAGCTGCGGGGGAGCAAGATCATGCAAGAGCGTGCATTGGCCAATGAGAAAATCCATGTTGCTTGGAACAGCGAGGTTGCTGCCATACACGGCGATCCCAAGTTGACCGGTGTGACGTTGCGAGACACTGAAACTGGTGCCGAGCGGGAACTGGCTATCACCGGACTCTTCATTGCAATTGGTCACGACCCACGGTCTGAACTGCTCCATGGCAAAGTCGAACTTGACCTTGAAGGGTATGTCAAAGTGGAAGCGCCATCCACGCACACATCAGCTGCAGGGGTTTTCGCATGCGGTGACCTGGTGGACCACACTTACCGCCAAGCAATCACCGCCGCTGGGACAGGTTGCTCGGCTGCCCTCGATGCAGAACGATTCCTTGCTCATAAAGACGCCTCATAAAGGTGCCCCGTAGCCGCAATTTTATCGACCAACTATGTTAAAGCCGACTAAAAGGAGAACCCCATGGGTGCAATGAAGATCGTGACCGACGCAAATTTTGCTGAAGAAGTCCTGATGAGCGACAAACCCGTTCTTGTTGATTTCTGGGCCGAGTGGTGTGGACCATGCAAAATGGTTGCCCCGATCCTCGAGGAAATCGCAGCCGCACATGATGGACTCATCATCGCAAAGATGAATGTGGACGAGAATCCATCAACGCCAGGCTCCTATGGCATCACTTCGATCCCGACCATGAACGTGTACAAGGGTGGGGAAATTGTTAAGACGATCATCGGTGCAAAGCCCAAGGCCGCGCTGCTCGCAGACCTGCAGCCCTACCTGTAAACCATGCTCCGCCTTGGTTCCACCGGGGCGGCCGTAGCGGAGGTTCGCGCACGGCTCGCGCACCTCGGACTTATTACTGACAGTGATCCCACTGTCAACAACGCCTTCGATGCTGACGTTGATAATGCTGTTCGAATCTTTCAGCAGGAACGTGGGATCACGGTTGATGGAGTAGTAGGTCCCGAAACATTTCGGCGACTGGACGAAGCCCGTTGGCAACTCGGCGACCGAGTACTGGCCTTTACCGCAGGTCACGTCATGATCGGTGACGACGTCACAGAGTTGCAACGTCGACTCAATCAATTGGGATTCAATGCCGGACGCCCCGATGGAATATTTGGTCCCGCAACCGATGGTGCCTTGCGTGAGTTTCAACGTGGTGTCGGTGTTAGCGCAGACGGCACCTGTGGCCTAGACACACTTCGCGCATTTGAAAGACTTTCGCGTTCTGTTGTGGGCGGTGACTCTGGCGCCCTGAGGGAGCATGCTCATTTGGCCAGCCTGCAAACGGGTATCGCTGACAAAGTTGTTGTATTGGATCCAGGTGACTCACCATTCCCTGAAATCACCTACGCTATCGCGGTCAGAATTGAAGGTCGCCTCGCAGCATTAGGCACCCAAGTAATTCTTACTCGCCCGGCTCACACCGGGAATGACAATCCATCCATAACATTCATGACACCCGCTCAACGTGCCAACTTTGCCAACGAAATGGCAGCGGACCTTGTTATCTCACTCCATGTTGACCAGTCCGAGAGCTCAAAACCCAATGGGATAGCACTCTTTTACTACGGTAATCCCGATGGTGGAAATTTCTCCCCGTCTGGCAAGAATCTGGCCGATGCCATCAATGAGGAACTGGTGAGTCGAACAGACCGAAAAGACTGCCGCACACATCCCCGCACTTGGGACCTCTTGCGCCTAACAACAATGCCCGCAGTCCGCATCGATTTGGGGTACATGTCCAATCTTGATGATTCCAAGCGACTGCAGTCTGAAGCTTTTCACGATGCCATAGCTCAGGGCGTCGCCGCTGCGATCACTTCTTTTTGTGCACCGCGTTAACGCTCACTACCTCAGTTCACGTGGTTGTCCTGTGGGCCACAGCAGTCGAACCAGAAAACCAAGCCCCACACCTACGGCAATGAGTAGGACAGCCTTAAACGCTGATTTCATTGTCCCAGCGTAACTCCCGCACGGGTATGGCTAGGCTTTTCCCCATGTCAGAGCAAGTGGGATCGCGCCTAGATCCTTGGGTGGACTCCTACGCACAACGTGCCCAGGGACTGACTGCATCAGCCATTCGAGCACTTTTCGCCGTCGCTTCCCGGCCCGAAGTAGTCTCCCTTGCAGGGGGGATGCCCTATGTGCAAGCCCTCGACACTGAAATATTTGCCGACATAGCAGCCAGAGTCATTCGTGAACAAGGAACCACAGCTCTCCAGTACGGGTCTGGGCAGGGCGATGTCGTCCTACGTGAACAAATCTTGGACATTGCAGCTGAGGTGGGTGTTAAATCCCATGCCGATGACGTCATCATTACCGTCGGCTCCCAAATGGGATTGGACCTTGTCACGAAAGTTTTCTGTGACCCGGGAGATACCGTTCTTGTTGAGTCCCCGTCATACGTTGGAGCATTGGGTGTTTTCCGTTCATTCCAATGCAATGTTGTTCATGTCGAGATGGACGATCAAGGTCTCAATCCCGATGCACTAAAACATGCACTTGCAACTCACCGCAATGTAAAAATGATCTACACGATTCCTTCATTTCACAACCCGGCGGGACTTACACAGTCGCAGCAACGCCGTGACGAAATCCTTGCTATTGCTCAAGAAAATGGTGTGCTCGTACTGGAGGATGACCCCTACAGTCTCCTTGGTTTTGAGGGAGAAATTCCGCAGGCCATCCGTGCGCGGGATGACCATGGAGTTATTTATCTCGGGTCATTTTCAAAAATCATTGCTTCCGGATTACGTGTCGGTTACGTAATAGCACCACATGGTGCCCGCGAGAAAATCGTTCTGGCGGCCGAATCCGCCACTCTCTGTCCCAGCAATTTTTCCCAACTGACAATCTCTCGGTACCTTGCTGAGCAACCGTGGCGCGAGCAAATAAAGACATTCCGAGAGATCTATCAGGACCGCAGGGACTCACTCCTTGAATCCATGCAGGCACTCATGCCTGCGGGAACAACATGGACTATCCCGTCCGGAGGCTTCTACTCTTGGGTGACGTTGCCCGCGGGCCTTGATGCAACAAATATGTTGCCTCGTGCAATTTCAGAGCTCGTTGCCTACGTCCCTGGAACTGGTTTTTATGCCGATGGCCAAGGTGCACAAAGCCTACGCCTGTCCTATTGCTATCCCGATCCGGAACGAATTCGTGAAGGGGTTCGCCGGCTTGCGTCTGTCATCGAAAAAGAGATTGACCTCATTGCCACATTTGGGGTGAGCTCTCCAAATCCAACTGCTCCAACAACATTTAATCCATTTACAAATTTAGGGTAGGGATCTGTGCATATTTTGGTTCTTTCTGGTGGCTTGTCACACGAGAGGGATGTATCCCTTCGCTCTGGGCGCCGGTTGGCCAACTCACTGCGTGAAGTTTTGCCGGATTCTGTGATCTCTGAATCTGACGTCACTGCCGAAACCCTTCAAGTGATCTCAATGGACAAACCGGATTGTGTGATTCCTGTCATCCACGGTGCTGTGGGTGAAGATGGATCCTTGCGAAATGTATTGGAGTCCCTCGGTATTCCTTTCGTTGGCTCAAGTGCGCAAGCTGCTCGACTGGCGTTTGACAAAGGTGTTGCCAACAGCCTTGTCCCACAAGAGAACGTTCCCCGGTTTGTCGTGTTGCCACAAAGTTTCTTTCGTGAACTTGGGGCAAATTCAGTTATCGACGCGGTTGTTAGCGATTTGACATTCCCACTTGTGGTTAAACCACTCACGGGTGGGTCAGCCTTGGGTGTCACATTTTGTTTGACCCGCGATGACATTCCTTCCGCCATGGTTGCTGCTTTTGGTTACGACGATCATGTCATGATTCAGCAGGCCGTGACTGGCACAGAACTTGCCATCACAGTGGTTGAGCGTGGTGATGAAGCTGCTGCATTGCCACCGGTTGAAATTGTTCCGGTCAGAGGAATGTATGACTACCATGCCCGTTACACGGCAGGACACACTGAGTTTTTCACTCCAGCTCGGCTCACTGCATCGGACACGCAACATGTGACTGATTTTGCTGTGAGTGTTCACAAAGTACTAGGTCTAAGGGATATTTCACGTACCGACTTGATACTTGATGCTGAGGGGAATATCTGGTTCATCGAGGTCAATGTCGCACCTGGTATGACTGAAACATCGCTGGTACCAATGGCTATTTCAGCTGCTGGCTTGTCTGTTGGTCAGGTTTTTGGCGAGTTAGCTCTTGCCGCAACACGCCGGTAATTGCTAGTCCTCGAGTTTCCCAACGACGATTTCTGAGATTCGCCGTGCGTCAGCAATATCGGCGCACTCTATGACAATTTTTCCTTGTGATCCTTTGCCCATAAAACCTTCGATGGTTACTCGAGTATCAAGGCGATCGGACAATGCTTCAGTGATCAGACGAACAACTTCCTCGACGCCTTCATTGCGCGATGAACGCTTTCGATCTTTCCGTCTTGTGGTGGAACCCTCCACTGCACCAATGGCAATGAGTTCCTCAACGTTGCGAACACTCAATCCCTCAGCGACGATTTTTTTTGCTAGGGACTCCATTGCTTCTGGCGAGTCCAAAGCTAACAGTGCGCGTGCATGCCCGGCACTCAGCACGCCACTTGCAACTCGTTTTTGAACGGAGGCGGGGAGTTTCAATAATCGCAATGTGTTACTTACCTGTGGCCGTGAACGCCCGATTCGCTGTGCCAATTCATCTTGAGTGCAGCCAAAGTCGGTCAACATCTGTGAATACGCTGCTGCTTCTTCGAGTGCGTTGAGATTTGAACGGTGCAAGTTTTCCAAGAGTGCATCGCGCAACATGTTTGCATCGTCCGTGTGGCGAATAATCGCTGGGATGTGTGTCAAGCCCGCGATCGTGCACGCGCGCAATCGACGCTCGCCTGCAACCAGTTCATATGCGCCATCCGGTAATTGGCGCACAACAATTGGCTGCAAAAGGCCAATTGTTTTAATGGAGAAGACCAGTTCATTGAGTGCATCCTCATCGAATACAGACCGTGGCTGGTGCGGATTGGGCGTAACACTGCCAATGGGAAGTTCCAAGTAACCAACAGCCGATTGCTGTGGTCCCTGATCACCGACTACTTCCGACGTACCCGTTTCGGTTGATTCATCCTCCACAGAATCTGTTGGGGCTGGACCTGTTGGAATCAGTGCTCCGAGTCCTTTACCGAGTCCTCTCTTGGGAGTTGCCATTTCCTACCTCATATTTCTGTGGATAACTTGTGGATAAGTGACAGGTGTTACTGGAGTGCATCAAGTTGTGTAGCTGCCTCACGGTAGGCAATTGCCCCTGAGGATGTGGGGTCATAGGTCAACACTGTTTGCCCATAGGAGGGAGCTTCAGAGACTCGCACACTCCTGGGGATAACTGTCTCGAGGACCTGTGTCCCAAAGTGGGTTCTCACCTCATCAGCGACTTGGCTTGCCAACCGAGTACGACCGTCATACATGGTCAAGATGATCGCCGTGACCTCTAAGTCTGGGTTGAGGTGTTCGGTCACCATTGCAACACTTTTTAGTAGTTGCGATAAGCCCTCGAGGGCGTAGTACTCACATTGGATGGGCAACAGAACTTCTTTTGCTGCCACGAGCCCATTGAGGGTCAGTAGTCCCAAACTCGGAGGGCAGTCCAAAAGGATGTAATCAAAGTTTTCCCGCTCACCGAGTGCACTGATTGCCTTCGAGAGTCGATATTCCCTGGCTACCTGGGACACTAATTCAATCTCTGCCCCTGCCAGATCAATAGTTGCCGGCGCACCCCATAGGCCTGGGACTTCAATACATGGCTCAAGAACTTCATGGAGGGATTTCTCCCCCATAAGTACGTCATAAACACCGGGCGTGCCTTCATGGTGCTCAATTCCCAATGCTGTGGTGGCATTTCCTTGGGGGTCGAGATCGATTACAAGGGTCTTTTTCCCTATTTGAGCTAACGCCGCGGCAATATTGACGGTAGTTGTGGTCTTGCCCACCCCACCTTTTTGATTTGCTATCGTGATGATTCGGGTCATCGTGGCCAGCCCAATCCAGTGTTGTGCTCCTGCAATTTTTGGCCCTCAGGGGATGTTTCCCGTGAAACATTGGGCGGCCAGCCAAGGCCTACTGGTGTGGGTTTCAATGTCTCATGGGGTGGTAATTCAGACTTGGGAGTGGATTGCACTGGCTGCATGTGGTCATTGTGCCGTACTCATTACACCCCTCAGCACAGGGTCGACGTGAAATCAGACTCAGCCCCTTCGGGCAACAACCACGGTCGTTTCTGGGTCCACAACTCCAGCCCCGCAGTAAATAACCTCCGCAGAATCAACCCCAAAATCCTTGAGCACACCCTCTGCCTGCTCCAGTTCACTCACCGCGTTACTTCCTTTGAGTGCAACCAGCCTGCCTTGAGTTTTCAGTAGCGGCATCGTCCAGCCCACAAGACGATCCATTGGGGCAACCGCACGAGCAGTCACAACATCGACACCTGCCCACCCTGGTGTTGCCATTACTTTTTCAGCCCGTCCTCGAAGGACAGTGACTCGCTCAGAGAGTCCTAGGTCCACTACGGTTTCGGTCAGGAAGGTTGCTCGGCGTAGGAGTGGTTCGATCAGAACCATGGAGATATCCGAACGCACCAAGGCCCACACAACACCAGGAAGGCCGGCACCTGAGCCAACATCGGCCACGAGGCTACCTGTGGGGATCAGTCCTGAACCTGGATCCGCCACAACCGCGCAATTGAGAATATGGCGGTCCCACATTCGCGGTAATTCCCGTGGACCCATAAGTCCACGTTCCAGTCCTGGACCAGCCAAGATTTCTGAATAGCGTTCGAGCCCCTCCCGAGCGGGTTCCATCCACTCGGGTAAATCCCGGGATGTTTCACGGGAAACCATAGGACTATGAAACTCTGATTACCACACGTCGCGCAGGCTCATCGCCCTCTGACTCGCTGACCAAGCCGAGTGTCGCTACCAGGTCATGGACCACCTTGCGCTCATAGGGGTTCATGGGGGCCATGCGCACCGGTGCCGCGGTGCGAGTTGCCTCGGCACATGCGGACTTTGCTGCCTCTTCCAGCACCTCTTTTTGCTGTGTGCGGTACCCCGCAATATCAAGCATTAAGCGTGACCGCTCACCTGTTTCACGTGAAGCAGCTAAACGGGAAAGCTCTTGAAGTGCTTGGAGAACTTCTCCGTCGTCACCAATTAAATGCTTGAGGTCCCCTTTTTCCACCTCAACAATGGAGACACGAGCACGGCTTGCATCGACCTCAATATCGATATCACCATCAAGATCGCAAATATCAAGCAGACCCTCAAGGTAATCAGCGGCAACATCGCCTTCTTGGTCAAGTTGCTTGCGATCAATTTCCTTGCGGGTAGTTTCTTTTGCGACTTCCTGGACTTCTTGTGTTGTTTCGGTCATTTCTGCTCCTCATAATGAATGTCTTATTTGCCACCGAGATCAAAGCCTCGGTCCACAGGTGACTACTTCTTTTTCTTATTGGGACTTCTTTTACTTTTCGGGGTTCGTTTTGGCTGAACTCGCTCAGGTGTTACCGACACAGTGTCGGTAACTTCACTCTCGGTTGAAGTTCCGCCTTTACCTTTGGCCAAAGCTTTTGATTTCTTGCGAGCCTCTTTCGCCTCAAACGCGGGTGTTCCAGGTTGGGGGTTGTTTCTAATGACATAGAACTGTTGCCCCATAGTCCAGAGGTTCGTGGTGAACCAATAAATCAAAACACCGATGGGGAAGTTCACACCACCAATTGCGAACACAATGGGAAACACGTACAAAAGAATCTTTTGTTGACGGACCATGGGATTGCCAGGCGCTGTGTTTTTCACAATCAACTGACGCTGAGTTAAAAATGTTGTTGAGCTCATCAAGATGATCAAAATTAACGCAAGGGTTCGCGTTGCTGTCGGACTGAAACCATCGACTGCGACCTCATCTGCATTGAGAAATGTGCCGTACAACGGAACACCGAATATTGAGGCATCGTGGGCGTTCTGCAACAGAGGTGCGTACTGATCCCAGTTAAAAACACCTTCGGGACGCATCATGGCAATGCCCTGCAAGACGCTGAACAACGCGAAAAATATGGGCGCCTGCAACAGAATTGGCAAACATGAGGCTAAAGGATTAGTACCAGTTTCCCGGTACAGCTTCATCATTTCTTGTGATTGACGCTCACGATCGCCCGCATACTTCTTTTGAATTTCTTTCATCTGCGGCTGAATAATTTGCAGATTTCTCTGCGCTTTAATTTGCTTAACAAACAGCGGTATGAGAAGTATTCGAATGACGATGACGAGGCCAACAATTGACAGAGCCCAGGTCCAACCACTGTTGGGATCCATAACGTTGCTCAGTAGTTGATGAAACTGCACCAACACCCAGCTGACCGCCGTACGCAGCCAATCAAGAATGAACATGTTCTCCGTTCGAGCCTAATCGTGGCCGACCATCCGGATAAATATCCGGTAACCAACGCCCCTGGGAGGGAACGGGGTCTAGTCCACCTTTATTCCAAGGGTTGCACCGTAGTAGACGTACCGTGGCTAAGGCTAAGCCCTTGGCAGATCCGTGTGCGCGCACACTCCCCAACGCGTACGCCGAACAACTCGGATGAAACCTACAACTTGGTGGTAAAAGAGGAGAAATAGCCAATTGATAGCCCTTAATCAACACTAGAAGCACGAATCTCAGGAAATAACCGAATGAATGGTCCCATGTCCACAAAGCACCATTTCCCAGATATTTGAATGTTTTTGTGATCCTTGAGCCAGTCAGAGACTTCGTGAACTTGTTACTCATGACAACGCCTGTTGGATCCCAGAGGCCAACACCTGATTCAGATCATCTGTTTGACTTGCAGCCGGTAGCGCCCTGATAACAACACCACAACCTGGGGGTAGAACTTCTATTTGTTGAGCTATTGCTCCACGGATCCGTCTACTCAGGCGATGGCGGGCCACTGAATTACCACAGTCCTTACCTACGGTAATCCCCACTCGGGGCGACTCTTGCCCATAAACCCCTTGGAGAATATGAATAATTAGGCATTCCGACACGATTTTCTGACCTCGGCGCCGCACTATTCGAAAATCATCTGATCTGCGCATGCGATTTGAGGTTGGTAACACCTAGACCTCCAGAACCAACAACCGCGCCAACATGGGACAGGCCGGGAACTTCATCCTCCACACACAGGTGGAGTGCAAGCACGACTTATGCAGAAAGGCGCGCGCGACCTTTGGTGCGACGAGCTGCCAGGATGCTGCGGCCAGCGCGTGTGCGCATCCGAGCCCGGAAACCGTGGGTCTTTGCCCGGCGGCGGGTATTAGGCTGGAACGTGCGCTTCATGACTCTCCTATTTACTGCGTGATTGCTAGAACCGAAACCGAACACAGCGGGGAAGCCCTATGTCATTCGGCTGCCTGAGACTACGCCACTCACATCATTCGGTCAAACGCGGGTCACCATAAACACCCTAGCTATTTGGATCCGCTTACCACCCTCCTAGGTCTTTCAGTGGCAACGACATGGGCTTTGGACCAAAAGTTTCTAATTTGACTTGTCAAAACACGCACTTGGGCACTAACGTTACTCACTGCATCCACAACTGTGGATAACCATGTGGACAAAATCTGGAAATTTCAAGGATTTGAGGGCAAATGGCTGGGGAAACCGATCTCACAACGATGTGGAGTGCTGCTTTAGCCTCCCTCAGTGACGGCTCCCTTAGTCCACAACAAAAGGCATTCGTGTCTCTCACACGCCCCCTTGGGCTCGTTGAAGACACGGCTTTGATCGCCGCCCCTAATGATTTCACCAAAGATGTCCTCGAAACTCGATTACGCCCCCTTGTCACGCAAGCATTGAGTCAAATCATTGGTCGTGAAATCCGACTCGCAGTCACGGTAGATCCATCTATTGCTCCCGGCCTCGACGAGGATGAGACAGATAATCTTGCGGATGGCACCTACGCAGCCGAACTTGATGTTGATCCCCCTGCGCCCCTCAACTCACCCTCCCCTTCTCGGCCAGGTATGGGTTCACCTGTTAACAAAGAGGACACGGGCCGCCTCAATGACAAGTACACGTTCGACACATTCGTCATCGGTACGAGTAACAGATTTGCCCACGCCGCCGCAGTAGCAGTGGCTGAACAACCAGCACAGGCATACAACCCATTATTTATTTACGGTGGTTCCGGCCTTGGGAAAACTCATCTTCTCCATGCCATTGGGCATTACACCCGGACTTTGTTTAAAGGCACACATGTTCGTTACATAAGTTCCGAGGAATTCACCAACGAATTCATTAACAGCATCCGCGACGACAAAGCTGCAAATTTCCAGCGTCGATATCGTGATATTGACGTTCTCCTTGTTGATGACATTCAGTTTTTAAGTGGAAAAGTCCAGACACAGGAAGAGTTTTTCCATACTTTCAATACATTGCACAATGCAAATAAACAGATCGTTGTAACGAGTGACTTGCCGCCTAAACAACTTCAAGATTTTGAAGACCGTATGCGTTCACGTTTCGAATGGGGACTTATAACCGATGTTCAACCACCGGACCTAGAAACTCGTATTGCGATTCTTCGTAAGAAAACTGTGCAAGAGCGTCTAGTCGCACCCCCTGAGGTGTTGGAATACATTGCCTCAAAAATTTCTACAAATATTCGTGAACTTGAGGGAGCACTCATACGAGTGACAGCATTTGCTTCACTCAATCAACAACCCGTGGATCTATCTATCACAGAAGCTGTTCTCAAAGACCTGCTCCCTTCGGAAACTGGGCCAGAAATTACTGCAGCTCAAATAATGGGGGCTTGCGCTTCGTATTTCGGTGTGAGCATTGAAGAGCTTTGTGGATCAAGTAGAAGTCGCACCCTTGTTACCGCTCGCCAAATTGCCATGTATCTGTGTAGGGAGCTCACGGACCTGTCACTTCCAAAGATCGGTCAAGCATTTGGTGGTCGAGACCACACAACCGTCATGCACGCTGACCGTAAGATCCGTGAACTTATGGCTGAGCGCCGAAGCCTCTACAATCAGGTAACTGATCTCACGAGCCGTATCAAGTCACAGCCTCGTCCCATGTAATGATGTAACACCTCGTTAGTCACATTTCGTCACAATGGTGTTGTTTATCCCCATTTTCTCCACAGTTGTGGAAATCTAATGTGGATAAACTTGTGTATAAGTATGAAAAGTTGTATTAAAAGGGGACAAGATGAACAACAAATGTCCCCTTGTCCCCACTAGTGCACAACCTGTGTACAACTATTAGAGATCTTCCCTCTTCCTCACACATTCTTGGGCTTGGCAACTTATTAATGGGGATAACCCAACCCCTATTCATAGTTATCCACAGTTATCCACATCGGAGTAGGTGTGTGTCCACAAGTGGTGTGGAGGAGGACACGCATAAAACCCTCTCAATATGCTCGTTATCCCCAAATTCCACAGCACCTATGACGACTACTACTTATCATTCATATTTAATTTGTTAATTACCATTAGGCCCAAGCTTGTGGACACAAAATCACCAAGAAGTAGGGATTGCAATATTCTCAGCCTTCAACTTAACTGACATAACCCAGATCACTAGAGTTATGGCATAAGTAAGTACCTGATTTACCCACAATTTTTCTCTATTGAACATTAAGGGAGTAACTATGCAGATCCGTGTTGAACGTGATGCTTTGGCTCACGCGGTGACGTGGGCTGCTCGAACACTTCCATCACGTCCATCGATGCCAGTGCTATCGGGAGTGATGTTGGTCGCAGACGGCGACAGTCTCACCTTAAGTAGTTTTGATTATGAAGTCTCTGCGAGAGTTAATTGTCCTGTTGATGTTCTTGAACCAGGAAAAGTTTTGGTTTCAGGTCGCCTCCTCGCTGACATAACAAAATCTCTCCCTGCCGCGCCAGTCCTTGTCAAAGTTGATGGAAATCGAGTTGCCATCGAGTGTGGTCGAAGTACGTTCACCCTTCCAACTCTTCCTGTTGAGGACTACCCATCTCTCCCGGATATGCCAACAACAGCAGGAAGTGTTGACAGTGAAGCCTTTGCTCAGGCAGTCTCACAGGTTGCAATTGCGGCAGGTAAAGATGACACGCTGCCAGTGCTCACTGGAATACGAATGGAAATTGATGGTGGGAACATCACTCTCGCTGCTACCGATCGATACCGATTAGCAGTGCGGACATTTCCGTGGTCTCCAACAAAAACGTCAATAGAATTAAACACTCTTATTCCAGCGAAAATTCTTGCCGACGCTGCCAAGAATATGACCAGTTCCAGTACGGTTTCGATCGCCATTGCACCTGATGGTGAGAAGTTAATTGGTTTTGAATCCGAAGGAATGCGCACAACAACACGTCTCCTTGATGGGGAGTTTCCAAAATATAGATCGTTGTTGCCTAATGAATCATCCACACGAGCAACAATTGACACACAGGAACTTATGAATGCTGTGAAACGTGTCGCGCTCGTTGCTGAAAGAAACACTCCAATACGTATGACTTTCAGCGGATCGGAGTTAAGTCTAAGAGCCGGAACGGGTGAGGATGCTCAAGCTAATGAGGTCATCGGGGCAGAGGTTGACGGTGATGACATTGAAATTGCATTCAACCCGGGTTTTCTCATTGATGGGCTGAATGCAATAGCAAGCCCTAAATCTCTGTTCTCGTTCACGGTCGCAACAAAACCCGCTGTTATTACTGGCTTAAATGCAGAGGGCGCAAACGTTGAAGAGGACTACAAGTACTTGCTCATGCCTATCAGACTTACCGCCTGATTCATGTGGGTCCAGGCCCTCAATCTGATCAATTTTAGGTCTTATGACGACGTCACAGTGGCGTGCGATCAAGGGGTAAATATTTTTGTTGGCCCTAATGGTCAAGGTAAAACAAATATTGTGGAGGCCATTTATTATCTTGCAACATTGGGCAGTCATAGAGTCTCATCTGATCAACCTCTGGTAAAGACTGGTTCTGAGTCTGCTGTCATTCGTGCAATGTTTGTACAAGAGGATAAATCGGTTTCAATCGACCTTGAAATTAAACCTGGTAAAACAAATAGAGCGAAGGTGAACAGATCTCAAGTAACTCGTTCACGAGATATTTTAGGAATCATTAGAGCAGTTATGTTTTCACCAGAGGATTTATCTTTGGTGAAAGGTGATCCAGGGGAACGACGAAACTTTCTCGACGAAACTCTCATTCAAAGGTTTCCGCGTTTTTCAGGTGTCAAAGCTGATTACGAAAAGGTGTTGAAACAGAGAAATGCATTACTGCGTTCACCCAATAAAGAAAACATTGAAAGCACTCTTGACGTCTGGGATGACCAACTAATCAAACTGGGAACTGAAATTATTTTCCATAGAGTTCAATTAATTAATGATCTCCAACCATTTTTCATAGATAGGTATCACACAATAAGCGGCGGGCAACAAGCAGTGAGCTCATCAAATGTTCGTTTGGAGTATCAGTCGAAATTCATGAGCTCAGTAGATCTAGCGCCACTTGAGATTGCCAGCGAGTTCAAGGAAGCACTAGGCATCAGGCGTCGCGATGAGTTAATCCGAGGGGTAACACTTGTTGGACCCCACAGAGATGAACTACTACTAACCCTCGGCGAACTACCCATTAAGGGCTTCGCATCTCACGGGGAATCATGGTCGGCATCCCTTGCGTTGAGACTGGCCAGTGCCGATGTCTTACGAGCTGACGGTGTTGAGCCAATCATGATTCTTGACGATGTCTTTGCCGAATTGGACACCATGCGTCGAGAGACTTTGGTTGAGTTGGTTCGTGATGCTCCACAAGTTTTTATAACGGCCGCTGTTGAGGGGGATATTCCATTGTCGATAGGTGGGGTGACCTCACGTGTTTCACTCGGTTCGGTCCAACGAGTAGTCCCAGATGAGCAGGTCAATTCCCATGAGTGACTCGAATCAACCGACTGATCAGACTGCGGATGGAATCACGCCCGAGGAAAGTAACGCAGCGGCAGAGAGGGCACTACGTCGTGCGACTCGAGGGGGCCCAACTCGATCATCCAAGAAGTCCTCGAGATCTGGCAGGGACCCGGAACTCATTGGGAGTGCCATCGATAAGTTGGTGGTCGAACAAGGGTGGCAGCGCGATAATGCCATCGCGACATTGACCAACTCTTGGGCTGAGATCGTGGGTCCTGATGTTGCTTCCCACTGCGTCCCGAGAGAATTTAATGAGGGAACCCTCAAAATTGAGGCCGAATCGACAGCCTGGGCCACTCAACTCAAACTCTTACAAAGCACGATTCTGGCCAAAATCGCCACAGCCATTGGCGATGGCATTGTGCGGAAAATAGTGATTTTTGGTCCGCAAGCGCCGTCATGGAACAAGGGAGCTTGGAGGGTGCAAGGTCGTGGTCCACGTGACACCTACGGGTAGTTCCCAAGGCCCCACTTAATTCAATTGAAAATCTCAATTCAGTCCAATATCCACAAAGGGTGAATATGGCCCCTGAAACGGTTCTTGTGAGATTTTCACTTATATTTCGTACCCCTGTATATGAATAGGGGGTCACAAGTCGTACTTATGCCCAAAACCCCTGTTTTGGACTAGGTACTACCTCAAGGAAGGGGTAGACTGACACTCAGTTTATGTGTGATTGCCCAGGCTTCATAACGCCTGTGTGGAACACCCCCTAAAAGGAGGCTCGCCAGTGTCGTATGACGCCAGTGCGATTACCGTGCTCGAAGGCCTGGATGCTGTTCGTAAGCGTCCTGGAATGTACATCGGCTCAACAGGTGAGCGAGGTCTGCATCACCTGGTCTATGAAGTTGTGGACAACTCGGTCGATGAAGCGCTGGCCGGATATGCCACCGACATTCAAGTGACAATCCAGGCTGATGGCGGAGTGCGTGTCACCGATGATGGTCGCGGTATTCCGGTTGACGAGCATCCAGTGGAAAAGAAGCCTGCCGTTGAGGTTGTACTCACCGTTCTGCACGCTGGTGGAAAATTTGGTGGAGCCGGTTACTCCGTTTCAGGCGGTCTCCATGGAGTCGGCATCTCGGTGGTCAATGCGCTCTCCACAGATTTACATGTTGAAATTCATCTTGGTGGATTTGTATACCGACAGAGTTACAAGCACGGTGTTCCTGTTGCCCCACTCGAAAAAGGGGAGAAAACGGATAGAACAGGTACCACGGTCACTTTTTATGCTGACCCCGATATCTTTGAAACAACGGAATTTGATTTCACCACTTTGGCGCGGCGTTTCCAAGAGATGGCATTTCTCAATCGTGGTTTGAAATTGGAGTTGACCGACGAGAGAGCCACGGCCCTTGAGGTGGTTGAAACAGAAGACTCAGTAGAGGAAAAGGAAGTCCTCCGCCACGTCAGTTACAAATACGACGGCGGCATTTCTGACTTTGTAAAACACATCAATGCCAGCAAAGGCATTGCCAACCCCACGGTGATTGATCTTTCAACTGAGAACGAGGATAAAACCCTAAGCGCTGAAATAGCCATGCAGTGGAACAACACCTATGCAGAATCGGTGTACACGTTCGCTAACACGATTAATACAACAGAGGGTGGAACCCATGAAGAGGGTTTCCGCACGGCACTCACCTCTCTGGTCAACAAGTTCTCCCGTGAATGGAACATTCTTAAAGAGAAAGACACAAATCTTTCTGGCGAAGACATACGCGAGGGTCTCACAGCAATTGTCAGCGTGAAACTCTCTGAGCCACAGTTCGAAGGTCAAACAAAAACAAAACTTGGTAACACGGAAATGAAAGCCTTCGTTCAAAAAGTTGTCAACGATCAACTAGGTGCCTGGTTCGAACAAAACCCGGCCGAGGGTAAAGAGATTGCTCGTAAGGCAGTCAACGCTGCAACGGCTCGTATTGCAGCTCGCAAAGCACGCGACCTAGCCCGTAACCGAAAAGGCCTGCTTGGTGGAGCGGGTATGCCGGGCAAGTTGATCGACTGCTCTAGCCGCGAGCCAGAAGAATGTGAAGTGTTTATCGTTGAGGGTGATAGCGCCGGCGGTTCGGCGCGTCAAGGTCGGGACCCACGCACCCAAGCAATTTTGCCCATTCGCGGAAAGATCCTTAACGTCGAGAAAGCACGAATAGATAAAGTCCTACAAAACACTGAGGTCCAGGCACTCATCTCCGCCTTTGGAACCGGTGTGCAAGAAGAATTTGACATCAACAGATTGCGTTACCACAAAGTTGTCCTCATGGCTGACGCTGATGTTGATGGACAACACATTCGCACATTGCTTTTGACTTTGCTATTCCGATTCATGCGACCACTGGTTGAGCAAGGTTATGTCTATTTGGCCCAGCCACCGCTCTACAAAATTAAATGGTCCCGTGAAGTTGCAGACTTCGCCTACACAGAGCGTGAAAAAGATGCACTCATCGAGGCGGGTCTGGCCGCGGGTCGCAGACTCCCCAAAGAGGAAGCATTGCAGCGTTACAAAGGTCTCGGTGAAATGAATGCGGATGAACTCTGGGAAACGACAATGAATCCAGCAGACCGTGTGCTGTTGCAGGTGACTTTGGATGATGCAGCCCAAGCGGATGAAATGTTTAGCGTTCTCATGGGTGAGGATGTTGAATCACGCCGAAACTTTATTCAACAAAATGCCCGCGACGTTCGATTCCTTGACATTTAACTTTTAACCCAACAATTTTACGGAGACCTCAGTGGCCGATGACAGTGAAGTAGAAGTCGAAGTAATCAGTAGCCATGGGCGTATTGAGCCCGTTGACCTACAAACAGAAATGCAGCGCTCCTACCTTGACTACTCCATGTCCGTCATCGTCTCGCGTGCACTGCCTGATGTGCGTGACGGACTCAAGCCAGTTCACCGTCGAGTGCTCTATGCAATGTATGACGGTGGTTACCGTCCTGACCGCAACTTTTCCAAGAGTGCCCGTGTCGTGGGAGACGTCATGGGTAGTTACCACCCGCACGGTGACAGTGCGATCTATGACGCTCTAGTTCGTCTGGCGCAGCCATGGTCACTGCGATACCCATTGGTGCAAGGTCAAGGAAACTTCGGGTCTCCTGGAAACGATCCCCCCGCTGCCCAGCGTTACACCGAGTGCCGCATGGCGCCTCTCGCCATGGAAATGGTGCGAGATATCGATGAAGACACCGTTAACTTCCAACCGAACTATGACGGCCGCACACTTGAGCCATCGGTACTTCCGAGTCGGTTTCCAAACCTGTTGGTGAATGGTGCATCAGGTATTGCGGTCGGTATGGCCACGAATATCCCGCCCCATAACTTGCGGGAGATAGCAGCGGCCGCTCAGTGGCTACTTGCTAACCCTGATTCCAGCACCGAAGAACGCCAAAGTGCCATGATGGAATTGGTCAAGGGACCTGACTTTCCAACCGGTGCGTTGATCGTTGGTCGTAAAGGCATCGAAGATGCCCAGCGCACAGGTCGCGGCTCTATCACCATGCGCGCTGTCGTTGAAGTTGATGAGGACAAGCGCGGCAAGCAGATTCTTGTTGTCACACAGTTGCCATATCAGGTCAACCCAGACAACCTCTTGCTTCGCATTGCTGAACTCGTGGGTGACGGAAAACTCACGGGCATCTCTGATGTCCGCGATGACTCCTCATCGCGCACAGGTATGCGTCTGATCATCGAGCTAAAGCGTGATGCGGTGGCTCAAGTTGTGTTGAACCAGTTGTACAAGCACACACAACTGCA
>JAFMDS010000058.1 GCA_017857175.1 Candidatus Nanopelagicales bacterium | reverse complement strand
CAACAGTTCCAGGGTGCCAACACCCAACAGTTCCAGGGTGCCAACACCCAACAGTTCCAGGGTGCCAACACCCAACCTCAGGATCAAGGCAACCAGAATGCTCGTCGTGGTGGTCGCGGTCCCAATGCAGGAGGTCCTAATGTCAATGGAGCTCTTGCTGGCGGCACACAGCCCTCAAGAAATGGAGGGCGGGGGCAACGATAAATTCATTGCCTTAAATGCCACACATCAAGATGAAGGCGATTGGAACCGGCAGTTGTTGCCCCAGGCAGCGACTGCCGGTTCTTTTCTGCCCAATTAGTTGACCTCGCAATAAACAACATCGTCGTGAGCAGGAAACTCCGTTCGCCACTCATTCGCAAGCTCTGGTTCAACGTCCCACGTCAAAACTTCTTCACAGTCACCACCGAGAGTTCGAGTGACACCCATGGGGTCAATGACTGCTGAGTTGCCACCCAGCACATGAGTGCCTTGAACTCCAACTTGATTACCTGCGACAACCCAGGCTTGATTTTCTATTGCCCTAGCGGGCAAGAGAGCATTCCATTGGCTGATACGTGCGGTGGGCCATCCCGAGGGGATAAGAAATGCTTGGGCTCCTGCATCCCGCATGGAACGAAACATCTCGGGAAATCGGGTGTCGTAACAGGTGGCCAGTCCCGTGAGACCCAGCGGAGTTTCAGTCACGACATAGTTCTCACCAGGTGTCATGATGTCTTGCTCATTGGCATAAGTGAACACATGAACTTTCCGGTATCGCGCAACTAGTTCGCCTTGATCATTGAACAGAACACTAGTGTTGAAAAGCGACTCGCCATCCTTTTCGCAGAATGAACCACCATGGATCCACATGCCGTTCTCACGTGCCTTTGCCGCAAGCGCTGTTGGAAGTGGTCCATCGATTGGCTGGGAATGCTCTCTGCTGGAAATAAGATCAAATGCTCCGGTGTTCCACAGTTCCGGGAGCAGTACGAAGTCAGTATTACCCGCCAATTGGTCAAGAAGACCCATCACCCGACTGACACGTGCTGCCATAGTTTCTGCGCTCGAGCAGTTCAATTGCACAATACTCGTTCGCACACCCATGGCTTTAGCCTAATCCCTGCATAACGGCCTTTCATGCGCCACACTTCTCACATGACCGCTGAACTTCAAGAAATAAAATCTGACAAAGACTCCATTAATACCTACAAGGAGGCAATGTCAGACATCATTGACCTACTCAGTGAAATAGCCCCGAGTCAATGGCAGTCACCGACTCCGTGCCCCGGCTGGACCGTTGCAGATATTGCTGCCCATTTGATTGATTTGGACACCGGGGCCATCACGGGGACCATGGTTGATCATGAACCTCAATGGGAATCTCTCGCTCACGTGACCAATGCTGGCAGTAAGTTCACTGAACGCGGCGTTGACTTCCGGCGTGGGACCGCGCCGGATGCTTTGCTCGACCAACTATCGGAAACTGCGCAGGCACTTGTCGATCATCTGAAAAACAACGAGAATGAAATTGGCCTGAAGCTTCCATGGTTTAAAGGTGAAATGTCAGTTGAGCAATTCCTATCCATGCGCACTTTCGACATCTGGGTCCATGAACAGGACATTAGAGCCGCTCTCAATATCCCAGGAAATCTTGGAAGCAACCCTGCACGCGCTTCCCTCCAACGAATGATCAGTGCGCTGCCATTTATTTGGGGCAAAAAAGTTGGTGCGCCACCCGGATCAGGCCTCACCTTGCATCTCTCTGGCCCGGAAATCCAAGGATCAGTTGGCGTTGTTGTCAATGACGATGGTCGAGCAGAGTTGGTACATTCACACCCTGACGCGGAAAACACCGTATCCATGTCATGGCCCTCATTTAGTGATTCATTTTGCGGCCGAATGGGAGTAGGCGAAATGTTGGCTTGTGCTGAACTGAACGGTCCACTCGCCGAAGCATTTGTCACCCAACTACCGTCGACGCCTTAACTGAAAATATCTCTGACAACTCTCACAAGCAAGGAGCGAGTCAGGAGCTCGTTTATCCGTGCATAATGTGGCTATGGATGCGATCCGAGTTTTCCTTCTTGACGATCACGAGATAGTACGTCGAGGCTTGGCTGAACTCATCAATCTGCAAAATGACATGGAAGTGGTTGGCGAAGCAAGTACCGCTGACGAAGCCTTGCGCAGAATCCCTGCTGCGCGACCAGATATCGCAGTTCTCGATGTTCGTCTTCCTGATGGCAGTGGAGTTGAAGTGTGTCGGGAGGTGAAATCGGTAATGCCCAGCGTTAGCTGCTTGATGTTGACGTCATATTCAGACGACGAAGCTCTTTTAAATGCAATCATGGCCGGCGCCTCGGGATACGTTCTTAAAGAGATCCGTGGAAACGATCTCATCAAGGCCATTCGCCAGGTGGCCAATGGGGAAAGCCTGCTGGATCCCAGCGTCACTGAAAAGGTACTTGAACGATTACACAGTGGAAGGAAAGTGGATTCCGAACTCGCCGGGTTGACAGATCAAGAACGTCAAATTCTCACTCTCATTGGTCAAGGAATGACAAACAGGCAAATTGGCGATCACATGCATCTTGCAGAGAAAACAATCAAGAACTATGTGTCAGGCCTTTTGGCAAAACTGGGAATGGAACGCCGCACGCAAGCCGCTGCGTATGTGGCCCGCCTTGAATCAGAGCGCTAGCTTAGTGGGACTGACCATACTAATTGAGTGCCTGAATCTTTTTCACCTTCAATAGTAAAAACTCCACCAAAGTCTGTTGCTCGCTTTTCCATGTTCCGCAAACCTGATTTTTTATCTGTCGGGATATAGCCAACACCATCGTCTCGGATCACACATGTCAAACAGGATTCGGTCACCTTGATATCAACCGTAATGGTCGATGCTTGGGCATGCTTTGCAGAATTGGCCAGAGACTCTCGAATCACAGCAAGCAAGTTGTCTCCAAGAGCTCGGGGGACTCTGGAATCTATGGCCCCATTCAGATGCAACTTTGGAGTAAAACCCAAGGCAACCGAGGATGACTTCACCTCCCGAGATATGAGTTCCTGCAAACTCTGGGAGCCATCATTTTCATGGAGATCAAAAATTGTTTGACGAATCTCTCGAATAGTCTCATCGAGTTCATCAATAGCTTGATCAATTTTCGGCGCTGAAGGTGAATCCTCTCCCGCAAGTTGAGAGGCACTTTGCAAAACCATTCCAGCAGCGAATACCCGCTGGATAACAAGATCGTGCAGGTCACGACCGATTCGTTCCCTGTCCTGCAGCACCGCGATATTCTCTTTATCTCGCTGGGCTTCGGAGAGAACCAAGGTCATTGCAGCCTGAGATGCAAAAGATTCAACGAGGTCAATTATCTCTCTTCCTGCCATGCGCAAACCTTGTGGCCACATTAGTAGAAGCACCCCGAGCACGCGATCTGAAGTTCGAAGTGGCAACGAAACGGCTGCTCCAAATCCTGCGCCCATGGACTGGTCACTCGGGATCTCGAGATCTTGCCAGAGCAGACACTCCTGCTCAATCACGCTTGCTCCCGCTTTGAAAGATCGATCAATGATCGATCCTGAAGGAACGGGTTTGCCAATCCAATGTTTTAAATTAGAAGCATCGGTTGCTGCTGCCTCTTTCAGGCTCACGATTTCAATTGTTAGTTGCCCACGAGAGTTGGGAAGGGCGAGAATCGTCGCCATTGCCTCAGTAAGGTTTCGGCTGCTGTCCGCAATCAGCTTCAAGGTTTCCCCTGAATCCCTGCCCGAAAGTACCGAGGTGCCGATCTCTGCGATTGCCCGTTGCCAGCGTTCGCGTTGCCGAGATAACTCAAAAAGGCGCGCATTCTCAATAGCTACGGCCGCTGCTGCTGCGAGAGCCATGACGGTGCGTTCATCCTGGGCCGTGAACAACTTTCCATCGCGCTTCTCGGTGAGGTACAGGTTTCCAAAAATTTCGCCGCGCACGCGGACCGGAACACCAAGAAATGTGGTCATGTCGGGATGATCCTTGGGAAATCCGCCAGACTTAGGGTGATCGCTGATGTCGACCAGTCGTAATGGTGCCGGATTTTCCGTTATGAGTCCCAGAATTCCTTTCCCCTGAGGCAAGGCACCAATTTTCAGTGCTTGTGCCTCCGGAATGCCAACATGAATGAATTCGATGACACTTCCTTCAGAATCAAGAACTCCAAGCGCGCCATAAGAGGCATCAACGAGTTCCACGGCATTGGTCACGATCCTTCGCAAGGTTGAGTTGAGTTCAAGCCCCGCCGCAACGGAAACAACGGCCGAAAATAGCCCGCTATTCATGTCCATAGCCATATTGTTACCTCAACTCCGCGCCATTGCATGGCTGATGGGTGGTTTAGAAATCTGGTCCAATATCTAATTCTGGCTCAGTTGACTTGCCCAATCCATGCCCCGAAGAATCCGGGCCCAAACCTCTGCCATAGTTCGCGTGTGGCAACAGATGTGCGTGGGGTGTCGGGGGTACCCATTTCCACCGTAATGCCGCCCCTCATCACTCTTTGGATTGTATGGGGCTCCACGTATATGGGTGTGGCACTCGTTGTTCAGTCAATGCCTCCTCTTGTAGGAGCTGGCACTAGATTCTTAGCAGCAACTACCCTTCTCGCACTTGTCGTTGCGGCATTTCGTGGATTCAGCGCATTTCGCATGTCGCGGGCTCAATTCCGTGGGGCAGCCTTTATGGGAGTCGTCATTCTCGGAATCGGAATCGGCATGGTGTCTTTGGCCGAGCGCTACGTGCCATCCAGCATTGCCGCACTTGTGGTTTCTGTGGTGCCTCTATGGATAATTATTTTCCGGGTTCACGCGGGTGATCGGCCTTCGCGGCTCACCCTGACGGGGGTCGCCGTGGGCTTAGTTGGCCTTGCCTTGATGCTTCTACCCGGTGGCACTGAGGCTGTTGGTGATGCAAATGCCACGGAAGTTGCTCTCTGGACATTTGGAATTGCTTGCGGCAGTTTCTCGTGGGCATTCTTTTCGTGGCGCTCGACACGTTATGCACAACCTGAAAATCCACTTGTCACGAGCGTAATCCAAATGTTTTCAGCTGGTATTGCATTGACGGCGGCAGGATTCATCATCGGTGAAACCTGGGACTCATCCACTTTCACGGCATCGTCGTGGGGCGGCTGGATTCTCCTAGTCTTTGCATCTGCGATTGCTTACTCCGCATATGTTTGGTTAATCGGACATGCACCAATGTCACTAGTGTCGACTTATGCCTATGTAAATCCCGTCATTGCTGTGCTTCTCGGATTTTTCATTCTTAAAGAGTCAATCACGACAGATGTTGTTCTGGGACTAACAATTGTGGTTGGCGGTGTCGTATTGGTCGTCTCCGGTGAACGTCGACCCACTAAACCAGGCCGGATAAAACGTCAATAACGCGATCATTGGCTTCTGGCTCGGCAATCGTGATTCGCAATCCTTCATTGGGAAATGGTCGCACCGATAACCCAGCTTCTTCTAATGCCTGATACACCTTTTCAGTTTGTTCATTGAGTCGCAGCCAAATAAAATTTGCGTAGCTTTCTTCAGGTTTCCACCCTTGAGCTCGCAATACATCAAGGACGCGCGTGCGTTCTCTTTGAACAAATTCAACCCGCTCCATGAGTTCGGTCTCAGCTTTCAAAGCGGCTGCCGTGGCAACCTGCGCGAGGTTTGAAACACCAAATGGAAGCGCTGTTTTGCGCAGCGCAGCGGTTATGCGCTCCTGTGCAATGGCGTAGCCGACACGAAGTCCTGCAAGCCCATACGCTTTGGAGAATGTTCGTAACACCACCACATTGGGGTGCTCCCGATATAGGCGCATGGAATCTGGGCGCATGTCACCTGGCAAATATTCAACATATGCTTCGTCGAGAACAACTGTTATTTCAGGTGATACCGACTGTATAAAATTCTCGATTTCCTGTGCAGAGGAAATTTGTCCTGTCGGATTATTGGGTGAACAAATGAAAATCACTCGCGTGCGATCAGTGATAGCAGCTTTCATTGCCTCAAGATCATGAGATTCATCAGGCAGCAACGGAACTTGAACACTTGTGGCTCCAGCTATCTGTGTCCAAATCGGGTACGCCTCAAAACTTCGCCAGGCGTACATGACTTCATCTCCCGGGCCCGCAGTGGATTGAATAATCTGCCCGCACAACGCCACACTTCCTGTTCCGAGTGAAATATTTTCCCGTGGAACAGAGAAGTGCTCGGAGATAGCAGACACCAATTCTGCTGAACTTGGGTCTGGGTATCTATTGATATCCCGCAGGGCATTTGTGATTGCATCGATCACACTGGGTAACGGATCATGATGACTTTCATTGCTGGAGACTTTAAATGTTGTGATACCCGCAACGGGCTTTGGTCTTGCACCCGCTTTGTAGTCGGGGATGCTCTCAATGTCTGGGCGCAAGCGCGGAAAATTCTCAGCCACCCGCACAACTTAGACCTTGATCACTCCGTGTGCAGAAGGGAACCTGCATAGTCGGGAACATAGTGATTGAGTTCCCGCGGTGGGCGTTCATAACCTCGAGCTTCTGGCCGGTCTGGGATCGCAAGCTCAGGAGGTGTTGCTGAGTAGTAATCAACACTGGAAAGAAAGTGTTGCATTGAGTTAAGGCGCGCGCGACGCTTGCAATTTGCCTCCACCACGTACCAAGGGGACTCGGGTAGATCGGTATGGACCAACATTTCGTCCTTAGCCTGTGAATAGTCCTCCCATCGACTTATTGATTCCAAATCCATGAGAGACAATTTCCACCGACGCATGGGATCTTCATGCCGGGATCTAAAACGACGTTCTTGTTCGTCATCGGAAATACTGAACCAATACTTGCGCAGGATTATTCCATCCTCAATTAGCATCCGTTCAAAAATTGGCACCTGATGAAGAAACCGCCTGTATTCGGATGGAGTGCATAAACCCATCACTTTCTCAACCCCTGCCCTGTTGTACCAGGATCGATCAAAAAATTTCATCTCACCGGCTGACGGCAAATGATTGACATAACGCTGGAAGTACCACTGTGTGCGCTCTCGCTCCGTTGGTGCAGGGAGGGCCACGATGCTCGCTTGCCGTGGATTGAGGTATTGGGTGAATCGTTTGATCGTCGAGCCTTTTCCCGCCGCATCACGACCTTCAAAGAGGATTACAACGCGTTTGCCTTCGATCCGAACCCACTCTTGGAAATTAACCAGTTCGGCCTGAAGGCGAGCTAATTCATCCTTATAAAGCTTCTTGGGAATCCTCGCGGGTGCACCTGTTGACTCACTCATTCGTCCAGATTAGCCCTGGCACACAAATTTCTCCCGGCAGTGGCTCAACAGATCTCGAGTTTTTCGATACCCTGAGCGCGTGACACTGCGAAGGAGAGTACTCATTGGGTCTGGGGTAGGACTTGGCCTGATACTTATCGGCTTTCTCATTGTCATTTTTCAATTCTCATCAGTCTCTGGGAAACAGAACACGCTTGACACAACTTTGAATCCTGCAGCTCAGATGGCTGACTCACTGTTGTTGGCTCAAACTGCTTCCTCTGGTGATCTTTCAGACTATGTACTTACCGGTTCAGAGGAAGCTCTTGCCAGTTATCAAAGTTCAATCTCCACCACAAATTCATTGAGTAATTCACTGATCAAAATTCTTGGTGAAGAAAATCCTGCACTCATCGCTCTGGTTGAAAGTGCCGCTGCTGCTGAGAGAGCATGGATTAGCGCGGATGCCCAACCGACCTTGGATGCAATGGCCGATGGAAAGACTACAAAAGCTGCACGTCTTACAAATAAGCCTCGGGCTTGGAACACCTTTGACGCGATGATTGATGCAACCTCAGAATTACAAACTGAAATCGAGGTTCAACGCGCTAATGCAGTCAGCGATCTTGCCGGATCCGCGCGAACACTTGGAGTGTTCTTAATTCTAGGCGGCATTGCGCTCATGGGAATTTTCTTGGCGTATTTCATTTTGCTTCAACGATGGGTAATTTTCCCTCTAATGGATATTCGTAAAGACCTACAACTTGCAACACGCGACCCTGCTCATACACATCCCATTGAGCCCATTGGACCCTCGGAACTCAATACCCTCGCAAAAGATGCCGAGAGCCTTAGGCGCAAACTCGTGACTGAAATCGATGAAGCCATGGCCGCGCGCAAGGGTCTTCAGCAGGACGCCCCACTTGTTGCCGCCGTGCGTGCTGAGATGCAGGTTGACACTCGCATTCATTGCCCCGGTGTTGCCATCGCAGGTCTTGCTTCGAGTGCGGAAGGTGTACTCGCTGGCGATTATTGGGATTACATTCCCTTGAATGAGAATCAAGTCGCACTCGTTATTGCCGATGTCTCAGGTCACGGACCTGCGGCCAATGTGGTCGCACTTCGGGTTCGCGCAATCATTAAAGCCTGCCTCGAGAACAGCGGGTCGATCGCTGAATCAGTTGCGCTTGCGGCGCGTTCAACTGCACGTGACGAA
Source organism: Candidatus Nanopelagicales bacterium (assembly GCA_017857175.1). Taxonomy (GTDB): domain Bacteria; phylum Actinomycetota; class Actinomycetes; order S36-B12; family S36-B12; genus UBA4592. Next base: position 425 of record JAFMDS010000058.1, on the reverse strand, counting down.
CATTTCGTCACAGCCATTCTCATGGTCGTTGACACCCAGAAAAACACATTGGAGTGGATCAATGCGGGGCATCCCGCTGCCATCGGTGTCGATCATGACAAGGAACAGTTCTATCTCGATCCCACCGGCCCACTAATTTCCTCTCTCGGTGGGGATTGGGAAGTAAGGGAACGACCATTTGTCCCCGGGGACGTAGTTCTGGGGGTCACCGACGGCTTTCTTGAGGGCCAGTCCACGCCTGATTCAGACTCCGATACTGAAAGTGCAGCGATTGCCCGGGTTGTTCGGGGGCTTGATGCCCCCGTTCGGCAGCATCCTGAGGAGATCGTGCAGCGGCTCGTGGCCCACTTCCGGGAGATATCCCCGCGCTGGCGCAGTGATGACGTCACGGTGGTTGCTATGAGCAGGTTGAGCTGAGCAGGTTG
>JAFMDS010000057.1 GCA_017857175.1 Candidatus Nanopelagicales bacterium | reverse complement strand
AATCAAGAAGCATCAGTAACAACAAGCAACACCCTCACGAGGGATTTGGGACAGTTGCGCATAACTAAGAATCTCGCAGGGACACCAGATGGTTATTCTCCGACATTTGAAATCTCCTATGTTTGCACCCTGATAGGTGCTGAGGACATTTCGGGTTCGGTGACGCTCACCAATGGTGAAACAGTCGAGGTTCCAAGTGACGGCATTCCAACTGGTAGCGAGTGCACGGTCACCGAAGGGGCGCTTCCAACTCTTCCGGTGAATTATGGTTGGAATGCACCAATATATTCGAATAACCAGGGAAATATTCCTAGCAATGTCGTCACAATCGTAACTAACTCGGCGTTTGATTCTGATCAAGAATTGGTTGTGGATCAAATGGCAAGTGTCACTGTGGCAAATTCGGCGAACTTCACACCACCCTTTGTTCCGCCTCCTACAACTCCGGAATCGGGGTCAATGAGCGTGACAAAGACCGTTTTGGGTGGGCCAGATGGATTCACTGCCGCCTTCCCGATCCTGTATACCTGTAGCGCTGGTGCTTCCAGTTTGACGGGAACGCTCACGTTATTTGCAGGGGGCTCTACTACCGTCGGAAATATCCCCGTGGGTTACTCGTGCACTGTGACAGAAGGTGAACTTCCCCCGGCACCTGATGGATATTCGTGGTTTGCTCCTGTAATCACAGGTTCACCCACTGCGGTGATTACAAATGCAAGCACGGTGAATGTAACGGTGACGAACAGTCTGCTGGCTAATGTCGTCAACATTTCAGTGCCTGAGTTAGGCACTGGCGAACCTGAAGAAGTCATACCCGTGATCGAGCCGGAAGCTGGATTGGCGCCGTTTTCGATCCCAGCGGGTGGAGGAGCTTTGGGTGGCCTCACAAAGGCCGTGCCAGTGTGGCTACTTCTACTCTTTGCCCTCAGCCTCGTTGCGGCTTTGGGTGGTGTGGCCTTCGAGCGCCGAACGCGCAAGAACTAGCTATCAAGAAGCAATGACCGCATCGAGGAATTCTCGATGCGGTCATTGACTTGTTACTTCCTTCCGAGAGATTTAGAACACGGATGCTCAAAACGCCGGAGATCAAAAAAATCAAAAAAAGTTCTGGTTCGAGTTGCTTCCCATTGATCACAAGATCTAACCTTGAGATATCACTCCGCAAGGGGTGATTTGGATCGGGAAGCGTAATTTTTGACAGAGTAAATCGTGAGATTCACTCTTGATGGTCTCGGAATGTTGACGGGATTAATTGCGATGAAAGGTTCAAGGGATGCAGTTGAACTGTTGGTGGTCAAGGAAACTTGATTGTGAGCGCAGCGCACAACATTTGCGCAGACGCCTCAGGAAACTGAGCAGCAGACAAAGCGCCCAATGTGAAGGCCCCTCAAATTCATACTTTGAGGGGCCTTCCTCCATTTATACATGGGTCAATAGCCATAGGAATGTAAATCCATGCTGAATGGAATGTAATTATTTTTGGCATCGAAAGCGAAATGCAATGATGTGCAACCCATCAGCTGCAAACAGCAATGAGTGGGCTCTTGAACAAGGCAATTAAGTGCGAGATTAAACAAACGTGGTTCCAAGGTATGAGTCGTGGGCTCGTTCTGGTAAGAACTCCTCATGACTGCCACCACGACGATTCCCTCGCACCTCGCATCGCGCCTACGAGAACTGGGAGCAAACTGCGCCTTTGGAATCGTGGGAGATTTCGCCCTTCGGTTGTTCGGCGAGCTCAATTCTCAGGATTTTAAGGTCTTGGTGACTACCGACGAGCAAGGAGCAGGATTCGCGGCCGATGCATTTGCCAGGATAAAAGGGTTTGGGGTGGTTGCCGTCACATATGGCGCAGGAGGTTTGAAGGTCACTAACGCTGCAGCTAATGCTTGGGCTGAACAAGTTCCACTGTTGATCATTAGTGGAGCCCCCGGAATGGCTGAGCGTGAGAGCGATCCACTTCTTCACCACAAGGTGAAGGGGTTCGACACCCAAGTCAACGTCTTTGCGGAACTCACTTGCGCGCAGGCGGTCTTGGGCTCGGCCCATAACGCCGCGGATGAAATTGACCGAGTCATTCGCACGATGCTTTCCGAGCAACGCCCCGGTTATATAGAGGTGCCACGAGACATGGTCACAGTTGAGATAGATGCCACAACCTCAACGATTGAAGCGCACCTGCCCCATGTTGATCCGGTTGCTTTGCAAGAAGCTTTGGCCGATGTAATGGCGGAGCTGAATCGTGCAACAACGGCTGTCATCCATGCAGGAGCCATGATTGAACGGCGACACGTTGAATCCGATCTGATCTCATTTGCCATGACAGCGGGTATTCCTGTTGCAACGAGTTCATTAGCCCGTGGCGTATTCCCTGAGCGTCATCCATTAGGACTCGGGGTCTACCTAGGAGCGCTCAGTCCTGAAAATGTTGTGCGCCGGGTTGAGGACGCTGACGTCGTACTGAGCATGGGAGTTCTGCAAACCGATTTAACTTTGGGCGCGTTCACCGCCAACCTGGATCACAAAAAGGAAATTTTGTGTTCGGACACAGAAGTCACGGTGGGGTATCGCACATATAAAGAGGTTCCTCTGTGGGCATTTCTCCCAGCGTTGAATGCGGCACTTGACGGAAAGACCCTCGACATTTCCCACGAATCGATCGCTGACCACGCACCGTTTATTGCTTCCGATTCCTCTCTGACGGTCGAGCGCACCATCGATGCCATTTCCGCGCATATTGATGAGCGTCATGGCTTGCTCTTGGATCCAGGCGAAGCACTTTTTGCTTCCGTTGATATGCGGGTGCCAACGTGGTGCCATGGCAGTGCCTATTACGCGACCATGGGGTACGCCGTTCCGGGAGCCCTAGGTGCTGGACTCGCTGACCCGGAGCGACGTCCAGTCGTTCTCGTGGGTGATGGCGCCTTTTCCATGACCGGGCTTGAAGTGGCAAGCAGCGCATTTCATGGTGTGCCCGCAGTGTTCATCATCCTGGATAACCAAGGGTTTGGAACACAACGCCCAATCCTTGAAGGACCGTTCAATGAAATTCCGGCACTCGCCGCTGAAAAGCTTGTCGATGTAATCGGCACGGGCCAGGGTTGGCTCGTTGAAACTGAAACAGAACTTGACGAAGCGTTGAGAGCCGCGTTCAATTCAAATGAGGTGTGCATTATTCGAGTGAGGCTCCCAAAGACTGCTCGGAGTGCTGCCTTGTCCCGATTGGGTGCTGCGCTGGCAGCTAGAGCCTAAACGGGTTGGTCGTCGACCAAGAGCATTTGTGGCATGACGGAAAACGTGTAGTTCCCATTGCTGCCGCGGGTGAGAATCCACACAATGTCAAAACGATTTTCTGGCCATGAGGCAGGGACATCGTCAATATTTTCGATTGAAAAGTGGGCCACAATTGCTGGTATTTCACCGTGATGCCACACAACCAATGGGTTTGTTGGCTCGGCGAGTAACTCCTCGGCGACTTTATGTGGGTGTCCATGCGCATGAGAGTCGTTGATCTTGAGTTTGAGCAGATCAGCAGTTGGTTTGGCCGTATCAACTTCCCGTTGACTTTTGGCCTCATCGGATGCCTGCGTTGCATAAATTCGTTGAGGGTTAACAATTTGCGCGGTGGATGGTGACGCTGGTGCGTGTGAAAACAAGGCCGCCAACCCGCCAGCTCGGGTCCAGCCGCGCACCGAAAGTGAGTGGGGGTTCTTGCGCCCGTGTTCATCCACGCCATGGGGGAGCCCTTGATTACTCGGTTTTTCGCCATGGCGGATAAACATGACAACCTCGGGAGGCGACTGCGCGGAATTTTTCATGAAGGGAACGTACTCTACGTGCCAAGAATCTGACACTTTTTGTGGAAAGATGAGGAGTCATTATCGGTGTATTCCTTTGGAAAGGCTCACATGTCAACTTTGCTCGATGAAATTCGCCAGGGCCACATCCGCGTTTGTGATGGAGCGATGGGCACTAGCTTGCAAGATCGAGGGTTGGACGACGGTGGCGCTCCTGAATTGTGGAATGTTGAACACGCTGAAGTGATCCGGGAGATCTTCACGGAATATGCGCAATCAGGTGCGCAACTACTGACAACAAATACTTTTGGCGGCAGCCGTCCACGACTTCAAATGCACGGACTCGAAGATCGTGTCCATGAACTCAATAAAGCGGCGGCAGAACTTGCCAAGTCCGTGGCGGCCAACTACGAAAATGTTTATGTCTTAGGAGACATCGGTCCATCTGGTGACTTGATGGAGCCAATGGGAATCATGACCCACGACTCCGCCAAGGAAATATTCGCGGAGCAGATTTCCGGCTTGGTGGCCGGTGGTGTCGACGGGATACTGATCGAAACAATGAGTGATCTGGGTGAAGTTGGGGCGGCAATTGCTGCGGCAAAAGAGGTAGCTCCAGACCTGCCGATTTTTGCCACGCTGAGCTTTGACACCAACCTTCATACGATGATGGGCATCTCGCCCAGCACTGCGGTCGTTGAGTTGACCGGCCTTGGTGCTGACGTGGTTGGTGCCAACTGCGGACGAGGTTTTGAAGAAATGGAAACTATCGCCATCCAAATGGTAGATGCTCGCCCCGAGGGCTCACTTCTCATCATGCAAACGAATGCGGGCCTGCCCGAACTGGTGGGTGCTGACTTTGTGTACAACGGAACCCCTGAAGCTATGGGAATTCTCACGCAAAAGTTGAAAGATGCCGGCGTCGAGGTCGTTGGGTCCTGCTGCGGCTCTACAGCGGAACACACGGCCGTGATCCGTTCAGTGATGATGGACTAATTATTCTCCAGTAAAATTGCCTTCGCGTCGCTCAATGAAACTTTGAATACCTTCGGCAGCATCTTTACTCGTAAGAATTCCAGGCAGGGTTTGCCTCAGATGCTCAATCGCAGCCGCTTCGCCGTCTGCTCTTGCGACCCGAGCGTTAGCAAGAGTTGCTTGTACGCCTAACGGTGCCTGTTTGGCAATCAACTCAGCGATTTCGATGGCACGCTCTGTGTCGGTTCCGTTGGGTACTACCTCTTGTACCAATCCAATTCGCAGGGCTTCTTGTGCTCCAAACTCTTCGCCGGTAAGAAGAAACCGCATGGCATTGCCCCAGCCCAGTTGTTCGGTAGCTCGGAGGGTTGCACCTCCAAAGGGCATGATTCCACGGCCGATTTCGAGTTGACGGAAGCGAACATTTTCTGCAGCTACGACAATGTCAGCAGCCAACGCCAATTCAATGCTCAAGGTGAATGCAATTCCGTGGACCGCCATGACAATCGGCTTGGTGACGCGCGCTGACCAGAGACCGTAGGGGTCAATAGTTCCGTCGCCAGCGAGTGCTCCGGGTCCTTGCTGGGCAACGGCGGGGCCTACCTCTGCGAGATCCAGCCCCGCGCTGAAGTGATCTCCGTGAGCAAAGACAACACCAACCCGAAGTTCTGAGTCATGCTCTAGCGTTTCATAGGCCGCAGCGAACGCGCTAATTGCCTCAAGGTTCATTGCATTAAGTTTGTCTGGCCGGTTGAGACCGATTAGCAAGACATGTCCACGCTTTTCCACCGTAATTGTCATGGTCCCAATGATGGCAGTGTCGCGAACGCCGTTGCCGATGTGGGTTACATTTTGGCTATGGAAATGTACCAATCGGAACCAGTTGATCGTTCGTGGACGGCCACCAAAGTTGTTGCCATAATTGTTGCGATTGCGACAGGTCTCTACATGCTGCCGTGGGCTATCGCAGCGGTGCGCGATGTTCCACACTGGAGTGTCTTCTGGGTCAATCTGCTCTTGGGGTGGACCATTATCGGCTGGATAGTGGCACTCGTATTGGCATTGCGTGCACAGCGACGTGTCATCGTGGTAACCGATTAAGACGTGACCACTCACATGACGTGTTAAGTCCTGGGTTTTCCGGGCAAAGCGAGCGAAGTGCAGCCAGTTAGGCAAAGATAGGTGTATGGAATTGGGATTGAGCCCACGTGGCGAAAAGTTAATGGCAGAACTCAATGAATTCATGGGAAGTGAAGTCTTACCAGCAGAGTCCATGTACGCGGCCCAGCGCGCGGAGCTCATTGCAGCTGGTGAACTCAATACCGTTCCGCCCGTAATTGAAGAACTCAAGGTCAAAGCTCGAGCACGAGGTTTGTGGAATCTGTTCCTCCCCGCATTGTCTGATGGATTAGGCGCTGTTGATTACGCGTATTTAGCGGAGAAAACCGGATGGTCGGTGGATATCGCTCCAGAGGCGATTAACTGTGCTGCACCCGATACGGGAAACATGGAAATTCTCTCCATGTTCGGAACCGATGAACAAAAATCGAAGTGGTTTGTTCCATTGTCTGAAGGGAAAATTCGTTCGTCATTTGCCATGACAGAGCCCGATGTTGGGTCATCGGATGCAACAAATATTCAGCTCTCCATTCAACGTGATGGCGAAGAGTATGTGCTGAACGGGCGCAAGTGGTGGTCAACGGGTGTGATGGACCCCCGGTGCAAAGTCATGATCGTGATGGGCAAGACGAACCCCGAAGCGCCACGGCATCTGCAGCAATCAATGATCCTTGTTCCAGTGGATACTCCCGGTGTCACTCGAGTTCGTGATCTCAGCGTGTTCGGTTATCACGATCAACATGGACACGGTGAGTTGAATTTTGACAATGTTCGCGTACCGGCTACAAACCTCTTGGGTGAGGAGGGAAGTGGCTTCGCCATTGCCCAAGCCCGACTGGGCCCAGGTCGGATTCACCATTGCATGCGAACCCTCGGTATCGCTGAGCGCGCCCTTGCAATGATGGTCGACCGTGTCCAAAAACGTGAGGTATTTGGTGGACCGCTTATTGATCAAGGTGTGGTTCAAGAGTGGATAGCAGAGTCTCGGATTGCAATCGATCAAGCACGTTTGCTCACGTTGAAGGCCGCATGGGTGATTGAAAATTACGGAGCAAAGGCTGCGCGAACAGAAATTGCGTCCATCAAGGTCATAGCGCCACGAGTAGCCTTGCAGGTTATAGAACGTGCGATGCAAGCATTTGGCGCAGAGGGAATTGGCCCGGACACGGTATTGCCTCGCATGTATGCAGGCGTGCGCTCGCTGCGCTTCGCAGATGGACCCGATGAAGTCCATCTGCGTGATATTGCTCGAAGTGAAGTGCGTCGAGCTCAATCGTGATGCAGGGTGAAACGCGCACCTCGAAGGTGCGCGAAGAGGACTCCATTGATCTTGATGCATTGACTCGGTGGATGGCTGATCAAGAAATCGCCCACGTGACCCCGCTCGCTGCGCGTCAATTTCGCGGTGGTGCAAGCAATTTGACGTATCTGATCAGTGATTCCCAAGCAAGTTCATGGGTTTTGAGAACTCCTCCACATGGCGCCAAGATTGCTAGTGCCCATGACATGGGTCGCGAGGCCCGTGTTTTGACCGCATTGTCCGCAAAGCTTGATCACGTTCCAAGTGTGGTCGGCTACTGCGGTGATGAGTCATACATTGGCCGCGAGTTTTATCTCATGGAATTTATCGATGGTCACATCATGGTGACGGACATTCCCAGCGAGATGTGTGAAACACCTGAACAAACGCGGGCAATGTGTGAGGCAATGGTCGATGCATTGGCTCAATTGCACAACGTTGATTTGGTTGATGTCGGGCTAGTCGATCTCGATCGCGGTCCAGGCTACGTGGCCCGGCAAGTTGGGGGCTGGTCCAAGAGATACCGAGCGGCACGCACGCCAGATGTCCCCGAGGCAGAAGATGTTATGCAATGGCTTGATGCGCACCAGCCGCCTGATGTCGCACATGTTTTGATTCATGGCGATTGGCGTTTTGACAATTTGGTTATGAGCCCCAAGGCGGAGATTGCTGGCATTCTTGACTGGGAAATGTCGACGGTTGGGGATCCCTGCATGGATCTTGGTTCCGCTCTCGCGTACTGGGTGCAAGCTGATGATTCACCGGAATTTCGCAGCCTGCGCATGCAACCAACTGACGCACCAGGAATGCTCACTCGGAGTGAAGTAGTCGAGCGATATTCCCAGAGTATGAGCGTGGAGGTGAGAGATTCCCTCTCTGCTAACTGGTTGTTCTACGAGGTTTTTGGACTTTTTCGCCTGGCTGTCATAGTTCAACAAATTTGGGCCCGATATCAAGCCGGCACCACCACAAACCCACAATTTGCGGGGTTTGGTTCCGCGACAAACATGCTGATTAACAGGGCGCAATCTCTTCTCGCGCAACCGTCGAGTGAGTGAAGTTGAAGGGGGCAATATCCGTGTTGAGGTCTTGGCTGACTCAACAACCATTGAACGTATCTGGCAATTACTTCACGAGTCGTATTTTCCCAACTACGCGGTTTCAGCATGGCAATCAACGGTTCTTGTTTCACGCAGTGATCGGTATTCAAACGATACTCAGAAGGATGGAGCATGATGGAAAAATCAAAGGCTCGAGAGTTTCTTAGTGGTGATCTCAATACCTACTCTGATCCCGCGGTGTCGTACCCAGCGAATCATTTTGCGTTCATTAAAGCCAAAGAGCGCTTTGCGGCCAACAATGTCGAGTCCTTGGTTGAAGTTGGCATTGGTCATGGAAATGCGATCCCAGTGTTCACGGCCGAGGGTTATGAAATGTCGGGGTTCGACAACAACCCAGAACTTGTCAGTGTGGCTCAGCAGATGGCAATGAATTATGGCCAATCGCAGGAGCAGGTGATCGTTGCTGACATTGAGCAGGCGCAGTCTTACAAAGACCTCGCCGGAGTAGGGCAGTTCGATGCGCTTGTGGCCATGGGTGTTATGCCACATGTCTCAAATGAAGATCAAGCCCTGTTAAACATGGCCAAATTGGTCAAACCTGGAGGTGAGGTCCTCATTGAATTCCGCAATAGTCTCTTTTCGCTGTTTACTTTCAATCGTTTTACCCATGAATTCATTCTCGATGAACTCCTGCCTGATGTTTCTCCAAAGAGTCGCGAACTCATGGACCAGGCAATGCGAGAGCGCTTTGACGTAACAAAACCTGGTCCCGCTACCTCTAAGTTCCATAACCCGTTTGAAGTGGAACAGAAATTCAAGGAATTGGGTTTTGTGGGCATTGAAGTAATTCCATTTCACTACCACTCAACCATGCCCTCACTGGAAAGCCAAGACCCTCAAGCATTCCGTGATGACTCAATCGCTTTGGAGAGTGAGACCTCCGGTTGGCGAGGCTTGTTCCT
>JAFMDS010000056.1 GCA_017857175.1 Candidatus Nanopelagicales bacterium | reverse complement strand
ATGTATTTGGGTGTACCCAAGTACGCAAAGGAGCGACCATCATGGTCGATGAAACTGAAAAAAAACCACGTCGTCGGGCCGCATCGCGACCTGCAGGTCCAGCCACCGAAGAGGTGCCCATTACTGCGCCCGTGAAGAAGCCCGCAAAGAAGGCGGCAAAGAAGGCGACAAAAAAGACTGAGGCTGCCCCGGTTGAGTCACAATCAAATGACTCGGTGCAGCAGGAGATTGCAGGCGTTAAAAAGCCAGCACTGCCACTCTTCCAAGTTGCCGAGGATGCACCCGTCGCACCCAAGAAAATTAGTGCCCCGGTCAAGGGCAAGGGACGCAGCACAAAGAAAGCGACCGTCGCTGTCGTCGCAAAAGCAGACAATGCCGAATCCACAGAGGAAGCAACGAGCGCAGGATCAACTGAAGGTGATTCGGAAGCCGGCTCGGGTGAAGACGAAGCAAGCCGCAATCGCCGTCGCCGCAGGGGTGGCCGTGGGCGCCGCCGCAAGGCCGATGGTTCTTCGAATGAGTCGGATGAGAATGACAGCAATGACTCGGAAAGTTCGGAAAATGAGGACGATTCTGATTCCGAATCAGAGGCAGATGCTGACGGCAGCGAAGACTCTGGTGACGCGGATGGCTCAGGCAACACAAAGCGCCGTCGCCGTCGACGCAGAGCGGGGCAAGCTGACGACACTGACTCAGATGATCCCAATACGGTGGTTCGAGTTCGTGAGCCCCGACGCAAGAACGAAGAGTTCAAAGGATCAACCCGGCTTGAGGCAAAGAAGCAGCGCCGCCGCGAAGGTCGCGAACAAGGTCGCCGCAGGGCTCCAATTCTGACCGAAGCCGAGTTCCTTGCTCGCCGTGAATCCGTTGAGCGAGTCATGGCGATTCGCCAACAGGGCGATCGCACGCAGATCGCAGTGCTCGAAGACGGTGTCTTGGTTGAGCATTACGTCACTCGTGGATCGGCGACTTCACTTGTGGGCAACGTCTATATCGGCCGCGTGCAAAATGTGTTGCCAAGCATGGAAGCCGCTTTCGTTGACATTGGCAAGGGTCGCAACGCCGTCCTTTACGCAGGCGAAGTCAATTGGGATGCAGCTGGACTGGAAGGCCAACAAAAGCGCATTGAGTTGGCGCTAAAGCCAGGTGATCCCGTTCTCGTGCAGGTAACCAAAGACCCCGTGGGCCAAAAAGGTGCACGTTTGACCAGTCAGATCTCTCTGCCAGGTCGATTCCTGGTTTATGTTCCTGACGGTTCCATGACGGGTATCAGCCGCAAACTGCCTGAGGGTGAACGCAACCGCTTGAAGGACATTCTCAAGCGAGTTATGCCAGAGGACGCGGGCGTCATTGTTCGCACTGCTGCTGAAGGTGCTCCGGAGGAATCACTGGAGCAGGACGTCCAGCGGCTTCAAGCACTGTGGGAAGACATTGACCAGGGTGGCAAAGGCGCAACACCTCCCGCGATGCTTTATGCCGAACCAGACATTGCCATCAAGGTTGTTCGCGACATATTCAATGAAGATGTGACCAAGATGATTGTTTCCGGTGACGTTGCCTGGACAACCGTTGATGCTTACATCAGCGCTGTTGCTCCTGACCTACTCGATCGCTTGGAACATTGGACTAACCCCAAGGACATATTCGCCGAACTCCGTGTTGACGAGCAACTACTTAAAGCACTGGACCGCAAGGTGTATTTGCCATCCGGTGGCTCGCTCGTCATCGACAGAACCGAAGCCATGACCGTTGTTGACGTCAACACGGGTAAATTCACCGGCCAAGGTGGCAACCTTGAGCAGACAGTCACCATGAACAACCTTGAGGCTGCTGAAGAAATCGTCCGTCAATTGAGACTGCGTGATATCGGTGGCATCATCGTCGTTGACTTTATTGACATGGTCTTAGAAAGCAACAGGGATCAAGTTCTACGCAGGCTCATTGAGTGCCTAGGTCGCGATCGCACCAAGCATCAAGTCGCTGAAGTGACTTCCTTGGGACTTGTTCAAATGACACGCAAGCGCATTGGTTCGGGCCTGATTGAGTCATTCTCAGAAAGCTGCGAGGCGTGCAACGGTCGTGGAATCAAGGTGTCGCTCACAGCCGATCCCCACCACGAGCCCCCGGTCCGCTACCGAAGGCCCGCCAATGCCGTGGACCCCGCCATGGTCGCCGCACGGGCTCTTGAGCAGGCCCATCTGGAGGAAGCCAGCCAACTCGAGGCGGCGGCTGCTGATTCCGAGCCAATAGAGGCCGAGGTCTTTGAATCCGACTCACTCGACGTAGTAGTTGTCGAATCTGAGGCTGTGGAGAATGGGGAAGCCGAGGCGGTGTAGCCCCCCGAGGATGCGCCCCGTATGATTTCGTATTCGGAGTGCGCCCCCAGAGCTCACCCGAGTTTTACTTGAGTTTCACCATAAAGCAACACCCCCCAGTAATGCCCCTAAGAAATACCCGCAAAATGCTAAAAGCAACTGAAGGAGTCTGTGGTGTACGCCATTGTTAAAGCCGGCGGTCGGCAAGAGAAGGTCGCAGTGGGCGATCTGGTAGTTCTCGATCGAGTCCCCGGTGCGCCTGGTACTTCTTTCCAGTTGCCAGCAGTTCTACTCGTTGAAGACGGCAAGGTCACCAGTGACGTTGCTGCACTCGCCAAGGTCAAGGTCACCGCGGAGATCATCGATCACCGTCGCGGCGAGAAAATCGATATTTTAAAGTACAAGAACAAGACCGGATACCGCCGTCGTCAGGGTCACCGCTCTGAATTAACCGCGGTCAAGGTCACCGACATTGCGGCAGGGAAGTGAACCATGGCACATAAAAAAGGTGCGTCCAGTACCCGTAACGGTCGCGACAGCAATGCCCAGCGCCTTGGCGTGAAGCGCTTTGGTGGCCAAGAAGTCAATGCAGGCGAGATCATTGTTCGCCAGCGTGGAACACACTTCCACCCCGGTAAGAACGTCGGTCGCGGCAAGGATGACACCTTGTTTGCACTGGCTCAGGGTGTCGTCGAATTCGGCACCGCCCGCGGACGCCGCGTTGTCAATATTCTTGCTGGAGAATAATTTCAGCACAATGACTTCACAGAAAGGCGGGTCCATTTGGGCCCGCCTTTCGTGATATCCCAGAAGTTTTAGCAAGTAAGGTAAAGGAGGTGCACTAGATGGCTACGTTTATTGATCACACGGTGATTCACGCTCAAGGCGGTAATGGCGGCCACGGCTGCGCCTCTGTCATGCGGGAGAAGTTCAAACCATTAGGCGGACCTGATGGCGGCAATGGTGGCCGAGGCGGCGACATCATTGCGCTAGTCGACCCACAGATCACGACCCTGATGGAATTTCACCATTCACCGCACCGCACCGCGAACAATGGCAAACCTGGAATGGGTTCACACCGACACGGAGCAAATGCCGAAGACATTGTCCTGCGGGTTCCCTCGGGCACGGTTGTGCGAGATAGCAATGGCGAGATGTTAGCCGACCTGATTACCCCGGGTGACACATTTGTAATAGCTCGCGGTGGCCGTGGGGGTTTGGGCAATGCTGCGTTGGCGTCGCCCAAGCGCAAGGCACCAGGTTTTGCGCTCTTTGGAGAGCCAGGCAGTTCACGCGATGTTGTCCTCGAACTCAAAACTGTCGCAGATGTCGCACTCGTTGGATTTCCGAGCGCAGGTAAGTCCAGTTTGATTGCTGCAATGAGCGCTGCCCGACCAAAAATCGCGGACTACCCATTCACCACGTTGGTGCCCAACCTCGGAGTTGTCACAGCGGGTGAAGTTGTCTACACAATCGCCGACGTTCCCGGACTGATTCCTGGTGCGAGTCAGGGCAAAGGGTTGGGGCTGGACTTCTTGCGTCACGTAGAGCGATGCAGCGTGATTGTTCACGTATTGGATTGCGCGACCCTTGAACCCAATCGTGATCCTCTCACTGACTTGGACACCATTGAAGCGGAGTTGAGTCAATATGGCGGGCTGGATGACCGTCCACGAATAGTTGTGTTGAACAAGATCGACGTTCCTGAGGCGCGTGACCTTGCTGACATGGTCAAGCCCATGCTGGAGGAGCGCGGCTATACAGTTTTTGAAATCTCAGCAGTCTCACGTGAAGGATTGCGCCCGCTGAGTTTCGCCCTCGCCGGATTGGTGGAAGAGAAGCGGGCAGCTGATGAGGCCATTGAAATGCCGCGAATTATTTTGACGCCGAAAGCGGTGGACGACTCCGGGTTCACCGTTGTCCGCGAGCCTGATGGGTTCCGTGTTCGCGGCCAACGTCCCGAGCGGTGGATTCGCCAGACTGATTTTGGGAATGATGAAGCCGTCGGCTACCTCGCCGACAGGCTTGCACGCTTGGGTGTTGAAGAGGAACTCGTGAAAGCCGGTGCCATTCCGGGTTGCACAGTCATGATTGGTCCTGAAGAAAATGCAGTCGTCTTTGACTGGTTCCCAGCATTGGGAGATGCCCATCAAGGGCCGCGAGGAAGTGATTCGCGGCTTGAAGTTCGGCCGGAGAATTTGGCGTAATGTCACATCACTCATCGAACTCGCCCCGGGAATCTATTTCCCAAGCTCGACGCATTGTGGTCAAGATTGGTTCTTCATCGTTGTCATCGCGTGAGGGTGGGTTGAAACACAACGCCATCGAGGTCTTGGCGCAAGCTGTCGCAGCAAGGCGGGCACAGGGCCATCAAGTCATAGTGGTTTCCAGCGGGGCGATTTCAACGGGCATGCCCGCTCTTAACCTGACCAAGCGTCCCAAAGATCTGGCCACACAACAGGCGGCAGCGAGTGTGGGCCAGGGCATTCTTCTGGCCGCCTATACAAGTGCGTTTCGTGAGCATGGCATCACCGTGGGTCAGGTTTTGCTGACATCTGACGATGTCACGCGTCGCAGTCATTATCGCAATGCCCAACGCACTTTTGATCGACTTCTTGATCTGAATGTCCTGCCTATTGTTAATGAGAACGACACCGTGGCCACGGACGAGATTCGCTTAGGTGACAACGACCGGTTGGCCGCGCTGGTTGCACACGTGACAAACGCAGAAGCCCTCGTTTTGCTCTCTGATGTGGATGGCTTGTACGACGGACCCCCGCACAGGGCGGGCTCGATCCACGTCCCTGAAGTCTCACATCATTCCGAACTGGAGTCCATGCGCATCGGTGGCATTGGGGCCGAGGGTGTGGGCAGTGGAGGCATGGCTACCAAGGTCCAGGCTGCGCGCATCGCATCCGCGGCAGGGGTGCCAACACTTCTTGCTGCGACGGCAAACATTGAGGCAGCTTTGGGTGATGCATCAACGGGGACAGCCTTTGCTGCAACGGGACGCCGATCTTCGCTGCGTTTGCTTTGGCTTCAGCACGCCACAACACCCACCGGTTCTGTAACTGTCGATGCGGGAGCCGTTGCGGCACTGGTGGATCGCAGGCTCTCATTGCTGCCCGCAGGGATCACGCAAGTTACCGGAACCTTTGTCGCGGGTGAGCCGGTAGATATCTGTGGCCCTGACGGAGTTCCATTTGCCCGAGGATTGGTCACCTATGACTCAGGGGAACTCCCAGAGATTATTGGACGCAATACCAAGGAACTTGCTGCCGAACGCGGCGAGGCTTATGAGCGCGAAGTCATCCATCGCGATGATTTAGTCATTACCGATAGATGATGCGTGATTGGGTACACATCCTGTTGGGTAGACTTTGCCTCTGAGTTGTTGAATCCGCAGAGGAGCAGAAATGGAATCCACTGAAACGGTCAGAGAAGTTGCAACGCGCGCAAAGCGTGCAGCGAGAGATTTGCGTCTGCTTACTCGGGATCAAAAAGACGATGCCCTGCGTGTAATCGCCCAGCGACTTAAGGCCGAAAAGGAATACATCTCTGTTGAGAACGCCAAAGATTTGGAAGTTGCTCGAGGTAATGGAACGTCTGAGGCTTTGATTGATCGGTTGACTCTCAATGGTCCACGCATAGAGGCAATTGCTAACGCGCTTATCGATGTCGCATCGCTACCAGACCCGGTCGGCGAGGTCATTCGTGGTTACACGCTCCCGAATGGATTGCAGGTGCGACAAGTTCGTGTGCCCCTCGGTGTCGTCGGCATGATCTATGAAGCACGACCCAATGTGACCGTTGACGCCGCAGGCTTATGTCTCAAGAGCGGCAATGCTGCGCTACTGCGTGGTTCGTCCAGTGCATTTAATACGAATACGGCACTCGTTGATGTAATGCGCAAGGCTCTCGTTGAAGTTGGTATAACAAGTGATGCCATTGCGCTTGTTCCGGGGCAAACACATGAATCAGTCACCGAGCTGATGCAAGCCCGAGGCCTCGTTGACGTATTGATACCTCGCGGTGGCGCATCGTTAATTCAAAGTGTTGTTAATAATTCACTTGTACCTGTAATCGAAACTGGAGTTGGCAACTGTCACGTTTATGTGGACAAGGACGCCAATTTAGAAATGGCTGTCGACATTGTTCTCAACAGCAAGACCCAGCGCGTAAGCGTGTGTAACGCGGCCGAGACACTACTGGTTCATCAGGATGTGGCAGATGTATTCCTACCCATGCTCTTCAAGGAATTCAAGGAGCGCTCCGTCACCGTCCACGGCGATCAAGCCATGAACGATTTCGCTCAGAGTTCAGGCCTTGAATGGGCTCCCGTCACTGACGAGGACTGGGCGGCTGAGTACTACTCCCTGGATATTGCCGCCGGCGTTGTCCCGAGTGTTGATGCCGCTATTGAGCACATTCTCAGTTGGACTTCAGGGCACACAGAGGCGATCGTTTCTGACAACGCACCCACTATTGCCTATTTCACGGCGGCCATGGATTCGGCTGCGGTCATGGTGAATGCTTCCACTCGATTCACCGATGGCGGCGAGTTCGGATTCGGCGCAGAGATTGGAATTTCAACCCAGAAATTGCACGCCAGAGGCCCCATGGGCCTGACCGAATTAACCTCAACAACATTTGTTGTCACGGGTAACGGGCACACACGCGCATAGGCTAAAGTCGGGGGAGAGTCATAACCACTGAGGGAGAAACCATGGACTTTTCTGTAGCGGCCCGAGCCGCCGAAGCTTTGGCGTCAGAAGAAGGCCAAGGCGTGGTCAGCCCCTACATCATTGGTGGCTTTGGTTTCCTCGTGCTCGTTGTCCTTTTGATCATCACCCTGATGATCAATGTGGATCGCTAAAGCGCCACACACACGGATCACGTGCACTACCGATTAGGAATCTTGGGTGGGACGTTTGATCCAATTCATGCTGCTCATCTCGAGATAGCGCGAGCAGCACTCAACGAATTTTCTTTAGATCGAATCTATTTTGTTCCTGCGGGAATGCCGTATCACCGAGACGCTGTGGTCACTGATGCCGAACACAGGGTGAATTTGGTCACTCTTGCAATCCAAGGTGACGACCGACTCGAACTCAGCAGAGTTGATGTCGATAGAGCTGGTCCAACTTACTCAATTGACACAGTCAGAGAGCTGAAGGCCGGTTTTGCGCGCACGCATCCGGATGACTCGGCCGAGTGGTTTTTTATTGTTGGTGCTGATGCTTACCAATCCATTGAGTCATGGCGGGATCCGCGGGCGCTGGTGCGTGAGGCACGTGTGATTGTGATTTCGCGCCCCAACACCGCACATGTCAGCCACAAAGAGTTTCCATGTGATTACCTTGAAGTTGATGGCTGGGATCTGTCGAGTACCCAGATCAGGGACAAGTTAGCCAGTGGCATACCGCTGTCAGGGGTGCTTCCGTTGGCTGTGGAGCAATACATCAGGGACAATGGTCTTTACGGACTTACTGTGAACGTCAATAAAGAAGGAACTTAATGCCTGCTCAACAATCAGCTATTGATCTTGCCATCGCAGCGGCTGCAGCTGCGGCCAATAAATTGGCCACTGACATTGTGATCCTCGATGTCAGTGAACAGTTGGTGATCACCGACTGTTTCGTTCTTTGTTCGGGTGCCAATGAACTCCAGGTGAAGTCGATCGTCGATGCCATCGAGGAAGCTCTCCACAAGTTGGGAGAAAAGCGCATTCGGCGTGAAGGTCACCAGGAGAACACCTGGGTTTTACTAGATTATGGCGACATTGTGATCCATGTGCAAAAGGCTGAAGAGCGTATCCATTACGCCATTGAAAGACTCTGGAAAGACTGCCCGGTCGTTCCATTGCCTGAGTCGATCAATCTCGCCCGATGATTGGTACCCGATGAGTCAGAACCGCAGAATAGTTCTTTGGCGGCACGGGCGCACCGAATGGAATGCACTGCGCAAATTTCAAGGACAGCAGGACATCCCCCTGGACGACGTTGGTCAGCAGCAGGCCCGAGACGCTGCGGCCAAGCTCGCACTTTTGAGTCCTTCTCGCATCATTTCCTCAGACTTGAAACGAGCATTCGTCACAGCTCAAGCCTTGGCCGAAGCGACCGGTGTTGACGTGGTCCCGGACCCAAACTTGCGAGAAACCTTCGCTGGCGATTGGGAGGGCCGCACGCGCGAGTACTTGGTGGAGAACCATGGTGATGCCTTGGCCAAATGGGCGGCAGGATCTGACCTGCGCCCCGGCGGCGGTGAGACTCGAACCGAGGTGGCGGCTCGCATGATGGTGTCCATTGAGCGGGAACTCGCTCACGTTGGCCCGGGGCAGACTTTGGTCGTTGTTACCCACGGGGGCAGCGCGAGGGCCGTGATCGCCCAGTTGCTGGGGCTACCTCCGGAACATTGGGCGGCGTTGGGTGTCCTCACAAATTGCGCGTGGTCGG
Organism: Candidatus Nanopelagicales bacterium; assembly: GCA_017857175.1. GTDB lineage: Bacteria > Actinomycetota > Actinomycetes > S36-B12 > S36-B12 > UBA4592. Next base: position 474 of record JAFMDS010000056.1, on the reverse strand, counting down.
TGCTTACCGAGAAGGACACGGATTACGGCCCACCATGGCGGCTGCAGGAATATAACGCGGGGAGTTTGCCCGTGCCTGCGCTGAGCGACGATCGCTGACCTGACGCAATTCACATGCCCCTCGGTGGCTATGATTTTGTCTCCCGCAAATTTCCGGGGCTGTGGCGCAGCTGGTAGCGCACCTGCATGGCATGCAGGGGGTCAGGGGTTCGAGTCCCCTCAGCTCCACTTTTTCCAGTCGCGGTACCTGCTTATTTTTTTGGGTTTGAATTTGTAGCCTTGGACAATTCGTCTTGTCGGAGTATTCCTTTTTTGGTTCTGGTTTGATTCCTCGTTGTTGATATTTTCTGGTGGGAGTCGAGCCAGTCCGTTGCGCAATGGTCAGACCCGTCAACGTGGCGCCGAAAAGTACGTACTAGAGACGACAGCGTACTGGGTCACATGGTGTGATTTTAAAGAAAAGATCTGTCTTGAA
>JAFMDS010000019.1 GCA_017857175.1 Candidatus Nanopelagicales bacterium | reverse complement strand
AATGGCGAAGTCCTCGTGGGCGAGGTTGCCAAGCGCCAGGCGGTCACCAACGTTGACCGCACTATCCGTTCGGTTAAGCGCCACATGGGCACGAACTGGGATATTGAAATTGATGGCAAGAAGTACACCTCACAAGAAATCAGCGCTCGCACGCTCATGAAGCTCAAGCGCGATGCTGAGGCATACCTCGGCGATACAGTCTCCGATGCTGTCATCACCGTCCCCGCGTACTTCAGTGATGCACAGCGCCAAGCAACAAAAGAAGCTGGCGAAATTGCCGGCATGAACGTGTTGCGCATCATCAACGAGCCAACATCGGCTGCTTTGGCCTACGGCCTGGACAAGGGCGATACCGAGCAAACCATTCTGGTTTTTGACCTTGGTGGCGGAACGTTCGACGTATCACTCCTTGAAATCGGCGATGGCGTCGTTGAAGTTAAAGCAACCAGTGGTGACAACAACCTCGGTGGCGACGACTGGGACAACGCGGTAGTTGACTGGATGGTCACTCAGTTCAAGAACGCACACGGTGTTGATTTGTCCAAGGACAAAATGGCAATGCAACGCCTGCGTGAGGCAGCAGAAAAGGCAAAGATTGAACTGTCCAGTTCAACCGAAACCAGTATCAACCTGCCCTACATCACCGCAAGTGCTGATGGCCCCCTTCACCTCGAAGAGACATTGAGTCGCAGCAAGTTTGAGTCATTGACCGCAGACTTGCTCAAGCGCACCAAGGCACCTTTCGAGGCTGTTGTTAAGGATGCCGGCGTCAAGGTTTCAGACATTGACCAGGTAGTTCTGGTTGGTGGATCAACCCGCATGCCTGCAGTTGCAGAACTCGTCAAGGAAATGACGGGCAAAGACGCAAACAAGGGTGTTAACCCTGATGAGGTCGTTGCCATAGGTGCTGCACTTCAAGCCGGTGTACTGCGCGGAGATGTTAAGGACGTTCTTCTCCTTGACGTCACACCACTGTCTCTCGGTATTGAGACCAAGGGCGGCGTGATGACTAAGTTGATCGAGCGCAACACAACGATTCCCACCAAGCGTTCTGAGACATTCACCACCGCTGAAGACAATCAGCCTTCCGTGTTGATTCAGGTCTATCAGGGTGAGCGTGAAATGGCTGCTTACAACAAGCAGCTCGGAACATTTGAACTCACCGGTTTGCCACCAGCACCACGGGGCATCCCACAGATCGAGGTCACCTTCGACATCGATGCCAACGGAATCGTCCACGTTTCCGCAAAGGACAACGCAACGGGCAAAGAGCAGTCAATGACCATCTCCGGTGGATCGTCCTTGAACAAGGAAGACATTGACCGCATGATGCGCGATGCTGAGCAGCACGCTGAAGAGGACAAGGCACGCCGCGAGGAAGCCGAAGTTCGCAACAACGCTGAAGCGCTCATCTACCAGACCGAGAAGTTCTTGGCAGACAATGCCGACAAGGTTCCAGCAGAAGCGAAAGCCAATGTTGAAGAGCCCTTGAACGAACTCAAAAAGGCAGTTGAAGAGAACGATGCCGCAGGCATGCGTACGGCAACTGACAAGGTAGCGGCCGCAAGCCAGGCACTGGGCGCCGCAATGTATGCGCAAGCGGAACAAGACGGCACCAGCGCTTCAGCAGATGCAGCTGGCGAAGCAGCAGACATGTCTGAAGACGATGTTGTTGACGCCGAGATAATTGACGAAGAAACAGCCGATGAGGACGACAACAAGTGACACAGGAATTCGATCCGAGTGAAGAGGGAGTGCGCGTAAACGATAAACGCCGCATCGACCCCGACACTTTTGAGGTGCGTCAGCCCAGTGAAAGCTGGGCTGACGACTCCTCGCCACAAGGTGACCAGGGCGATGCAGAAGCGGCTGTAGCTGAAGCTGATCTGATCGAGGGTGAAGTGGGCGACATTGAATCCAAGGTTGCTGAACTGACCTCGGACCTACAGCGTGTCCATGCTGAATATGCTAATTACCGCAAGCGCATTGAGCGTGACCGCGAGATCAATCGTCAGGTAGCAATGGGTTCCGTCTTTGTTGAACTTCTGCCAATCCTCGATGACATTGATAGAGCTCGTGAGCACAACGAGCTCGCTGGAACTTTCAAAACAGTGGGTGACAGCCTTGACGCAGTTTTGACCAAACTTGGTCTCGAGCGATTTGGATCCGCGAACGAACCATTCGATCCAAATCTGCATGAAGCACTTGCCAGTGTTGAAGCTGAAGGTGTCACTGATCCAACAGTTGTTGCTGTGTTTCAGCCAGGCTACCGTCAAGGTGAGCGAATTTTGAGGCCTGCACGCGTCAGTGTTGCAGGTACGTGACACGTTGCTACAACGTGAAACCATGAAGGCAGAAAGTGAATGAATAAGGACTGGCTCGAGAAGGACTTCTATGCCTCTCTCGGTGTTGCTAAAGATGCAACACCTGATGAGATGAAAAAGAAGTACCGCAAACTCGCACGCGAACTCCACCCTGATAAGAATCCGGGTGATAAAAAAGCTGAGGACAAGTTCAAGGAAATGTCCGAGGCCTACGACGTGTTGTCTGATCCAGCCAAGCGCAAGGAATACGACGAAGCCCGTGAACTCTTCGCATCCGGCGGCTACTCTCCTGGTGGTGGAGGTTTCGGCGGTGGAGGCTTTGGTGGTGGCGGCTATAACGTCAACTACGAAGATCTCTTTGGCGGCGACCAAGGTGGTTTTGGGGATTTCCTCGGTGGCATGTTCAACCGTGGGCGCGCGGGTGGAAGGCGCTCACCGCAACCTCGCCGTGGTGCCGACATGGAATCCTCAGCGACACTGTCTTTTGAGGACTCACTCGATGGTGTAACCCTTCCACTGCGATTGTCTGAAGATGCACCTTGCACCATGTGCCACGGAACAGGCGCAAAGGCAGGAAGCACACCATCGGTGTGCCCCACCTGTGGTGGCAACGGTCAGGTATCCCGCAATGCGGGTGGTTTCGCATTCGCAGAACCATGCCCCACGTGCCACGGTCGCGGGCTTTATGTTGATGATCCCTGCACTCTGTGCCACGGTTCAGGTCGCGGTAAAAAAACGCGAACCGTACAAGCGCGCATCCCAGCTGGTGTCAAGGATGGCAGCAAGATTCGCTTGAAAGGCAAAGGCAGTCCAGGGGAAAATGGTGGCCCCAGCGGAGACCTTTTCATCAAAGTCAGGGTGACGCCAGACAAGTTGTTCACTCGCAAGGGCGACAACCTGTCTATAGAGGTCCCAGTTACTTTCCACGAAGCTGCACTCGGCGCGGATATTGCAGTACCCGTTCCACGCGGTGGAACCGTAAAAGTACGCATTCCGGCTGGGACTGCAAATGGCAGAGCATTCCGAATCAAAGGCAAAGGAATTCGCGGCAAGAATGGTGTGAACCATGATGTTCTCGCCGTAGTTGAAGTTGCCGTGCCAGAAAATCTCTCCGAGGAAGCACGCGCGGCACTTGATGCATTCGCTGCAGCCACGGTCGATCACGATCCGCGACAGGAAGCATTTGCCTCTCATGCAAAGGCTGCAACATCATGAGCTCGCCCTATGAAGAAGTAGTCGTAGCCAGCGAAACTCCTGTTTATGCAATATCTATTGCTGCGCAACTCGCGGGCTTGCACCCGCAAACACTGCGTCAGTATGACCGCGTTGGCCTCGTAGTCGCACAACGTGTGGGTGGGCGCAATCGCCTCTATAGCGCCCGCGACGTGCAACGGTTGCGATATGTCGCGCAGTTGTCAGCGGAGGGGCTCAGTATCGAGGGCATCCGCCGAGTTTTGGAATTAGAAAGCGAAATCAGTCATTTGCGTGGACGACTTGATGAGTTCCACCGTGAACGTTCTTCACGGGCACTCGTGGTGTGGCGTCCACAACGCAAAAAGTCTTAAAAAATTCACGAGGGGAGTACCACAATGGATATTCAATTCACTACTAAGAGCCAAGATGCACTAGGTGCATCTGTGCGCATAGCCGCTGCCCAGGGAAATCCATCAGTTGAGCCGATTCATCTCCTTGACTCCCTCCTGCAACAGGGACCAGGAATTGCCACAGCCCTCTTGGAAAATCTTGGGGTCAACGTTGCTGCTCTTACGGCTTCGGTCCGCGAAGCTTTGCAGTCATTACCTTCCGCCTCAGGGAGCACGGTCGCAGCTCCCCAGTTGAGTCAATTGAGTTTCAAAGTATTAACGGCTGCTGAGAAGCTTGCCAAGGAACGAGGCGACGAGTACGTCAGTACCGAGCATATTTTGATTGGCCTCGCCGAGGATGGTGGTTCTAATGTTGCCGATCGACTTGCATCAGTGGGTGCGACTCCACAAGCATTACTTGCGGCGCTACAGGAGACGAGAGGAAGTGCACGCGTGACCACACAAGAGCCCGAGGGCACATTTCAAGCGTTAGAAAAATATGGAGTAGATCTCACGGCACTGGCCCGGGAAGGCAAAATCGACCCGGTCATTGGACGTGATGAAGAAGTGCGGCGCACAATGCAAGTCCTTTCACGGCGCACCAAGAACAACCCAGTACTCATCGGTGAACCAGGTGTTGGCAAAACGGCAGTGGTTGAGGGACTGGCTCGGAGAATCGTTGAAGGTGATGTCCCAACTTCACTTGCAGGCAAGACCCTGATTTCTCTCGATATGAGTTCGATGGTTGCTGGCGCAAAGTATCGCGGTGAATTCGAGGAACGCCTCAAAGCGGTTCTCGATGAAATCAAATCAAGTGACGGTCAAATCATCACGTTCATCGATGAACTCCACACTGTGGTGGGAGCAGGCAGCAGTGGTGACTCCGCCATGGATGCGGGAAACATGCTTAAGCCAATGCTTGCGAGAGGTGAACTTCGCATGATTGGTGCAACAACTCTTGATGAGTTCCGCGAATATATTGAAAAGGATCCAGCCCTGGAGCGTCGATTCCAGCAGGTTTTTGTTGACCAGCCTTCGGTGGAAGACACCATCGCAATTTTGCGAGGTATCAAAGAGAAATACGAAGCCCACCATAAAGTTGTTATCTCGGACTCAGCTCTTGTTGCCGCGGCAACAATGTCCGACCGCTACATCACGAGTCGTTTCCTACCAGACAAAGCGATTGATTTGATGGATGAATCAGCCAGTCGTTTGCGCATGGAAATCGATTCCTCGCCTGTTGAGATCGATGTGCTTCAGCGCCAAGTTGATCGCCTTCGAATGGAGGAGCTGGCAGTTGCGAAAGAAACTGATGAAGCATCAAAAGACAGACTAGAAAAAATTCGTTCTGAGATCGCAGACAAAGAAGAAGAATTGCGCGGTTTGCGCACCCGTTGGGATTCAGAAAAGCAGGGCCTTGATCGCATCGGTGAAATCAAAGTTTTGATCGACGATCTTCGAGCGGTAGCAGAAAAAGCGCAGCGGGATGGTGACTTTGAGCAAGCATCGCGCATCCTTTACTCAGAGATCCCAACTTTCGAGGAGGAACTAGAGCGCGTCACTGCCGAGACAAATGCGCGCGAATCAGCCATGGTCAAAGAAGAAGTGACAGCTGATGACATTGCAGAGGTCGTTGCGGCATGGACCGGCATTCCTGCTGGACGTTTGCTCGAGGGTGAAACCGAAAAGCTCATTCGCATGGAGGACGAACTCGGACATCGTGTTATTGGTCAAAAAGAAGCGGTGCGTGAGGTCAGTGATGCGGTGCGACGGTCCCGCGCTGGAATCTCCGACCCAGATCGCCCAACAGGATCATTCATGTTCCTAGGGCCGACGGGTGTTGGTAAAACGGAATTGGCCAAAGCTCTGGCTGAGTTCCTCTTTGATGACCAGCGCGCCATGATTCGCATTGACATGAGTGAGTACTCCGAAAAGCACTCAGTTTCGCGGCTGGTGGGCGCCCCTCCAGGTTATGTGGGCTATGACGAGGGTGGACAACTCACCGAAGCGGTGCGTCGACGCCCGTACTCGGTTGTTCTACTGGACGAAGTAGAAAAAGCAAATCCGGAGGTGTTCGATATTTTGCTTCAGGTTTTGGACGATGGCCGTTTAACCGATGGCCACGGTCGGACAGTTGACTTTCGCAACGTGATCCTGATTCTGACATCCAACATGGGCTCTCAGTTCCTGATAGACACCGATATGCCCTTTGAAGAGCGCAAAGTGAAAGTCATGGAAGTAGTTCGGCAACAGTTCCGACCTGAATTCCTGAACCGCCTTGATGCGATGGTGACATTTGATCCACTCGATCGCGAGGAACTTGCTCGCATTGCAGGTATTCAAATTGAGCAGTTGCAAAAGCGCCTCGATGACAGGCGGATTCAACTCGATCTAGATCAGGATGCTCGTGCTTGGTTGGTCGATCACGGCTTTGATCCGGTTTATGGCGCACGTCCACTACGCCGACTCGTTCAAACCGCTGTTGGTGACAAGTTGGCCATGGCGATCCTTGATGGCACCGTGCGCGATGGTGACACCGTGCAGATCGGTGTAGCCGAAAATGGGGACTCGCTTACACTTCGGGCATGAAAAAAACTGGAATTCTCGTCAGTCTCATAACAGTCTTTTCACTCCTGTTTGTAGGAGCTGCTCAAGCGGCTACCAAGGGTGAGAAACTTTCGTTCAAAACTGTCTTTGTGAGTCAAGAAACAACACTGACCACGTTGCCCGGCGGAATCGTTTATGGCTGGAACAGATTAACGAGCCCAACGCGGATCAACAAGCAATCCGCAACGGTTGAGTTCCTAGGCTCGGTCAACTACTTTGATGGCTCTGGACCCTTCAACGGGTTCATCACCATTACAACCGCGAGTGGCGACAAGCTTGGTCTTAGCGTCTCTGGGCGTGGGTTATCTTTGGCAAAGGACGAATCAACTGCGGATGCCCGTTTCAGTGGATCCATCACAATTATTGGCGGATCCGGCAAATACAAAAATGCCGAAGGAATTGGAACGATGACGGGGACTCGAGCTTCGGCACTGGGTAGCCCCGTTGCCATGAAGTTCAACCTAACGCTGAAGTAATACCTGTAGACGGTCGGTGGCTTCTGCGAGAACTTCTGGCTTCTTGCAGAAAGCCCACCGCACGTGGTTTGTGCCGTTTCTTGGATCGCCATAAAAAACTTGGTGTGGGATGGCGACCACACGGCTGAGTTCCGGAAGCTGTTGACAGAAATCTAGGCCATCGGTAAATCCAAGACCGGAAATATCGGTTGTTATGAAATAGGTCCCCTCGGTCGGTAGTACTGAAAACCCAGCACTAGCCAGACCCACGGCAAGTTGATCACGCTTGTCAGTCAAGTCTTGGCGGAAGTCATCGAAATATGTGTCGGGGAAACGAAGTCCATGAGCAATTGCCAATTGAAATGGCCCGCCGGAGACAAAACTCAAGTGTTGGCGCACAGTTCTGGCAGCATGAATCAAATTTGCAGGTCCAGTTGCCCACCCAACCTTCCAGCCGGTGAATGAAAAACTCTTTCCGCCTGAACCAATTGTGATGGTGCGCTCAAACATTCCGGGCAAGGTGGCCATTGGTATGTGTTGGTGGTTGTCGAACCAGAGGTGTTCATACGCCTCATCGGATATAACTACCAGGTTATGGGTAATGGCTAAGTTCGCCAACGCGATCATTTCTTCCCGCGTGAACACCACCCCGGTTGGGTTGTGTGGTGAATTGAGCAGGAGGACTTTGGTTCGAGGAGTGATAGCAAGCGCAATAGCCTCGATATCTGGCCTCAGGTCGGTTGTGGTCATGGGAACTCCCACCGGCGTGGCACCCGCGAGATCAACCGCTGCCCGGTACACGTCGAATGCGGGATCACACATGACTACTTCGTCTCCAGATTCAACGAGAGCAAGCAATGAAGCCGAAATCGCTTCGGATGCGCCCGTGGTTACAACGGCATCCGTGTCAGGATCGAGTGGCAGTCCATAAAAGCGTGCTTGATGTTCGCAAATCGCTTGGCGTAATTGTGGGAACCCGTGTGCAGGCGGATATTGGTTGCCGATTCCCTCGGTTAAACACCGAACGACTTCCTCCTTGAGTTCAAGTGGCCCATCCGTGTCAGGGAAGCCTTGCCCAAGGTTGATCGAGTCCGTTTCAAGTGCCCGACGCGACATTTCACCGAAAATTGATAGTGCATGGGGCTGCATTCGGGGGACCAGGGGGCTATCGATCACAAGTTAAGCGTAGCGCCGCGGTGTGGATAAGCGTCTAATCCTCTCGCCTCGACCCTAGTCGCCGGACAAGCAGCAACCATGTGCTGTTGCACCGGATTCGCTCGGGGCCATGAGCCGTGGTTAGGTGATCCCGTGATCGATTCATCAGTGCAATTGCCCCACGAGTGGGACGCAGTAATTGAAATGATTGCTCGATCTGCAGCCGACTCCGATGGTTACGGAGTTCCTCGCAGTCATTTCGATGAACTCGCCAAAGTCGGAGCCCACGGTGTGCCCAATGAATCGAGGCTGCAACGCGAACTCACCGAACGCATTGCTGGAGCCGATGCCAGCACGTGGTTTTGCTGGTCCCAGCATCAAACACCATTGAAAACTCTCCAGACAGGTGGGAATCAGCCCGATTCGGAGGACTTGCGAAATCGTTGGTTGCCCGGTTTGGAAAGCGGTGAACTTTTGGCCGCAGTTGCATTTGCTCATATTCGCCGTCCAGGACCAGTTAACCCAGTTGCCCTTGAGTCGGATGGCATGTGGGAGCTGCATGGAACCCTAGATTGGGTGACGAGTTGGGATATAGCTGACGTCGTGATGATTATGGCGGCAACAGAAGACAAGAGATCAATTGTTACTTTCTTCATCCCCACCAAGGATTTCGAAAAAAGATTGCCTGGTTCCCGAGTTGACGCACCACTTCAACTCCTAGCAATGAGTGGCACGCACACCCGTCCAGTGCATTTTGATCATACGGTGATTCCGACCGAATACGTATTCTCCACTCAATCAATGAATGAGTGGTCAGCAGCGGATGCAATGAAGACAATTTTGCCGAACCCTGCAGGGTTAGGCGTGGCGCGCGCCGCGATCGATGAACTTGCTGCAACAGGGGAGAAGCGCAGTAGCGAAGTGATGAAGGCTGCCGCGTCATTCTTGACTGAGAAGTTCATGCGCCTGCGTGCGAGGGCTTATGCCATTCTCGATGCTCCGCAAGAATTCAGCCGCGAAGAAGCAATAACTTGTCGTGTCGACATTTTGGATTTGGCGCGAACCTGCACGGAAGCCGTTGTCATCGCGCAAGCAGGAGCTGCCATGATGGCAGGCCGTGCCGCTGAAAGACGAGTGCGGGAGGCCATGTTCTTGCAAGTTCAGGCCCAAACCAATGAGACCCGAAATGCGGCACTGAAGGACTTGACCTACGGCGATCAGCGTTTCACGCGACGTTGAGCCGACACAGCATTGCCCGCCGTGGTGGTGATGTGCACTGAACATCGATAATTCTTCTTGGTCATTTTGGTGACCGTCGCCTCATTTCGATCGATTGATCCTGACCGTGTTGGCCCAGTGCCTGTGGGTACACACACCACTTGCTCACGGAGCACCTCTGCCGAATTGGCATTCGACGAGGTGAGACTAAAAAGTGCTCTGGCGCCAGAGAATTTGACCTTACGAATAGTGCCAGCAATAGGAAGGTCACTGGGGGAAGCGCTGACGGGCGCTGACGGTGGAGAATTTCCAGTGGTGTTCGCCGAGATAGCTGTGACGGTGTACTCGGCACCATTAATGAGCCCATCGATAGCGCATGTGCCTGCAACTTTTTTCTCCGACGGTGCCGCAAAGCAGCTCAGTGCATTCTGAGTATCTGGACTTGTCTGCGTTGGCCCGAGAATGCTCACTGCATATTGCGTCACCGAGATGCCATCGGCGCCAGGGGTAATTGTGAATTGCAGTGAATTGTTGAGAGGCACTATGGATACTTGAGGTGCTAGCGTGGGTGTCAATATGGTGATAGCACCAGCATTATTCAAGAATGTGAACTCCGCACTGACTCGCGTGTACACGCCGGGGTACCGGCTGGCGCAATCCTCACCCCAACTGACAATGCCGATAAGCATGGGCCCGGCAGACCCGGATGCAATGAGTGGACCACCAGAATCTCCCTGGCAGGCATCGACAATTTTGCCCGCTGGTGTGGCTCCACCCGCGCAGAGCATGACCTCGGTGTCCACCTCTCGGGGGTTAAATCCTTCAAATTTGACACCATTGACCACATAGGACCTATCTCCCCCGCAGGTTGCATCAGGAAAGACAACAAGATTGCCTGTATGAAAAATCGGCGGATACCGGTTGCCTGAGGTGCTGGTGTTTCCCCACCCTGCGACTTCCGTGAGATGTCCGGGAGCCGTGTACTCACCGGCCAACTCAGGAGTCAGCACTGAAATCAAAGGAACGTTTGTCGCTGGCGATGCAAGTGTTAAGACCGCGATGTCATTTCGTGACGATCGGATTGCGTAATCAGGGTGAACGTCAATAGCGGAAACATTGATTGTTGGAACATTGCGAGTATCGAGATCCCGTGCGAACCCCGCAACGATGTTGGCGGGTTTGTCCGTGACTCCTGATTTTTGGTTAACCACGCAGTGAGCTGCTGTGATTAATTTTGTGGGAGCAACCAAGCTTGCGGCGCAAAATTGAGCCTGGAATGCTCCCTCCGATTCGAGGTCGGCTGGGTCTAGTAACGCGACCAGAAATGGGAACTCTCCCGCTGAACTTTCGACTCCGTTGACAACTTTGGGCGTAATTGCTTGAGTCGAAGGAATGAAGGATCCACACCCAAGGAGTAACGAAATAGCAACCGCGAAGGCACCTGCAGTACGAATGGAGGGCCTCAACCCTCTAAATCTCTGAAAAATCCCCCGCGCATGCCTTTTCACTCCCCCAATGTACGCCAACTTTCAGCGCGATTTCTCACTGTGCAGCATCAACCTGCACTTTGATTAAGCCAGCGAGGTCCGTGACAGTTATGAAGCCCTGTACCTCGACTCCGCGTAGGGAAATTGTTCGAGAACCCATGTGCTCAGGTGAAGATAAATAAGCGCTCACTGGCGCATTAGGCCACGCATCGGTACTAACTGGATAGTCAGGATCAATCAGTGCATAAGAAATAACGGCTCGGTGAGCTGCTCTTTGGGCTGACGCGATCACTGGGAGATCCCGACACGTTTGTGCTGTTGCGATGAAGATGAGAGGTCCATCGATTCCGGTTGAATTCAATGCGAGGCACACTGAGGAAACCGAATTATTTGCGAGAATTTCCACAACTGGAACATCAAGTTTCTCAAGTTCTGCTGTTAACCCTGAGGGGGACTCGTAGCTCACAAGATGTATAACGTGCGACATGACCCTAACTCTAGGTTCCCAATATGCTGCGGGTGACGAACTGTGGCTATCGAGCGCGTGGCGAGTCCGCTAGCAGAACTCGGTGGTAAATAGTCTGATAAGTTTCCCGCACGCGCCCAACACCACCGAGGAGAAAACCATGGAATCAGTCGTCGAATTCACCATGTATGCCAAGCCAGGTCGCTATGCCGATGTACTCGCCGCGTACAGCGAATTTGCCAAGGCTTTCCAAGATGCAGTGCCACAGGATCGCTTGATTCTCATCACGGGAGACCCTGCAAGCGGGCTCATTCGGGGCATTGGAGTGTTCACTGAAGCACAGATTGCTGCTGATGTGAACAGCATGCCTTTCTTTGCGCAATTCAATGAGGCAATCGCTGAATTCATCACCGACGCACCTGAGCGCACGGAATTAGATCTGATTCACCTGTATCAGGTGTAAGTCTGTCTTTTCCATTCGATGCCGCTACAGGGAGGATCTATCATGACCAACACGGATGAATGGCTGCAATTACGCCAACAGATCTTGGACAAGGCAGTTGTTCGAGGCAAGGTCATTTTGTCGAGCGGACGCGAGGCGGACTATTACATTGACCTGCGTCGCGTGACCCTTGATGCGGTAGCTGCTCCGTTGGTTGGAGCGGTCATGCGCCAGGTAAACCAACAATTTGATTACGCAGCGGTTGGCGGCCTCACGCTCGGTGCCGACCCAGTTGCTACCGCGATGATGCATGACGCTGCAAACGAAGGTGTGCTTCTCAATTCTTTTGTCGTGCGCAAGGCAGAAAAACAGCACGGACTGCAAAAAAGAATTGAAGGCCCTGATGTTTCAGGTGTTCGGGTGCTTGCCGTTGAAGACACTTCAACAACCGGTTCATCTGTCCTCACCGCTGTTGACGCGCTCTTGGCTGACAATGCTGTCATTGCGGGAGTCAGTGTGATTGTTGATCGCGGTGCTCGTGCAACGGTGGTAGAACGCGGTTATGAATACACCGCGGCTTACTCCTTGCAGGACCTAGGACTCGAGTAAATCTACTTGTTCTTCGCTAGCACCCAGTCGGCGCTCAACAATCAACAGCACTGACACAAAGAGCGCACCGATAACGAACATGATTATTGCGGTGCCGACTTGATCGCTAGGTGCAAGGAGTTCCCTGTCCGCTCCTTGCCACGGCCATAATGCTCGCAATGAACCGATCATTAATCCCGTAATGATCACAAGGGTTATTCGGGCGCGGTTCTCGAGCAACCATTTCAAGAGTGAGACGAAGATGGCTAGGCCCAGAATCGCCCCGAGAGCGAATACCGCGAGGTAAGCAAAGTTACGGTCGTTTACAGCCGCGATTGTTGGGTCGTACATTCCAACGGTGAGAAGTAAGAAGGACCCGGATACTCCTGGCAAGACCAATGCACAAATTGCAATTGCCGCCGAGAAAAATACAGCGATCAAACTAGGGTCCGTGACGTTTCCTTGCGGTAGTCCGGTCAAGAAGAACACAGCGACCGCTGCAACAAGTCCGACAAGAGCGTAGACAGGATTCCATCCGCCGACTTTGGTGACCATGTGTGCTGGAACATAAGCGCCGGCGATTACTAGGCCGAAAAAGAGTGCCTTCATGGCAATGGGTTGTTCTTCGAGCAAGGGTTCAATAATTTTCGCCCCGAGAACCACCATCGCGCCCATGCCGATTGCAACAGGTATCAATAGCGACCAGGGCAAGGCTTTCAGGGTTGCAGTCCCGCGCGCAGCCGACGGCTTGCCCCCAGAAAAGCCCAAAAATTGTCGGACGGCGAGGACAACGTTCGCAATTGAATTGATCAGAGTTTCATAGATGCCAACAATCAATGCGAGGGTTCCGCCGCTGACACCGGGAACAACTTCGGCGGCACCCATGAGTCCACCGCGAAAAAGATTTGCAAGAGTTTTCAGCACACCGACAGGGTAGTGGTTAAGTTGCTTCCCATGGAGCAAGTAGGTGGGCACGTTGAGTCATCGGCGAATGATGAGGAACCCCAGGGGGAGCCGTTCACCGTCATAGGCGTTGGCCCATGGGAAGGCCCGTGGCCAACCGAGGATTTTTATGACCGGGAACTTTTGCGGGATGGGGACAAGCGCAATGTGACCGATCAGTATCGGTATTGGAAACTTGAGGCAATTGTTTCTGACCTCGACACCAAGCGGCACTCCATGCACATGGCCATTGAGAACCTTGGGCATGATTTCAACATTGGAACCATTGTTCGCACCGCCAATGCATTCCTCGTTGGCGAAGTTCACATTGTGGGCAAAAAGCGCTGGAATCGCCGTGGTGCCATGGTGACCGATCGATACCAGCATGTTCACCATCACGAGAATGCTGAGATGTTCGCCCAGTGGGCTCAGGAATCGGAGATCCCCATCATCGGGGTGGACAATATGGATGGATCCGTTCCCGTGGAAACTTTTAGTTATCCCAAGAAATGCGTGCTGGTTGTTGGGCAGGAGGGCACAGGGCTATCTGAACCCATGCGCACAGCCTGTGATTCCCTCATAGAAATCAGTCAATTTGGATCAACTCGCTCTATAAATGTCTCTGCTGCTGCTGCAATAGCGATGCACGGCTGGATCCGTCAATGGGCCCTTTAACCAGTTAATATGGTGTTAACGCAACAGTGAAAGACTAGATCCACGCATTCACAAATAAGGGGAATTCACATGCCAATCGCATCACCAGAGGTCTACGGCGAAATGCTCGATCGGGCTAAAGCCGACAAATTCGCCTATCCGGCGATAAACACCTCATCCTCCCAAACCATCATCGCAGCTATCCGTGGTTTCGCTGAAGCTGAAAGTGACGGAATTGTTCAGGTTTCATGGGGTGGCGCCGAATTTGCCTCCGGCCAGAGCGTCAAGGACATGGTCACCGGTGCCGTTGCCCTCGCTGAATTCGCACATGTTGTCGCTGCAAAGTACGACGTAAATATTGCCCTCCACACTGACCATTGCCCACTGGATAAGTTGCCTGGCTTCATGGAACCGCTCATCGCCATTTCTCAGGAGCGAGTGGCCAAGGGACTTGAGCCGTTGTTCCAATCTCATATGTGGGATGGCTCCGCGGTACCTCTGGCCGAAAACCTAGACATTGCAGAGCGGATGCTGGACGCTTGTGTCAAGGCCAACATCATCCTAGAAATTGAAATTGGTGTTGTGGGTGGAGAAGAGGACGGAGTCGAAGCTAAGCATGATGCGAAACTCTTCTCAACGGTCGAAGATGGCCTAGCTACAGCGAAAAAGCTTGGGTTAGGTGAGCGCGGCCGTTACATGGTCGCAGCAACTTTCGGCAACGTTCACGGTGTTTACAAGCCCGGCAATGTTGTTCTTACACCGTCCATTCTTAATGACATTCAAACCGCAGTGGGCAAGGAATATGGCGTGGACAAGCCATTTGACTTGGTATTCCATGGTGGTTCAGGTTCGTTACTCAGCGAAATCCGTGAATCATTGGATTACGGTGTTGTGAAAATGAACATTGACACGGACACCCAATATGCCTTTACCCGTCCCATCGTTGACCACATGTTTGTGAACTACAACGGCGTGCTCAAGATTGACGGTGAAGTGGGCAATAAGAAGCAGTACGACCCTCGCTCCTATGGCAAAGCTGCTGAAAAGGGAATGGCCGATCGCGTCAAACTTGCATGTGAAGATCTGCGCTCTGTCGGAACGAAAATGAAGTAATGGCGGGCGTAAATCTGCTTGGCGGACCAGAACCAACATATTTGCCAGAGGGCGATGCTGCGCAAGCAGCACTCGCCGCTGGTGAAAATCCCCAGGAGGTTGCAAAAAAATATCCAACTAGCTCGCTTGCTTGGGCCATGTTGAGTGAGAAAGCTTGGGATTCAGGCGATGTCATTGCCTCGTACGCCTGCGCGCGGGTTGGGTATCACCGCGGCCTTGATGCTTTGCGCCGCAACGGATGGAAGGGTCATGGTCCAGTTCCCTGGAGCCACGTGCCCAATCAAGGTTTCTTGCGCTGTTTACAAGACCTTGGTCGCGCGGCTGAAGCAATCGGTGAAGTGGACGAAACAGTGCGCATCAATGAGTTCATAGTCGACTGTGATCCAACTCTTGGGTGAATCTCTGGTCAATAAACCTGTATTGATAGTTGGGGCGGGAATTAGTGGAGTCGCCTGCGCACGGGAGCTGCGCGATCGTGGTGTTCCTTTCACCATGATCAACAAGGGTAGGAAAATTGGTGGCCGCATGGCTTCCAAGAGGGTGCGTGACTCAGGAACGAAATATGACGGCAGAGTATTTGATATCGGGGCGTCATACTTCACCGTGAGTGATCCTGATTTCAAAAGTCTTACCGACTCCATGATCAACGCTGGAGTTGTCACTCAGTGGACGGATACATTTCATGTCTCTGATGCTCAAGGCATTGGTGGTGTCAAAGTGGGACCCATGCGCTACACCGCACCCAAGGGAATTCGCAACGTTGTTGAATATCTCGCCAGAGATTTGAATATTGAAGAGGGCGAAATAACCGATCTCGCTGAATTACAGTCTCAAGGGGAATACTCCACGATTGCGCTATGCATGCCCACACCGCAAGCTGCAAAGATCTATCCCCAGGCTGACTCAATTTCCCCCGCGCATTGGGAGCCGGTCATTGCTGTGTCATTTCTCTTCGAGCAAAAAATATGGCGTGATTTTGATGGAATATTTGTTAACGGTGACAATGAAATTACGTGGATTGCTAACGACGGTGCCAGGCGAGGAGACGATGCACCCGCACTCGTCGCGCACGTTCATCCCGTTCTCGCTTCACATCATCTGAGCGACCCGCAGGCCGTAATCCCATATGCGCTCCGCGCCGTGCAACGAATTTTGGGTTTCATTGAGACACCTGTGTGGGCTCATGCTCACCGCTGGACCTATGCGAAACCGGCTGAAGGGAGCACATCAGATCTTCCAACGAGTCACGTGGCGGACATTTGCCTTGCAGGCGATGAATTTTCGGCAAAGCCTCGTGTTGAAGCAGCGTGGCTTTCCGGCCGGGACCTCGGCCGTAGCCTCGCTCAGAAATCCGTATAAGACTCCGATAGCCTTTCGCAGTGCCAGCAATAGTTCTCCTTGGCTCCCAGTGGGGCGATGAAGGAAAAGGTAAAGCAACGGATCTCTTGGGAGATCGAGTTGATTACGTAGTTCGATATCAAGGCGGTAACAATGCAGGTCACACGGTTGTTATCGGAGATAAAAAATTCGCCCTTCACCTACTGCCCAGTGGCATTCTCACACCTGAGGTGATTCCAGTAATTGGTAATGGTGTTGTCATTGATCCTGCAGTGTTGCTCCAGGAAATCGCTGGACTTAACGCGCAGGGTGTTGATACATCGAAGTTACTGATCAGTGCAAACGCCCATTTGATCACCAGCTATCACGTGACCTTGGACAAAGTAACGGAACGCTTTCTGGGTAAAGCACAAATTGGAACAACCGGACGGGGCATTGGTCCGACTTACAGCGACAAGATCGCACGCGTCGGCATTCGCGTTCAAGATCTTTTTGATGAATCCATTTTGCGCCAAAAAGTGGAGGGCGCGCTTGCAAATAAGAATCAAGTACTGGTCAAGGTTTTTAATCGCAGAGCCATCGAGGTGGATGCAGTTGTTGAAGATCTACTTCAGTATGCGGATGCACTGCGCCCACTGGTGCGTGACACCTCACTGTTGTTGAATCAAGCACTCGACGCAGGGAAAGTGGTATTGCTCGAAGGTGGCCAGGGGACACTACTCGATGTTGACCATGGCACCTATCCCTTTGTGACATCGAGTAATCCAACGGCCGGTGGGGCATGCACTGGTAGCGGAATTGGCCCAACGCGCATTGATCGAGTGGTCGGAATTCTCAAGGCGTACACAACTCGCGTTGGTTCAGGGCCATTCCCAACAGAGCTTTTCGATGAAGATGGTGAGAAACTCCGCACGATCGGTGGAGAGCGTGGTGTTACAACAGGGCGTGCGCGACGTTGCGGCTGGTTTGATGCACCGATCGCACGCTTTGCCACTCGCGTTAATGGCTTAACGGATACTTTCCTGACCAAGCTCGATGTTTTGACAGGCTGGGATGAAATCCCCGTCTGTGTTGCTTACGACGTTGATGGTGAACGCACCACTGAAATCCCCATGACGCAAACAGAGTTCCATCACGCGATGCCGGTATATCAGATGCTTCCGGGTTGGAGCGAGGATATTTCTGGTGCAACAACTTTGGCAGAGCTACCCAAGAATGCTCGTGCCTATGTTGAGTTCTTGGAGGAAATCTCCGGTACGCGTATTAGCGCCATTGGCGTTGGTCAAGATCGCAATGCGACCATTGCGATCAATGATCTGATCTCATGATGGAACCTGGCAAACTCACGGCTGTTTACACCCCTGTTTTTGAACTAGATGCTGATGGGAATCCGATTGGTCTCCCCGTTGATTCTGATTGCATCCCGGCCTGGCCCGGTGGTGTACTAGAAGGAACCTATTGCAGGCTCGAGCCACTCAATGCGAGTGCGCACACGGCTGATCTTTACTCAGCCTTTGAAGGACACGATGACCTTTGGACATACATGCCGCAGGGACCCTTTAGAGCTGAGGCGGAATATCGCGCTTGGGTTGAATCAAAGGAAGGCGGGCTAGACCCGTACTTTTACTCGATCATCGATAAGTCCACTGGCAAAGCGCTGGGAGTTGCTAGTTACCTGAGAATTGATCCTGCAGCGCGAAGTATTGAAGTGGGCTGGATCACCTATTCCCCCCAAATGAGGCGCTCTCGCATTGCCACCGATGCCATGTTTGTCATGATGCGTAATGCTTTCGACTTGGGTTACCGCCGTTATGAATGGAAATGCAATGCCCTTAACTCGGCATCACGCAATGCGGCGCTGCGACTTGGCATGACCTATGAAGGAACATTTCGTCAGGCCACGGTGGTCAAGGGACACAATCGTGACACCGCCTGGTTCTCGATTCTGGATTCCGAATGGCCGGAAATGAAGGCCAAGTTTGAGACTTGGTTACAGGAGTCGAATTTCGACAGTTTTGCAAATCAAAAGACCGCCCTTCACCGTTGAGTGCTCTGGACCCAGACGTGTATCAATTGAATCATTGCCCCGATATCACCAGGCTTGTCAATGGCTTCTAAAGTGCTGCTATGACTAATGCGAATCCTGCCGAAGGCAAGCGTGTTTATGACCTCGACCGCGAATATGTGTTCCATTCCTGGAGTGCCCAAAAAGCACTGAAGCCCATGGTTATTGCTGGTGCCGAAGGTAGTCACTTTTGGGACTACGACGGCAACAAGTTTCTCGACTTTTCCTCGCAGTTGGTCAACGTCAACATTGGTCACCAGCACCCCAAGGTGATCGCTGCCATTCAAGAGCAGGCGGCAGTGCTGGCGACGGTTGCTCCACAGCATGCCAACGACAAGCGAGGCGAGGCTGCTCAACGGATCGTTGAGCTTGCCGGAGGCAAGGCTCAGAAGGTGTTCTTCACCAATGGTGGAGCCGATGCAGTAGAGAACGCAATTCGCATGGCTCGCATACACACCCACAAACACAAGGTGCTCTCGCAGTACCGCTCGTACCACGGCAACACGGGTGCCGCGATCCAAGCAACGGGTGATCCTCGTCGGTGGCCCAATGAATACTCGGCTCAGCAACTGCACTTTTTTGGTCCATACCTGTATCGCAGTGAGTTTTGGGCAACAACTCCTGAAGAAGAGTCAGAGCGTGCATTGACGCACCTTGAGCATGTCATTCAGTTTGAAGGCCCATCAACGGTCGGTGCAATCCTGATGGAGACCGTTGTGGGGACAAATGGAATTTTGGTTCCACCCCCCGGTTACCTCGAAGGCGTGCGTGCACTGTGTGACAAGTACGAAATCGTCATGATCCTCGACGAAACCATGTCGGGCTTCGGGCGCACGGGCAAATGGTTCGCGTATCAAAACTGGGATGTCCAGCCTGACCTTGTTGTGTTCGCCAAAGGTTCAAACTCAGGCTACGTGCCAGTTGGTGGCGTAATTATCTCTGGTGAAATTGCAGCGACATTTGATGAGCGAGTATTTCCCGGTGGTCTCACCTACTCGGGTCACCCACTTGCGGCAGCGTCGATCGTTGGATCAATTGATGCAATGAAAGAGGAAAAAATCATTGAGAACGCTGCATCAATCGGTGAAAACGTCATTGGCCCAGGCCTGCGGGAATTGGCAGAGAAGCACATGCTGATCGGTGAAGTTCGTGGACTTGGAGTCTTCTGGGCCATGGATCTGGTGACTGATCGTGCGACCCGGGCGCCACTTGCACCCTTCGCTGGAACTTCACCAGCCATGCAGCAGCTGGTTGTGGAATGCAAGAACCGCGGGTTGATGCCATTCGTGCACTTCAACCGAATGCATGTGGTGCCACCGTGCGTGGTCACCGAAGCTGAGGCGAAGGAGGGCTTGGCCATCATTGATCAAGCACTCAGCGCTATCGGTTCGTACTACGAAGGCTGAGCCACGTTGAAGGTTTTAGTCATTGGATCGGGTGCACGAGAGCACGCGATCACTGAATCGCTGCTCCGTGATCCGAGTGTGAGTTCGGTGATCGTCGCTCCGGGAAATGCTGGAATCGCTCAAGTTGTTGAATGCGTATCCGTTGACGTTAAGAACCCGCAAGCAATTGCTGATCTCGCAACTGAGCGCGATGTTGATCTCGTTGTCGTTGGACCAGAAGTTCCCTTGATGGCTGGCGCTGGGGATGCATTGCGTGAACGTGGCATTCCTTGCTTTGGCCCATCCAAGGCCGCTGCACTGATTGAGGGAAGCAAGGCCTTTTGCAAAGAGGTAATGGCGGAGGCTGGAATCCCCACCGCAATGGCGAGGGTTTGCACAACCGAGTCACAGGCGGCTGATGCCCTCGATGCATTTGGTGCCCCATACGTTGTTAAAGATGATGGGCTAGCAGCGGGCAAAGGTGTTGTTGTCACATCTGATCGCACCGAGGCGCTCGGCCATGCGCGCGATTGCTTTGCAGTCGGCGGCACCGTCGTGATCGAGGAATATCTTGATGGCCCAGAGGTATCACTTTTTGGTATTTCCGATGGCACCACGGTTGTTGCCATGCAGCCGGCTCAGGACTTCAAACGAGTGGGCGAGGGTGATGTTGGTCCGAACACAGGGGGCATGGGTGCGTATTCACCATTGCCATGGGTGCCGGACTCCACGGTCACGGAAGTAACCGAACGAGTGTTGCAACCCATGGCGACCGCCATGCGTGAGCGTGGAACACCGTTCATTGGTGTTCTTTATGCAGGGCTAGCCATGACCTCCAGGGGGATCCGCGTCATTGAATTCAATGCACGTTTTGGCGACCCTGAAACACAGGTCGTTCTCAATCGATTGGTCACCCCACTGGGTGAGTTCCTTCTTGCAGCCGCAACGGGCAAACTTGCCGACTTCCGTGCGCTGGAGTGGAAGCCGGGATTCGCCGTCACGGTGGTCCTCGCCGCTTCGGGCTACCCAGCCGCCCCTGTTACGGGAACCCCAATTGGGGGTATTGAATTGGCTGAGTCCCAGGGCAATACGAAGGTGTTCCATGCCGGAACCAGTGCGATAGATGGCGTCCTGATCACCTCAGGTGGGCGCGTTCTATCGGTTACGGCAGAAGGCGACACGTTGGTTCAGGCCCGGGAACTCGCACTCGCGGCGACCGCGATGATTTCGATAGACGGCTCCCATTATCGAGGCGATATTGCGCAGTTGGCGGCGCAAGGAGGCATCTCCATCACCTAGGCGACCTTGGGCGCGTTCGCAGGTGGAAGGATAGGGGGGTGACAGGCACTCCGCATAACGTTCTGGCCGCTCGCTACGCATCGGGCGCGATGGTTGACATCTGGTCACCCGAGGCCAAGATCCGTATGGAACGCCAACTCTGGATAGCCGTCATGCGCGCTCAATTGGAGTTCGGCGTTGATATTCCGCAGGATGCAATTGACCGCTATGTTTCCGTGCTCGATCAGATCGACCTAGCGTCCATCGATGCGCGTGAGCGGGTCACCAAACATGATGTGAAGGCCCGCATTGAAGAGTTCAATGCGCTAGCCGGTGCCGAGTTTGTCCATCTGGGAATGACCTCACGCGATCTGACAGAAAATGTTGAGCAACTGCAAATTCGTTCCAGTTTGGAATTGATCAGGGATAAATGCGTTGCTGCTCTTGATCGACTCTCGGGATTAGCTGTTGTTTACTCAGAGGTCGCAATGGCGGGGCGTTCGCATAATGTTGCAGCTCAGATCACAACTCTGGGCAAACGAATGGGGACTTTCGCTGAAGAACTTCTCATTGCTTTTAATCGCTTGGAAGAACTACTTGCCAGTTATCCGCTCCGAGGAATTAAAGGTCCGGTGGGAACTGCGCAGGATATGTTGACTCTGCTCGAGGGCAACCAGGAAACCTTGGCCCAGCTGGAGCAACGCATTGCAACTCATCTGGGTTTTGAACAAACATTCATTAGCGTGGGTCAGGTATACCCACGCTCCCTTGATTTTGAAGTGAGCGCACTGCTCGTCCAACTCGCTTCGGGTCCATCCAATTTCGCCACCACGGTAAGGCTGATGGCAGGGCAAGAGTTGGCAACAGAAGGATTCCTGCCCGGCCAAGTTGGGTCGTCAGCCATGCCCCACAAAATGAATGCGCGTTCATGTGAGCGCATCAATGGGTTCCACGTCTTGCTTCGCGGGTACATGAACATGACCGCGGATCTTGCAGGACAACAATGGAATGAAGGCGATGTTGCCTGCTCCGTTGTTCGTCGCGTTGCTTTACCCGACTCATTTTTTGCCATTGATGGATTGTTTGAAACATTCTTGACGGTGCTCGATGCCTTTGGTGCCTTCCCCGCCATGATTGACCGTGAGTTAGACAGGTTCTTGCCTTTTCTTGCCACAACCAAAATCTTGATGGCTGCCGTACAGTCAGGCATTGGCCGTGAAACCGCTCATGAGGCAATCAAGGAACACGCGGTGGCAACAGCATTACGCATGCGCGAAACACCTGACGCCGACAATGATCTTCTTGAAAAACTCGCATTAGATTCGCGGTTAAATTTCAACCTGGCCGAACTTCAGGCGTTGTTGGCAGAGCCCATTGAATTTACGGGAGCAGCCCGCGATCAAGTTCGCACTCTGGCAGATCGCGTTGAACAAATATCCTTGCAATACCCTCAAGCGGCAACATACTCACCGGGCGGAATTCTGTGACCAATAAATATGATCTCCCCGAGGAATACGAACATGTTTACTCGGGCAAGGTGCGCGATATCTACCGCAACACCCAAGGCCGCTTTCTGCTTGTGACAAGTGATCGTATTTCTGCATATGACTGGGTGCTCCCGACCGAGATCCCAGACAAAGGCAAGATTCTTAACGGGATCTCCCAGTGGTGGTTTGCAGCCCTTGAAGGATTAGTGCCGAATCACACAACGACCTCCAAGGTTCCCAAATCTGTTGCAGGGCGCGCGGTTGTGTGTGAACCCTTGGAAATGTTCCCCGTGGAGTGCGTTGTCCGCGGTTACCTCGCAGGTTCAGGTTTTGCCGACTACCAGCGTGAGCGCAAAATCTGTGGGCAAGGACTGCCACCGGGACTCAAGGACGGCGCCCTGCTTCCCAAGCCACTTTTTACTCCGGCGACTAAAGCCGCGATCGGCGAGCACGATATCAACATCACCTACGACGAAGTCATCGTTGAGTTGGGTCAAGAAGAAGCTCAGGAGTTAAAACGGATGTCACTTGCCGTGTACGAATACGCGGCAGAGAAGGTTGCGCGACGTGGGTTGATTCTCGCTGACACAAAGTTTGAATTCGGCACTGCTCTTGGCGGCAAGTACAAGGGCCGCATTGTTTTGGGTGATGAAGTTCTCACCCCTGATTCATCGCGCTACTGGGAGCGTGATGAATGGAGTCCGGGTGGAGCGCAACCATCATTTGACAAGCAGTACGTGCGTGACTGGCTGACTTCTTCTGCCTCCGGGTGGGACAAGAACTCGGGTGAGGCGCCACCACCACTGCCCGACGAAATCGTTGAAAAAACTCGGGCTAAATACATCGAGGCCTATGTGCGCATCACGGGTGAAAAATTCGAATGAACACCTGGCTGGTAACGGGTGGGGCTGGTTACATCGGTGCGCATGTTGTGCGTGAACTGATCGATCAGGGCATTGACGTTGTGATCCTCGATGACTTTTCTGCTGGACTTCGCTCGCGAATCCCTGAGGGTGTGCCGGTTGTCGAAGCCGATGTTTCCAACAGTGAAGCAGTTCAAAATGCTCTGCGCGGTTTCAATGTCACCGGAGTCATTCACTTAGCCGCTAAGAAAGCTGCTGGGGAATCTGTGGACATGCCGCTGTTCTACTACCGGGAAAATGTGGCGGGACTGGTCTCGCTGTTGGAAAGTATGCAGGTCGTGGGAGTCAAAAATTTTGTCTATTCATCATCCGCTGCGGTATACGGAACTCCGCGGTCCAATCCCGTGAATGAGGACGAGCCACTACTACCTGAGTCGCCTTACGGGGAAACAAAAGTGATCGGTGAATGGTTATCCCGAGACCTAGCCAAGAGTTCGGGCATGAACTGGGTGGCCCTGAGGTATTTCAATGTGGCGGGCGCCGCGGCTGATGAACTTGGCGACAACAGCGTGAATAATTTAATTCCGATGGTGTTTCGGGCCCTGGAGAACGGTCAGCGCCCCCAAATCTTTGGTGACGACTACTCAACACCCGACGGTACCTGTATCCGGGACTACATCCACGTACAGGATCTAGCCGCCGCGCACGTGGCCGCCGTTGACCTGTGCGAGCGAGGCAATAGTTCTACCGATGTAACTTCCGATGCAACTGTGGGCATCGCGGTCAACGTGGGCCGCGGCCAAGGTGTCAGCGTGCGTGAAGTGATGGATGTGGTCAGCGAGGTCATTGGCCGCAATGTGAATGCGGAGGTAGTGGGTCGTCGGGATGGTGACCCTGCAGAGACCTATGCCAATGTGGACCTTAGTCACCATGTGCTGGGGTGGAGGGCGAGCAAGGATTTATCGGCCATGGTGTCTTCAGCTTGGTCGGCTTGGCAGTCGGTTCATTAGCAGAGCGCACCGATAGGATTGCGCTATCCACCAAAAACAGGAGAACTAGTGGCCCGCGTCGTTGTCAACGTCATGCTTAAACCCGAAATCCTTGACCCCCAGGGCCGTGCTGTTCAAGGGGCATTAGGCCGGCTAGGGCTCACAGGGGTCTCAGATGTTCGACAGGGCAAGCAGTTTGTCATTGACCTTGAGGGTGACCTCGATGCCGATCGTTCTGCGAAACTCGAAGAACTCGCGGGTGAACTCCTGAGCAACCCGGTCATCGAAGACTTCACCCTCACAGTTGTTGAATAGGGGGATAGGAAAATGAGCGCGCGCATTGGTGTTGTGACTTTTCCAGGTTCCCTTGATGACAGGGACGCAGCGAGGGCCATTTCCATTGCTGGCGGAGAGCCCGTAGCACTTTGGCACGGCGATGCCGACCTGAAAAATGTTGACGCCGTTGTATTACCGGGCGGCTTTTCTTATGGCGACTACCTGCGCTGCGGTGCTATTGCGAAGTTTGCTCCGGTCATGTCCCTCATCATTGAAAAAGCCCATCAAGGGCTTCCCGTGCTAGGCATTTGTAATGGTTTCCAGATTCTGTGCGAGAGTCATTTGCTCCCAGGAGCATTGACGCGTAACGACCATCAACATTTCATTTGCCGTGATCAAAAACTTCGCATTGAAAATACTGAGTCGTACTGGACACGCGATTATTCAATGGGACAGGAAATTGTTATCCCATTGAAAAACGGTGAGGGTGGTTATGTCGCAGATGAAAAAACTCTCGATCAACTTTTTGCTGAAGGACGCGTGATTGCCACGTATCAAGATGGAAATCCCAATGGCAGCTACCGCGACATCGCGGGAATTACTAATTCCCGGGGCAATGTTGTTGGTCTCATGCCCCACCCGGAACATGCGGTGGAGGCTCTCACTGGCCCAAGCCTTGATGGCCTCGGCTTCTTTACCAGTGCCATCAATACGTTGGTGAATGCGTAATGATTGATTCCGTTTCCCACGCTGAGCAGCAACCTGACACTCAGCAACCATTTGCTGAATTGGGCCTCAAGCCTGATGAGTACGACCGCATCAAGGAAATCCTCGGCCGCAGACCAACCAGCAGTGAGCTGGCCATGTATAGCGTCATGTGGAGTGAGCACTGCTCCTACAAATCCAGCAAAGTCCACCTGCGCCAGTTCGGGGAGAAAGCCCCCAAGACTGACGCCCTTCTCGTGGGTATCGGTGAGAACGCTGGCGTTGTTGACATTGGGCAGGGTTGGGCCGTGACCTTCAAAGTTGAGAGCCATAATCACCCCTCCTACGTCGAGCCGTATCAAGGGGCTGCGACAGGCGTGGGTGGCATTGTTCGAGACATTATTTCCATGGGTGCTCGACCGCTCGCAGTAATGGATCCGCTGCGTTTTGGCGCCGCTGATGCCCCCGACACCCGACGGGTTCTGCCCGGAGTTGTTGCTGGAGTGGGTGGCTATGGAAACTGTCTGGGCTTGCCCAACATTGGCGGCGAATTAGTTTTTGATGACAGTTATTTGGGCAACCCACTTGTCAATGCATTGTGTGTTGGCTCCATGCGCCATGAAGATATTCACCTTGCCAGCGCAAAAGGCATTGGGAACCTCGTAGTTCTGTACGGTGCCCGCACGGGTGGCGATGGCATCGGTGGAGTTTCGGTTCTTGCCTCAGAAACATTTGATGCCGACGGACCCGCCAAGCGTCCTAGCGTTCAGGTGGGCGACCCATTCATGGAGAAACTCCTGATAGAAGCAACCCTTGAAGTTTTACATGCCGGATTGGTTGAAGGTATCCAGGATCTTGGTGGCGCTGGGATTTCTTGTGCAACCAGTGAACTTGCGTCCAATGGTGAGGGTGGCATGCACGTGTGGCTTGATCGAGTTCCGTTGCGTGATGCGTCACTCTCACCTGAAGAAATCCTGATGAGTGAATCACAGGAACGCATGTGTGCAATTGTCACACCGCAACATGTGGATGCATTCATGGACATTTGTAAAAAGTGGGATGTCGAAGCAATCGTGATCGGTGAAGTCACCAACACGGGCCGCCTAGTTGTTGATTGGCATGGCGAGGAAATTGTTAATGTCCCACCGCGCACGGTCGCACATGAAGGTCCTGTTTACGAGCGTCCGTACCACCGACCCCAGTGGCAGGATGCATTGCAAGCCAATGCCCCCACTCCTGAGGTAATTACACGACCAGAGTCGGGCGATGCCCTCAAGCAGACCCTTCTTGATCTGATCGGCTCACCCAATCTTGCGTCAAAGTCGTGGGTCACCTCACAGTATGACCGTTATGTTTTGGGCAACACAATTCTTGCGCAACCAGAAGATACCGGAATGATCCGAATCGATGAGGAATCCGGACTTGGCGTTGCCATTGCTACAGATTGCAATGCTCGATTTGCCAAACTTGATCCATATAACGGAGCCAAACTTGCTCTGGCGGAGTCTTATCGCAATGTCAGTGTCAGTGGAGCGATTCCACTTGCTGTCACCAACTGTCTAAATTTTGGTTCCCCCGAAGACCCCGAGGTCATGTGGCAGTTCGCTGAAGCTACTCGGGGATTGGCTGATGGCTGCTTAGAACTCGGTGTGCCCGTGACCGGTGGCAACGTGTCCTTCTACAACCAAACCGCGGATACCGCCATCCATCCGACACCCGTTGTCGGTGTACTCGGAGTGATCGACGACGTTGAGCGTCGAACACCAATGACCTGGAATGCAGATTCCGATGGCGAGTTGATTTACGTTCTGGGAGACACCTCAGATGAATTCGGTGGCAGCGAGTGGGCGCATATCCATGGTCATTTGGGCGGCTTACCGCCTCGCGTCGATTTGCAACGCGAGAAACTTCTCAGTGAAATTCTTGTTGCCGCATCACGCGATGGCATGATCACGGCAGCGCACGACGTCTCCGATGGCGGCATTGCCATTGCAATTGCTGAGATGGCGATGCGTGCAAACATTGGCGCGCGCTTTTGGGTGCAAGATGACATTGCGCCATTTGTCTTCCTATTCTCAGAGAGCACTGCTCGTGCGGTCGTGGTTATCCCACGCAGTGAGGAACTTCGGTTCACCGAAATGTGCGCTGCGCGAGGCTTGCCGGCCTACCGCGTGGGAGTTGTCGACTCAGGTCTTGGAGCGGATGCAGGTCATCCGGGCGAGCAGGTCATCGTGATGGGTGAGTTGTTCACATTCACCATTAATCAATTGCGTCAGGTCCACGAAGCAACTCTGCCTGCAATTTTTAACACTTGATCATGCTTGCTCCTCACGACCAGGAACTGTTGCACGCCATTGCGGCCAGTTATTTGCAAGGTCTGACTCCTGATTTGAGCACTGAACGGATGGTGGTGAAAGCGATCCTCGCTCACCTCTCAGAAATCGAGCCGGGTCGAAGCGTCGAACTGCGAATCCCGCCCTATGCCGCAATCCAGTTGGTTGCCGGTCACACCCACAGGCGTGGAACACCATCGGCTGTTGTCGAGACAAGTGCGCGGACGCTTATTGCCCTGGCACATGGGGATCTCACCTGGGCGGAGGCAGTGACCTCGGGTGCCCTGATTGCGGGGGGCGAGAGGTCCGATTTATCGAGACTCTTCCCTCTCGATTAATTGTGTCCGGTGTCAACTTTGCAGAACTCAATGGGCGGGATCTCGTGACTGATCAGATTGAGATTTATCGAAGCATTTCAGCCGTGGGTGTGGGTGAGCGAGATTTGAATGCACCGGAACTGTGGATTGAATCTGTTAAGACGGTAGGTCGTTCATGATGTGTGTCCGTCCGTCCGCGTAGGCTAGGGCTGTGTCCCGCGGTGATGGTCTACTGACCCACGATCTCCTCTCTGACGATAAAGGCCCTCAAGATGCCTGCGGTGTCTTCGGTGTGTGGGCACCGGGCGAAGAAGTTTCCAAACTCACATACTTTGGCCTCTACGCACTACAACATCGCGGCCAAGAATCAGCCGGCATCGCAGTTAGCGATGGCTCGCGCATTGTGGTGTACAAGGACATGGGGCTTGTCTCACAAGTCTTTAACGAGGGTGCACTGGAATCACTGCAAGGTTATGTCGCGATTGGTCACACTCGCTACTCAACGACCGGTGCGAGTGTGTGGGAAAACGCGCAACCCACTTTCCGCACAACGGCCACGGGACACTTGGCTCTGGGTCACAACGGCAACCTGACAAATACTGCGGAGCTGCGCAATCGAATCAGTGAACTGCAATCAAATTCAGGCGAACTGCCCCTGAGTTCAGGTGTTAATGCCACCACCGACACCGAGATCCTTTCCGCGCTGCTTGCCGCCCACCCAGACCTTTCTTTGGAAGCCGCGGCAATGGCTGAACTCCCCTCGGTCAAAGGTGCCTATTCACTCGTATTCATGGATGACACAACCCTGTATGCCGCCCGCGATCCGCAGGGTATCCGTCCCCTCGTGCTTGGTCGGCTTGAAGCGGGCTGGGTTGTGGCAAGCGAGTCAGCGGCCTTAGACATTGTTGGCGCCTCAGTGGTGCGCGAAATCGAACCAGGCGAATTAATTGTCATTGACTCCGAGGGGCTTCGCGCACACAGGTTTGCACCCGCTGCGCCCAAGGGTTGCCTTTTTGAGTACGTGTACTTGGCACGACCCGACACAACGATTGCCGGGAGAAACGTTCACTCAGCGAGAGTCGACATCGGTCGCAAGCTTGCCGTCGAGCACCCTGTTGACGCGGATCTAGTTATTCCTGTTCCCGAGTCGGGGCGTTACGCAGCAATTGGCTATGCCCAAGAATCCGGCATTCCATTCGCTGAAGGATTGGTCAAAAACTCCTATGTCGGTCGAACCTTCATTCAACCCTCCCAAACAATTCGTCAACTCGGTATTCGTTTGAAACTCAATCCTTTGAAAGAAGTGATTGCTGGACAACGGCTCGTTGTGGTTGATGACTCGATTGTTCGCGGTAACACTCAGCGCGCGCTAGTTCGCATGCTCCGCGAGGCCGGAGCAAAGGAGGTGCACGTAAGAATTTCGAGCCCTCCTGTGAAGTGGCCATGCTTTTATGGCATCGATTTCGCATCGCGCGCAGAGTTGATTGCAAATGGTCTTACCGTGGATGAAATCTGCGCATCGATCGGTGCCGATTCATTGGCATACGTCGAACTTGACGCTTTGATTGAGACAACCCACGTTCCCAAAGACGAACTGTGCCGTGCCTGCTTTGATGGGGTTTATCCCGTGGAATTGGCAGAGGAACACAAAGTGAACCTACAAGTACTTGATGGAATCGAACGCAGGGTCAACAAGGACGACACTCTTAGAATTGATCCAGTTGCATCAGATGCTCTGAATAGACCATGACCCAAAATGAAGCCACCTATGCGGCAGCTGGCGTTAATGTCGAATCAGGTGAGCGCGCCGTTGAATTAATGCGTGCATCAATTGCCGCAAGTACGCGACCAGAGGTTGTTGGTGACTTTGGCGGTTTCGCGGGACTCTTTGACATATCAGCAGCAAAGACAATGAAGCGCCCATTGTTGGCGACATCAACGGACGGCGTTGGCACCAAAATCGCGGTCGCGCGCGCATTAGACATTCACCACACTGTTGGCCTTGATCTCGTTGCAATGGTGGTTGACGACCTCGTGGTCTGTGGTGCTGAGCCCTTATTCATGACCGATTACATTGCCGTTGGTTCTGTTAACCCCGAGCGGGTCGCAAGCATTGTTGCCGGTATCGCGCAGGGATGTGAATTGGCAGGTTGTTCACTCGTTGGCGGCGAGACCGCTGAACACCCGGGACTCATGGCACCCGATGAATACGACATCGCGGGCGCAGGCACGGGGATAGTCGACGCTGACAACCTGCTCGGACCAGACCGCGTTCAGGTGGGCGATGTCGTCATTGCCATGGGTTCAAGTGGGCTGCACTCCAATGGGTATTCACTTGCACGCCATGTTCTTTTGGGTGATGGAAAACTTGGACTCGATGCGGAAGTTGAGAGTCTTGGTCGAACTGTGGGCGAGGAGCTCCTCGAACCTACCCACATCTATGCACGCGACTGCCTTGAAATGATCAAGCAATCAAATGTGCACGCATTCAGTCATGTCACTGGCGGAGGAATTGCGGCAAACCTTGCGCGGGTTTTGCCAGCACATGTTTCAGTTGATGTGTATCGGCAGACCTGGCAGCCCGCGCCAATCTTTGAATTGATTCAGCGTGAAGGTTCTGTACCGCTGGCCGACGCGGAGCGAACCTTCAACATGGGAGTGGGAATGTTCGCTGTTGTTGACGCATCATCGGTGGATCAGGCGCTCGCTGTGTTAGCAGGGCGAAACTTGGACGCATGGGTATGTGGCACAGTCCGCGATCGCAACGATGGAGAAGCAGGCGACTCACCAGCCAAGGGCGGTGGGGGTGGAGCAGTGTTCCTGACAGGCGACTACGCCGACTCGTCTTCTTCGTCGTCATCGGAGTAGTACTTGGCATAAGGGTCATCGAGGTCATCAGAATCTGATGAATCAGTATCCGGCTCGGGAACATAAACAGGTTGCCCACTGAGTTCTGCCTGCAGGCGCTCAAAATCGGTCTGCGGACCGCCGTACTTCAGTTCCCGCGCAACTTTTGTTTGCTTAGCCTTGGCTCGGCCTCGCCCCATGGCTCGACCCTCTCTTCCAGGTCACCGATTGGGTAACCCCGGTAGTACGTTGACTGATTAACTTTCTGATTAACACGCGGCGTTCTCGTAACCGCCACTAGAGGATCTTATCTCTGGTTCAGTTGGAGTGAAGAATGACCCAAAAATTTGCCTCGATTAGGCCGCGGAGATGCGGGCCCAGGCCTCTGCCTCCGCGGCCGCCACAGGGGTAATCCCCTCTGAGGCTGCCCGAGCAAAGACGGTGCTGGCCGTGTCGTAGACCCCCATGACCTTGGCTCGTGCCCGCTCAACATCAGCGCCGACCAGTTCTTCAGCCACCTGAATCACGCCACCACAGTTGACCAGGAAATCAGGGGCATAGAGAATCCCTCTCTCGGCCAAGAGATCGCCCACCTCAGGGCTAGCCAACTGGTTATTGGCCCCCCCGCAGACCATTTTGACCTCGAGGCGTGCAGCCATTTCAGGGGTGATGAACCCACCCATGGCATTGGGGGAAAGCACATCGGGATTCGAGTCGAGGAGTTCATCAACGGTCTCAACGAAGGTCACCGCGGGATACTGAGCACTCAACGCTGCCCGGACCTCGGGAACAGGGTCGATTGCCACCACACGAGCCCCCTCTGACTCGATGAGATGGCCAATAAGGCGCCCACCTACTTTGCCAGCGCCGACAACGGCGATTGTCCGGTCGCCCAAATCCGGTGAACCGTAGGCGAATTGAGCGGCAGCCCGCATTCCTTGCCAGATGCCCAAAGCTGTCAAGATGCCTGAATCACCCACACCGCCGTTCTCGGGAGAGCGACCGGTGACCCACTTGCTGCGTTCCCCGAGGACGTCCATGTCGGCGACCTGCATACCTACATCGCCCGCCGTGACGTACTTACCGCCCAAGGACTCAATGAGGTCTCCGTAGGCCAGAAGTTGTTCACGGGATTTGTTGTGGGGATCACCGATGATTACGGCCTTTCCACCACCATGGGGTAGCCCGGCGAGGGAGTTCTTGAGTGTCATGGCGCGGGCCAACCGCAGGGCATCGGCGTGCGCTGCCGCATAGGGGTCAGGGGCGTCGGAGTAGAGCGACATTCGGGTGCCCCCGAGAGCCGGCCCAAGGGCAGTGGAATGAATGGCGATGACGGATCGAATACCTGTTTTTGGGTCCTGAGCCACCACGACCTCCTCGTGACCATCAAATTCGGACCATGGATTCAGATTCATGTCTTTTCGGGGCCTCTCGCGTTATTCGGGCATCTAATCCCTCTCAGCGTAGCGGACACGCACATAGACTGGAGTTGCACATTTGCCAGAGAGCAATAGCGTTCTGGCAGTGGGTAAGAGCTTTTTCTCTACCGGGCGCAGAATTGAGAGGTGACATGTTGAACTACGGAGCAATTCCCGAGACGGAGCACCTCATGACACCCGGAGAAGTTGCGGCTCTCTTTCGGGTGGACCCCAAGACTGTTACACGTTGGGCCAAATCCGGCAAACTAGCCAGCATTCGGACACTGGGCGGTCACCGGCGCTATCGCTCATCGGAAGTGCAAGCGTTGCTTGACAAAAGCGGTGCTCGCTTGGGTGATTCTGCGTACTGACTGATTCGCTAGTCTTGGCAAGTGGCCGAGCCTCTGTATCGATCAATCATCTTCACCGCTAAGACGCTTTTTAAGGGTCTTGATCTATCGATCGACATTGTCGGTGCCGAGAACATTCCCACCAAAGGTGGAGCACTTCTTGCTATCAATCACACGAGCTACTTGGATTTTGCCCTGGGTGGAATTCCAGCGGACATGCGCGGCCGGCGACTCGTCAGGTTTATGGCCAAGGATTCGATTTTCAAACACAAGGTAGCTGGCCCACTCATGCGTGGCATGAAACATATCCCGGTGGATCGCGATGCGGGCTCGCAAGCGTTCCGCGACGCCGTTAAAGCGTTGAAGGCTGGCGAGTTGGTTGGTGTTTTCCCCGAAGCAACCATGAGTTTGTCCTATGACATCAAGGAACTCAAAAGCGGTTCCATTCGCATGGCAAGTGCGGCGAAAGTGCCACTCATTCCCATGATTATTTTCGGTGGGCACAGGATCCTGTCCTACAACACTCGTGATTTTTCCCGCGGCAAACAAATATGCATCACCGTTGGTCAACCACTGGAGATTCCAGCGGGGACGGACTCCGACGCAGCAAATGTGATGTTGAGCCATGCATTGAAAGATCTCCTGGCAATCACCGTGGCGCGTTACAAAGATCAAGCGCCAGGTTCTCCTTGGATCCCGCAGCGCCTTGGTGGCAGTGCGCCCACACTTGAGCAAGCCATTGAGATCGAAGCCCATGCGCGTGAACTCCGGAAACTAAAAAAGGCGAAGAAAGGGTAAAGACGTGTCCATTGAAATTCTTCAGGCACAAAGCATCATCACCATGGATCCGGCTCTCCCCCGCGCAACCGCAGTTGCCTTTGATACCGATTCCAACAAGATCACTGCAATTGGAACATTGGAGCAATGTCAAGCTTCTGCACCCGGTGCACCGGTTCAGAATCTTGGTACCACGGTTCTCATGCCGGGCTTTGTTGAGCCTCATAGTCATCCCATCCTTACTGGTGTTGTCACGCAAGCGCCGGCCTATTGGATCGCACCGTATATTGGCTATCCCACCTACTCGGATGTTCAAAACCTTTGGAACAAAGTCAATAAAGAAGTAGCAGGACAGACACCCGTGCTGTTTAACGGTCTTGATCGACTCCTCCAAGGTGCACCGGAACTCACAAATACTGAACTTGACGTTTTCTTTCCGGATCGCCCCGTGGCAGTTCTTGACAACTCAGGCCATGAAATTTACTTCAACAGCGCAACCATCAAATATCTCAATTGGGCCGATGCCAAGCCACCAGCGGATCCTGTAGGTGCTCGTTATGGACGTAACGTGGATGGCACTTCAAACGGACGTGCTTATGAAACGGGTGCGGTCCTGGCAGTTGCCTCTCCATTGATGGCTACGGCGATTCCACATCCGTTGCAATCCTCGGCCAAGTTTTATCAAATGCTCGCCACATACGGGATCACAAGTGTCTCTGAAATGACCTACAACACAGGGATGCTCAAAGGCTATGAAGCTCTGGCATCAGCAAAAGATTGTCCCGTCAGGGTTTCCCTTTTTCATATGTCTATCAATGCTGATGCAGGAGATCCACTCGATTCCCCCATTTCAACGGACATGCTTCACAAGCAGGGCATCAAGTTGTGGGCCGATGGTTCACCATGGGTTGGAACTATCGCCGCGTCATTCCCCTACCTGGACAACGAGATAACTCAGAATGCTCAAATCCCCATTGGGCCCGGTGGCGAAGCCATGATGAACTACTCCCGAGTTGAACTCGATCAGGTGCTCGCACGATATGCACCGATGGGATGGCAGTTCTCATTCCACGTTAACGGCGATATTGGACTGGACATTGTGTTGGATGCTTACGAACATGCATTAGTTGCAAACAAGCTCTTGGGAACCGATCACCGCTGGCGCGTTGAGCATGTTGGTGCCTGCAGGGGTGATCAATTTGATCGTGCAGCATCACTTGGTGTAGGAATCTCACTCGGTGTCTTCCAATTCATTTACTGGGGCGATTTGCTCGATGGCACGATGTTCCCTACCGAGGTTGGCGCGAACTGGATGCGTTGGGGAGATGCTGTTAAATCTGGAGCAACATATTCATTTCACAACGATGGCTCTGTCTCACCGCCAAATGTTCTTCTTAACATGCAAACTGCCATTACGCGCTTGAGTGATAGTGGAACGGTGCATGGGCCCGAGCAAATTATTTCTTTGGATGATGCATTAAAAGCTCAAACAATTAACGCTGCGCACATGCTGCATCGTGATGACCTCGTGGGCTCGATCAGCGTGGGCAAGATGGCTGATTTTGTTGAGTTGTCCATGGATCCCTATATGGCCGATCCCACCAAGTTGGCAACGCAAGTCAAAGTTCAAGGCACTTGGCTGGGCGGCCACAAAATTGATCTCGACTCATTTCTCAGCGAAATCACCGCCATTGATCCGAGTGAGCACGCGAACCTGGCAACGACTCAGGGCAAATGCTGTTAGAAGCGAAAAGCGGCACACCATGGAGCCGAACTTGATACCCCCTGGGGTATAGTCCACTCACCACTGAAGAGTGGGTTTCCATTCCCTCGACCTAAGGATCAACCATGTGCCGTCAAACAACATGTAAAGCGTGCAAGAAGGCAACCTGGGCCGGCTGTGGTCAACACAAGAACGAAGTTCTCCGTGGAATTCCCAAGAACCAGCGCTGCTCCTGCACCGCTGCCGAGAAAGCAGCTGCAAATAAGGGTGGGTTCTTCTCACGACTCTTTGGTGGCTGATCTCCTCAGCCTCTAGTCTTCACACATGAGTGAAAACTCGGAGGACTCCATTAGCTTCGACTTAAGTTTTGACCCTGAGCAGATGCGTGCACTGGGTCATCAGGTTGTTGATCTAACCATCGATCACATTCTTAGTCTTCGTGATCGCCCAGCCATAAGCGTTGCAAATAATGAAGACTTGCGTGCCGAACTCGGTGGTCCCGCGCCCCAGGACCCAGG
>JAFMDS010000055.1 GCA_017857175.1 Candidatus Nanopelagicales bacterium | reverse complement strand
TCATGGCTGTCTTCATCCTGAGCCAACAGATCGGTGGGGCGGTTATCGAATTCGCTCAGGGTGGCACTCTGCAATTAATTGAAGTGGTCCTGGGCATTGTGGTGATTATTGCGTTCTTCACCTGGCTTATCAGACGGCCGGCAAAAGTCGGGATTGCGGATTACGATGAACCGGAAATTGCTATTGGAAAAGAGTAGTTGACCGCGACTATGGCCTAGACTTTTTCCATGCTGTCAGGTTTCAAAGACTTTATTTCGCGTGGAAATGTCGTTGACGTTGCCGTCGGCTTCGTTGCAGGTGCCGCATTCACGGCCTTGATAACTGGGGTAACTGACGCAATCATCACGCCCACGGTGGGCCTGATCCTGGGTGGCGGTTTGGAAGGAGGATCCTTCTCCATCAATGGTCAAGTCTTTGACATTACTTTGATCATCAACGCGTTCATTACATTTATTCTGACCATGGCGGTGCTCTACTTCGTTTTCGTAGCACCACTAAGCAAGTGGAAAGCACGCCAGGCTCTAGTTGACGAGCCCACCCAAACCGAACTTGACCTGCTCC
Source organism: Candidatus Nanopelagicales bacterium (assembly GCA_017857175.1). Taxonomy (GTDB): domain Bacteria; phylum Actinomycetota; class Actinomycetes; order S36-B12; family S36-B12; genus UBA4592. The sequence continues at coordinate 9,391 of JAFMDS010000055.1, read as the reverse complement.
GCGAAATCAGAGATCTCTTGGCGGGCACCAAGTAGGTAGTACTTATCTTTACCTGGCATCAAACTTGGAACTTCCCAAATAAGCATTAGTGATTCATAATAATGCCATGAAATTTAAAGTTCTTGCGATAGCTGTTGCTCTTTCACTGACAGGGATTGCAGTCACGCCCACGATCGCGAACGCCGCACCCAATACAACCAAATCAATCACCTTAAAAAAGGTCAAAAAGAATGCAACTTCAACATCGTGTTGGAGCATCGTTAACGGCAAGGTCTACAACTTGACCAACTGGATTAACCAACACCCAGGTGGGTCCTCACGAATTATCGCCATGTGTGGAAAAGATGCAACGCGAGCTTTCACGCAGCAACACACGGGTAACACGAGAGTGGCAGCGGAACTAGCCCCATTCCAAATCGGTATCCTCAAAAAGAAGAAAAAGGCCTAATACGTGTTGGAAACCGTTAACGGAATTCCCTCACATCCGCTTTTTGTTCATTTTGTTGTAGTTCTTCTCCCCCTCAGTGCGATCGGCATGATCGCACTCGTTCTTATCCCACGGTTTCGCGGGCGAGTCCAGTTCGCATTCATTGGAGGCGCACTTCTCTTCAGCATCGGGATGTCATTCATCGCCAAGGAATCTGGCGAGAAACTCAATCAAGAGGTTAGCGTCTCACTCGAGCATCAAGAATGGGGAGAACGAACTTTCATCATCGCTGCTGTACTGCTCGCAGTGGGTGCCATCTGGATCTGGCTGGTTAACTCGCGGCACAAGTCAATCTTCACGTCACTCATCGCCGCCGGGGTTGTCGTACTTTCACTAGGTGCGATTACATCTACGGTCCTTGCTGGCGATTCTGGCGCCAAGTCGGTGTGGGACAAGGTGCTTTCAGATTCAACTGTCCAAATCACCACAGCAACGCCCACTACTCCCGATGCAAAGGCCTCTGGCTACACCTTGAAAAATGTTGCCGCCCACGCCACCCCCGACGATTGCTGGTCAGCGGTAGGTGGAAATGTTTACGACCTGACCGATTGGATTTCCCAGCACCCAGGCGGAGCGAGCGACATTGAGAATATGTGTGGCATTGACGCCACGCAAGACTTCAATCGGCAGCACGCTGGTCAGAGTCGGCCCGAGCGTGAACTTGAAAGTTTCAAGATTGGCCAACTTTCCTAGTAGACATACATATTGCTCAGTCGCTTTACTCTAGGATTCTGATGTGATCATTGCCCAGGAAACGATTGACGCCTTCTGGCGCGATGGCGTCGTCATTATTCGCAATCTCTTCAGCCCTGACGAAGTTGCTCTCATCGCAGCGGGCATCGAACGCAATCTTGCTGAGCCTGGGCCCATGTTCAAAATTGCCAGCAATGACGATGATCCAGGCAAGTTTGTTGAGGATTTTTGCAACTGGCAGCGAATCCCTGAATTCGAAACCATTGCATTTGAATCGAAAGCGGCTGATGTCGCTGCAGCACTTATGAACAGTAGCCAAGTGCGCTTATTTCACGATCACATGCTGGTCAAGGAGCCTGGAACTAAGCAGGTGACACCGTGGCACCAGGATCAGCCTTATTACAACGTGGACGGGTTCAACAACTGCTCCATGTGGGCGCCTGTCGACCCTGTGGCCCTGGAATCAACACTCGAGTTTTCTCGCGGATCACATAACAAGGGTTGGCTCATGCCACGTACTTTCATGGACAACCAAGCAAAGTGGTTCCCTGAGGGAACCCTGGAGGAACTCCCCGACATTGAAGCAGACCGAAATGCGCACAATGTCATCGGCTGGGCAATGGAGCCCGGTGATGCAGTCTTTTTCCACATGCTCACCTTGCATCATGCATATGGAGTGCCTGGGAAGAACCGAAGGCGTGCGTTCTCACTGCGCTTCTTGGGCGACGACATGGTGCACGCACCACGAGAATGGGTGACTTCCCCCAACTTCGATGGACTCAACCTTGAAATACCCGCAGGTGCGCCCATGGAGCACAATCTCTTTCCAGTTCTTCGCAACTCTCATTAGGCACGGCATTTATCTCTACTTCAATGAGGACAGTTTTTTGATCTAACACTGTCCACACCTAGCCACCCCAGCTCTTATGACGTAGGGTGGAAGTGCCAAAAGATCAAACAATTCATTTTACCAAGGAGACACAATGCCTCGTATTCTTCGCGCAGCGGCAGTAGCAGGTGCGGCCACCGCCGCATCCAACAAGGTCGCTCACAAGCAAGACGAAAAATGGGCAGCTGAAGAAGCTGCAAAGAACGCTCAACAGGAACCTACAACCGATTCTCACGGCTCAGACAAGATTACGATGCTCAAGGATCTCGCTGGCCTCCGCGATGCTGGTGTACTGACCGAGGAAGAATTCGCCTCTGAAAAGGCAAAGATTCTCAACTCATAGATTAATGTTGGTGGGTGGTGTTTCTCCTGTCATCGTAAATGTAGGCTCCATCTGTGTTATCCGTCCTCATACCCGGCGACTTGCAACTAGGCCACCCAGAACAGTCGGAGAATCTCTCGCAAGTGGGTTTTTATGTTCCGACATACATGGGTCCGTCGGAGTGCTTTGAACTCATCGCCCAAATGCCAAGCCTTCAGGTTGTCCAGCTTCTGACCGTGGGCTTCGATGCAGTGTTGGATTACATGCCGGAGCACGTCACCTTGTGCAATGCAGTTGGTATCCACGACGCCGGTACTGCCGAGCTGGCCGTTGGACTTATCTTGGCATCGCTGCGTGGAATCGATGATTTTGCTAGGGCCATGCCCCGCGGTGAATGGATTCATGAACGCAGAACCTCTCTTGTTGATCGAAAGGTACTGATCATTGGTGCAGGCGGTGTAGGTCAGGCAATTGCGCAGCGGCTTAATCCATTCGAGGTGGAAATAACGCAGGTTGCCAGATCGCAGAGATCTGGTGTCATGGACATCACAGAATTACCCAGCCTGCTACCAAAGGCAGATATTGTCGTGTTGGCAGTGCCATTGACTGTGACAACAAAAAGATTAGTAAATGATTCATTTCTATCCCAGATGCGTGACGGAGCACTCTTGGTCAACGTATCCAGGGGTGGGGTTGTTGATACTGATGCTTTGGTGCAACATGCGCAACAGGGTCGTATCCGAGCTGCACTTGATGTGACGGATCCAGAACCGCTACCACCGGAGCATCCCTTATGGCAAATCCCAGGAGTGCTGATAAGCCCCCATGTTGGAGGGAATACCTCCGCCTTCCTGCCACGAGCAAGGGCTCTGGTTGAAAACCAAATCGCGCGTTGGCGCAATGGTGAACCACTCGCCCATGTCGTCCATCGCTAGAAGTCAAGTCTTGTGACCACAATTCTTGTCGCTCCCGACTCCTTCAAAGGAACATTCACATCAGTTCAAGTTGCCCAATTCATTTCCTCGGGTATCCGTGAGGAGGGGCTAACTGCCATTGAGTGTCCTTTGGCTGACGGAGGCGAGGGAACACTCGATGTTCTTGTGCATGCGCTCAAAGGGGAACAAAAATCCCAATCAGTCCACGGCCCATTTGGCCAAGAAGTGATTGCCCGCTGGGGTTGGGTTGCGAAACAAAGACTTGCAATCATTGAAGTGGCTCAGGTCTGCGGGCTACATTTCAGTGGATGCACTCCCATTGATTCAATTCGCGCATCAACGGTTGGTGTCGGCGAACTTATTATTTCAGCAGTCGTATTTGGTGCAAAGAAAATCATTGTGGCAACTGGCGGAAGTGCCACAACAGATGGCGGGCAAGGCGCAATCGATGCACTGCTCGGTGCCGAGGAAATCTTGACCGACGTCATAGTTGAAGTGTTATCTGACGTCACCGTAACTTTTGAGAATGCTGCAAATGTCTTTGCCCCTCAGAAAGGTGCGGACACAGAAACGATCGATATTCTCAATCAGAGACTCGAATCCCTCGCAAATGATTATGCGTATCGGTTTGGGCGCGATCCGAGAGGCATCCCGCAAACTGGCGCAGCCGGGGGACTTTCCGGTGCTTTGTGGGCAGCCTTTGGCGCCGAACTGTTCTCGGGTGCAGATTATGTTCTCAATCTTGTTGGTTTCGATGAGCTCGCAACTCATGCGGATGCAGTTCTTCTCGGAGAGGGAAGACTCGATGAACAATCATTTCTCGGGAAAATTGTTGGAGTTGCCGCAAGTCGTGTTCATGATCGACCGGTTATTGCGGTCGTTGGATCAACTTCACTCGAGGCTTCAGAAATCGCTCGCCTTGGAGTTGCGCATTTATCGATTGCGACCAACCCGGGTGAACTGCACGAGATCGGAGGAATTCTCAGTCAATGGCTGACCTCGCAAAAGTGATAAAGAAATGCTTTATTTCCTTTGCGCGACTTTCGATTCGCCGAACCCAATGTGTTTTACGCCGTGATCGGTAGGCTGCCTGAATGACGCGTTCAACAATCACTGACCCGCACGCCCCGAAGCCTGTTGGCCCTTACTCGCATGGCGCGCGAGGGACGGACGGCTCTGTTTTTCTGTCAGGTCAGACACCAATAGACCCGACCACGGGACAACTTATTGATGGCGACGTTGCCGCGCAAACCGCGCAGGTATTTGCCAATCTCACATCTGTCCTCGCCTCCGCCAACCTATCCCTGGACGACGTGGTTAAGGTCAACGTGTATCTGATTGACATGAACGACTTCGCGGCGATGAACGCTGTCTACGCAACGGTTTTCACGGCGCCCTACCCCGCTCGAACAACCGTGGCGGTGGCCGGTCTCCCCTTGGGCGCCCGAGTCGAAATAGAACTGGTGGCCATGGGACAGTTAAATGGGGCAGATCCCCGTTAAACCGTTGCCCGCACAAGTGCGCTGGCGCACCGCGCAGCGGCTGACAACGCGCCCTGAATGTGACCTGGTGAATCAAGTGCCGTTTCCGTTGAGGTGAAATACAGCCTGCCGTCTAGGTGTGGTGAGCGCAGTGTTTCTGATCCAAAGAGGTGATGGTCATTGAGCTGAAACACTCCGGGTGGCGAGGTGTATTTCTCTTTGCTCCAGTCCTTGATCATTACTTCCAGTGGCGAGGCCGCCTGCGGCCCAAAAATCGCGGTGAGCTGCGCGATCGCCGTGACTTCATTTACTGGCTCGCGGCTAAACCCGAAGAGCGCACCGAAGCTTCCGTTCGGGTCGCTGAGGTCATGGATCTCTCGCATGGGACCAACGTGACTCATTGCACTTCCCGCCAGTGCATCTTTGCGCCAGAAAGGTTCCTGATACACCGCAACAACTTTTGTCACCGCTCCCATCCAGACCGGTGTCTTGCGTGCAACACTGACAAGCGCCTCGGGCAACTCGGGTGTGATCTCTATGAGATTTATTGCCGTTGCAGGTGGTAGTGCCAGCACAACCCTGTTAGCGCGCCATGTTTCACCTTCTGCATCAACCGTTGCCCCACGCTCATCAAAGTCAATTGCGATCACGGGCGTTGAAAGATGAACTACGCCCGCGGGCAGCCTGCGGCTAATAGCGTGCGTCAAGGTCTGCATTCCGCCCACGATTCGCTTCGACGGAACCCCAAGTGGATTTCCATCAAGGCGTTCCACGCGACCTGGCACTTGAAACATCATGTTTCCATCGAGGTACTGATCAAAAGCCTCCGCAGAATTTTGTCTGTTGACAGAGATCACGTCAGGTTCGTTTTCCCAGAACCATGACGCACCAAGATCAATGCCCTGATCTGTCGACAGCAGTCGACCACCCACCCGATCACGAGCCTCCAAAACAACACACTCAACCTTCGACTCGCAAAGGAGTTCGGCAACTCGCAACCCTGATGTGCCTGCACCAACAATGAGGACATCGGTTGTTTGCATCACCTCGAAACAGTAACGCATCGAATGATTCTGCAGTTTCAATTAATGAGCCAGCGAAGACGTTCGAGTGAACAGGCTCACATGCACCCGTAGCGACCTAGGCAGCAAGGCAAATCACCCAAAGATGACAACAAAGACCATAGCCGTACTATTCACACGGGGTTATGCACACAGTTATGCACACACCCCGTGGCCCCGTAGCTCAGGGGATAGAGCGTCGGTTTCCTAAACCGTGCGTCGCAGGTTCGAATCCTGCCGGGGCCACCAGATCAGGCGAACCCTCACGGGGCCACATTGGGCGTGTGCGGCTGACGTAGTTGGCCTACGTCAGTCGCACCGGGGCGCCACCTAGCTCATGTTGAGTTATCCCACTGGGGGAAACAGGACTTCGACTCGGCACGGATTGAAGGTTGCGCCCCTTCGGAATGACGTCTCATCACAGCGCATTGCCCAGGCTTGCTCAGGTTCAAGTGCTCTAGTTGAAGCCTTCAAGCACGACAGGCTCGGTTGGGTATGGAACAATTCGGCACCCAACAGAGTGTCCGGTTCAGTGTTCCGATCCCCTGCTCCCCAGGGCTGGCTATACCAACCCCTTCCCTGAGCCGGAGCTTCAGCGGCTTCCTTGCCGTTCTTAATGGTCAGCGCCAGCGTATAGGGGCCCCTCAACAGTCGGCTGTAATCAGGTTGTGCAGGACAGAGAGCGAAGTCCCTCACTCCCGTTGAGTTCCATACTCGGTCTTCGAGTTCGTTCTCCAGCAATAAGGCTCGTGGTTGCGAATCAAGCGCCTCATGCCAAGGAATGAGTTTGGGCCAGGACACAACTCGAATATCGCTGTCTGCCGGATACTCTTTCGTTCCTTTATTGCTCGACGTTCGACCTGTTGTTAGTACCCACAGATCATCGGTAGCGATACCTGCAGCAGGATCGACGTACACCCATGGCACACCACCGATAGGCACTCCGCGAGACTTCAGGAAGACATCCCCATCCTGCTCAATGGTCACTACTGCATAGTCCGGTGTTGAGCACCCGTCAAGGACGGTGACTCGAAGTTGTCCCAAGCGGGTGGGTTGATCAGCCGGGCGACCTACGCGCGGTCGGTCCTGTGCTCCCCATGTCGACACGATGGGAGGTTGCAGGCGCCTCGACCGAACAAATCCGGAGTCTTTCGAGGTGGTCGGCAGGGGTCGGCCAAATAGACCTCTCGACACATGGCTGAAATCATTGCCAGCCGCGAAGGCCCGCACCCCGTCTCCGAGTCGCAACGACCCTGACGAGACCTTCGGCAATGTGTCCGCCCAGTACTTATTGCCGACGGCTAAAGCATCACTTGGTCCGTACAAAAGGCCACTTGTGAGCGCATCGTTCACTCCGATCGCTTCTCGTATGACCTTGTCTGCGTTCCACTGATTCTTGTTCGAATGGGGTTCGAACCGAGACCATAATTGCTTCTTTCCTATGTACACCTTGCCCTTGAAGGTCGCGCCTCGGTCGTATCGAACATTGAGGATTTCTACATTTGTTGCCATGGGATCATCTGCTGACTTCAAGCACGAGTCACTGAAATCGAACGGTACGGAGGAAACGGCCGATCTCATTCGAGAGATCGAACCATCGACGAAATTCTCCACCATGGGCTTCGTTGCCTCAAAAATTGCTTGATGCCCAGCAGCGTTCGGATGGATTGCGGCTTTGGACATCTCAATGCTGAGAGGAGAAACCGACACGTCGTTCTGGCCAGCGGCGAGGGCATCTTCGGGGGTGTTGATCCAACGCCTACTGTCGAACGTACCTATACCCTCACACGGTCCGTGACCCTCAAAGTTCAAAGGCACCGAGCCGATGCGCATGCCCGCACCACTTAACCGGTCGATGGCAAGGCGAATGTCACGCAACAAAGGCTGGGTCAAGAAATCATCCAGCCATTGCGACTCTCTGCGGTCGATGTTGTTCATCCAGGAAGTGCCCCTGGAATTACAGGCAGTCATGGCTTTATCCGGATACTCCTGTACGGCAATGAACGGATCAACTACTTCATCCACGTTCCAGGACATACCGGGTACAAATTGCGAGGAATTCCAGTCACGCATGTAGAGCTCAATCAGCCGATACGTCGCTTCAAGCTGGTACGTGATCGACGGCTGATGCATGATGTTTCGAACCTCCGCGACGTCCTCGATGTCGCCACTTCGAACTTCGTTATCATCTCCTTCATAGTCCAAGATCGGCCACGTCTCCAAGGGATCCAAAGTCTTCGTGACGGCGGGACCAAAACCCTTGTCGTTACCACCCGCGCTCACATAGGCCCCCAGCACGATGACGGGGCGCGCAGAAGCACCACTCAGGCCCATCAACCACTCGTGGGCGTAATAGAGCTGTGATTGGTATCGATCATTCGGATACGGATCCGGAAAATCCTTGGCTGCCAAGTAATTGAAGAAGTCTTTGCGATCAGCGCCCGGGGAGCGAATACCCTGCAACCCCACCAAACAATTCCTATCCCAGGCCCACCCTGAGTTGCAGTCATTCCAGTCATCTCGATTGAAGGTCTCGTAGAACTGCTGTCCACTTCCCGATCGCATTAATCGAGCATCAGTTTCCCTCGTAAAGCCGATTCCCGATCCTGGTGATCTTGAGGAGCCTGGGAGACTGGAACAAAGGCCGCGCTTGCCTTCCGCACCGTTTGCACCGCCAATCTGCCTTCGGCTGGTCTTCCAATCGCTGTTAACAATCTGATCGCGACACGCTTCAAGATTGCTACCGACGATGTGCATGCTCTCGGCACCGGTGCAGGCGAAGTTTGCTCCAACCAGGTCCTTTCCATATCTCTCTCGCAAGTTCCCTACATTCAAATAGAACGAACTCCTGGTCGAGATGTGGCAACCCCGATTGATGTGGTTGTCAAAGGTTCCACCGTGATACATCAAGTCGTCGACCGTTAATTCGAAATCAGTTCCGAATCCAGTTCCGGGGCCATCCCAGGCCCCTTCACCTGATCCGAAGCTGTCGCCAAAGCCCAAGACCACATACAGCGGATCACCTTTGCCATCAGCGGCGCGCTCACCAAAATCCCAGAACTTTTCAACACCGATGACCTGTCGGAAGGCATTGTCCCACCAACCGCTATTGCCAACTTCGACAGTCTCCACGTAGTTTGCCGCAAGAGATGGGGCTCCTTGAGTGAGCAGGAGAGCCGCGGACGTCAGGGCAACTGGAATAGCGCGGATGAATCGCATCGATCAACCTTTTCATGACGAGTGCACGTAGTCAACGATTTCAGCAGAATTGGGGCGCTGCAACCCCACGATTTGACCCCCACTTTTCGGCAGTTTTGGGCCCTGAGAAGCCCAAAGTTTGCCCGTCTAGGGAATCCGGAAATAAGGGGGAGATTGGGGGCTTCCTGTATGGAATCTCAATTGCCCAAGACGAGGTGAAGTCTGTCCTCGCCGACGATGTATCGATAGGTGCTGGAGCGAGAAAGATGCCAGATAAACAGGTACGCAAGTTGACGCGAGCCGGACTTGCTATTCCGGATCCGGG
>JAFMDS010000054.1 GCA_017857175.1 Candidatus Nanopelagicales bacterium | reverse complement strand
TGGGTTGTTGAGGAATTGCCGCGAGAAAAGCCTCGACACCTTCTAGGCATTGGCGAGCCACTTGACCTGTTTATCGGTGCTGAGAATGGTGCGGACACTTTCGATTGTGTTGCTCCCACGCGCAATGCGCGTAATGCGGCCCTCTTGACCTCTGAAGGTCGATTCAATGTGTCCAATGCGACAAGTCGAGGAAATCTTGATCCGGTAGACCCTGATTGCTCGTGCTATACCTGCACCCATTATTCGCAGGCTTATCTTCACCATTCATATAAAGCTAAAGAGTTGATATTCCCAACCTTGGCCACTATTCATAACTTGCATTTCACCATCGATTTGGTGCGACGGATTAGAGAGTCAATGCAAACGGGTGACTTCTATGCGTTCAAAGAAGAATGGCTAGGGCGCTTCACCAAAGGGACTTACGCGAAATAGGTGGGTTCGCGGCGTTTAATAACCCGAATAACCGGATAGGTCACGGGGAGAAGTACAACTTCCAGCAAAGTCTTATAAACGTAGCCGATAATCACGTAGTTGAGGAACTCTGCCCCCGTGATGATTCCATAGAAAGCGACCGTACAGAACACGATTGTGTCAGCGAGTTCGCCAACGGCCGTGGAGCCAATCAACCGAGCCCACAAGTATTTCTCTTTCGTGCGCTCTTTGATTTTTACGAGGACATACGCATTGAGCAATTGGCCAACAAGGTAGCCCAGGATGCTCGCCAAAACTATGCGCGGTACGAACCCAAGTACTGCCTCGAATGCACCCTGGTTTTCGTAGCCGTCTGCGGCGGGAGATATTTGCACGAGATAGAAAGTCATGGCCGCTAGGACGGATATGGCGAAACCGGTGAGGACAGCCTTACGGGCCGCTTTAAAGCCGTAGACCTCGCTCAGGATGTCACCGATGATGTACGTCAAAGGGAATAGAAAGACCCCTCCATCGGTGATAAAGGGACCGAATGCAATGAGTTTCGTTGCGCCAATATTAGAAATCAGCAAGATTCCAACGAACACGGCGAGGATGTATGGGTAAAGCGAACTACCCGTGCGCGCGAAGTGCACGGACGGGTCCATTGTGGTGACTTTCTGTTGTGTATTCATTGTGCCCCCGGCAGGATTCGAACCTGCGACCTTCGGTACCGGAAACCGGCGCTCTATCCCCTGAGCTACGGAGGCAGGGGACGGCAAGGCTAGCAGCGAGCTATACGACAGGATGGAGCGGTGCGGATCGAGACACCAAGATGGGTTTCCGGCAAGTTTGCCGGAATTCTTGGGCGATCCAAGTCGCTAGTCGCCCAATATGCTGAACTCAATATTTCCCTGGTTTCGGGCGGGTTGGCGTATTACGTGATGCTGGCTTTGGCGCCTATGGCGATCGCCACTGGCGCACTAGCCGGAGTTTTCATTGAACCCCAGCAGATTCAGGATGCATGGAGTCAGCTCAGTGCTGATAGCCCCAGCTCGTTAAAAGCACTCGATCCTGCCGTGAGTGCACTAGTGCAGTTGGCGCAAAATTCATCAGCTGGATCGGTGACGATTGCGACCGTGTCGAGCGCCATATTGGCTATCTATGTTGCCCAGAAAGTTGTATATGGGGTGCATTCCGTTGAGGACCAAATTTTTGTCAGGCAACGGTCACGGACCAGCTTGGTCATGAGGGGGTGGTCATCCTTGGTGGCTTTGATTACGATTTTCGCCACCGTTGCATTACTTGTCGTTGTCACCCTGGTGCCTCCGTTCTTAAAAGCTCTCGGTATTGGAGTGTGGTTCAGGGATCTCGTTTCGACATTCCAGTGGATTGTGCCCATCGCGCTTGTTTATTTCTTTGTGTGGTTTGTCTTGGCCGGAGCCGCGAAAGGGATACGTCGAATAACGTGGCGATCACCCGGGTTGATTGTTGCGACGTTATGGATTATCGGGTCGATAGCGGTCTTTGGGCTTTATGCGAATCTGTCGTCCACGGTGGGTTCGGCGCTCGTCATATTCGGCGCTCCGATAGCAATATTGATCTGGACTTTTCTGGTTTTTCTAGGTTTCTTTCTAGGATCCCTGATCGAGTCTCAATGGGAACATATCGTTGGTGGAAAGGAGGAAAGTGTTCCTAGCGAGAAAACCAACGAGGCGGACCAGCAATAAGTCCAACCACAAATGCGCCAGCGGCAGCACCAATACCCGTGCTGATGGTCCCAATGATGGGAAGAAAAAGCCCGAAAAGAGCACCTGCGCCACCCAAGGCAGCAGCGCTTAAGGCGGCAAATGCAAGGCGTCCGCCTCGTGATTCGTGAACAGGCGCAGGGACGCTCTTCGCTGCAGATGCAGAAACCTGAGCGCCTGGAGTTGCGGCATCAATCTCTGCTAAAAGTTTTGAAAGTTCATCATCATTCATGGCTGAATTCTTTCGGGTATGAATCTTGGGTTATTGAGAATCTTGGCCTACAAAGAAAGTGGGCCATGCGAATTCGCATGACCCACTTTACTGTAGTTTGAGAGATTAAGCGGGGCGGACCTTATCAGCCTGAGGACCCTTAGGACCTGCGGTGATTTCGAATTCGACAGCCTGGTTCTCTTCGAGTGAACGGTAGCCGTCCGACTCAATTGCTGAGTAGTGGACGAATACATCTGGTCCGCCGTCAGCTTGGGCGATGAAGCCGTAGCCCTTTTCTGAGTTGAACCACTTAACTGTTCCTGAAGCCATAATGCACGTTCTCCTTGCACGAAGTTCGCGTCAGACGGTCGCCCGACACGGGGCCTAGCCTGTCAAACCTTCGTCCCAAGAATCTGTGCTCGTGCTCAGAAACAGCATTGCTTCTTACGACTTTCGCCTTAAGTCACTTTGTCGAACGGTGGTGCTGATGTGGCCTTGCCTCCCTGAAGCATAGCGGGTTACCGTCACCTTGGGGCCGCGCGCCCCGTGGGGAGGGGCATGGGATCGGAGTGAGGGGTGCGGAGGGGTGCGTGTGATGGCGTGCTGAGAGGGATACGCTCGCGCCGTGGCAGTCGAGGATATCCGTGCTCTTTTGGAGGGAATAGTCGGCCAACTCGTGACGGAGGGTGTGCTTCCCCGACCCGTGGATGTTGCCCTCGAACGCCCCAAATCACGCGAGCATGGGGATTACGCCACCAATGTGGCTCTCGTCGCCGCCAAGAGTGCGGGTAAGAACCCAAGAGACCTTGCGGCAGAGATTGTCGCTCGACTTGAGGGCTCTTCCGGAGTTGCGGAGGCCAGTGTTGCAGGTCCAGGATTTGTCAATATTCGCCTGTCCGCCGCATCTCAGGGTGAAATTGCACGAACAGTTGTGACGGCAGGGGCAGCATTTGGTCGCTCCAACGCCTTGTCTGGGCAGTCGTTCAACGTGGAATTTATCTCTGCGAACCCAACGGGACCTTTGCATTTGGGTCACACCCGCTGGGCTGCAGTTGGCGATGCATTGGCGCGAGTTCTCGCTGCTGCAGGTGCTGACGTCACATCGGAGTTTTATATCAATGACCGCGGTGTTCAAATGGATAAGTTTGGCGAATCCGTCATGGCCGCTTCACACGGCGAGGCCGTTCCCGAGGATGGGTATCACGGTGCGTACATTCTTGATCTTGCTGCCCGAATTAATCGTGAACACCCAGAGTTTCATACCCTTGGCAAAGAAGAACAACTTATTGCATTTCGCGAGGCGGCATATGCGTTACAACTTCAGCAACAACAGGATGTTCTCGCGATCTTCCGAACTCACTTTGATGTCTGGTACTCAGAGCGCAAGCTCTATGACACGGGAGCGGTGGATCGTGCCCTCGATCGCTTGCGTGAGCAGGGCCACCTCTACGAGTCAGAAGGTGCATTGTGGTTGCGAACAACCACTTTTGATGACGACAAAGACCGAGTTCTGATCAAGGAAAACGGAGAGAACACGTACTTTGCTGCAGACACTGCCTATTACCTGGACAAGAGATTCCGCGGATTTGATACTGCTATCTATTTGCTCGGCGCAGATCATCACGGCTATGTCAACAGGCTCCGCGCCGTCGCAGGATGTGCTGGAGATGATCCGAATATCAACATAGAGGTTCTCATTGGCCAGTTAGTGAAAATCACTCGTGGTGGCGAAGAAGTAAAACTTTCCAAACGCGCGGGCACGATCGTCACATTGGAGGAGTTGGTCGAGGAAGTCGGTGTTGACGCTGCTCGTTACACATTGACCAGATACCCGGTTGATACTCCTTTGACCCTCGATCTGGTGGACATCGCGCGCAAAGCCAATGACAATCCTGTTTTTTATGTGCAATATGCACACGCTCGCATCAAGTCGGTATTGCGCAATGCCCAAGATATTGGGCTTGATTGGCGTGAGGGAACGTTTCACCCGGAGATCCTGGCCGAACCACTGGAAAATGAATTACTTGGCCAGATTGAGTTATTCCCCAGAGTGGTGGCAACCGCAGCCGAACTTCGGGAGCCGCATCGAGTTGCGCGTTACCTCGAAGAGTTGGCCAACGCTTATCACCGGTTTTATGACGCCTGTCGAGTTCTGCCTCGCAGCGACGAACAGGTTGCTGATATTCATTTAGCGCGACTCTGGGTGTGTGCTGCTGCCGTACAAGTGTTGGCTAATGGACTTGAACTGCTCGGTGTGAGCGCTCCCGAACGCATGTAGCTTGCTCATGCCCCTTCGCAAATAGCGCTAGTCTGATCACATGCAGGCGCATCCAGCCGGTCCGAGGCACGCTCAAATAGCAGAGGAATCCAGGGCAATGAGCCCTGAGGTTGACCCAGTGGAGTACCCGGTATGGCCTCGAAATGTGTCGCGCACCAGCGCAGGGTCCATCCAGGTAGCAGGTATAGATATTCGTGACCTCGTTGAGAAGCGGGGAACTCCTCTATTTATTTTCGATGAAGCAGACGTTCGTGAGCGTGCACGCGACTTTGTTGCCGCGTACACCAAAGCTCAATCAGGAAATCCTGGAACGGTCTACTACGCATCAAAGGCATTCTTGAGCGTTGCTGTGGCGCGGTGGGTTTACTCCGAGGGTCTGGGAATAGATGTTGCCACGGGCGGTGAATTGGAAATTGCCATCCGTGCGGGCGTACCGGGTGTAAAAATCTTGATGCACGGAAACAACAAGTCGGTCGAGGAGATACGAGCGGCCATCAATCACGGAGTTGGGCGCATCGTCATCGACTCATTTGAGGAAATTGCGCGAGTGGCTTTCATCGCCACCGAGCTAGGAGTTGTTCAGCCGGTTCTTGTGCGCTCAACTGTTGGGGTGGAGGCTCACACACATGAGTTCATCGCGACGGCGCATGAGGACCAAAAATTTGGGTTATCCGCTCAATCCGGTGAAGTAGAGGAAGCCGTCCGGAGAATTTCCAAACTTCCATCATTGCGCTTCACGGGACTCCATTCACATATTGGTTCTCAGATATTCGACTCGTCTGGTTTCGAAGTTGCTGCAGCTCGCATAGTTGCATTGGCTTACCAGATCTGGGATACCCAGGGTATTGAGATCGCAGAACTCAACCTTGGAGGCGGAATGGGTATTGCCTATCTTCCCGGGGACGACCCACTGACAGTTAACACGATGGCCGAGCAAATCTGTGGGATAGTGGCTAAGGCTTGCGCTGATGCTGGAATTCCAACACCGGCCTTGTCTTTTGAGCCGGGTCGAGCGATTGTTGGCCCGGCCGGAATTACGGTCTACGAAGTTGGAACCGTCAAGCCCATTCAGTTAGATCACGGGGTGCGCACATACGTCTCGGTTGACGGTGGAATGAGTGACAACATTCGCACAGCCCTATACGGTGCTCAGTACACGGCAGCTTTGGTTTCTCGGTTGTCGACCGTCGATCCGGTCTTGTGCCGAATTGTCGGGAAGCATTGCGAGTCGGGAGACATAGTGGTTCGCGATTGCTGGTTGCCCGGTGACATTACGCCGGGGGATCTAGTTGCTGTTGCAGCCACAGGGGCGTATTGCAGATCAATGTCATCGAACTACAACTCGGTCCCGCGCCCAGAGGTTGTCGCAGTGAAAGACGGGCAGGCGACCACCATCCTTCGCCGCGAGACTTTCCAGGATCTGCTCGCATTGGACCCTTTTGCCTAAGCCCCACTTTCCAAGACTGATGATCACCTGCTGCTGAATTTGTGTCGTTTGGCAGACTAAGCACGGCGAAGACGCAGTTAAGCCAGGATCGAACCCCGACTCAGCAGTATTAATTAAGGAGCACCATGACCGCGCGAGATACCTCTCGGCCAGCAATTCGCATTGCGATGTTGGGCGCGGGGACCGTTGGTTCCTCTGTTGCCAAGCTTTTGGCCCTGCACGGACACGATCTCGCGCATCGGGTTGGCGCCTCATTGGAACTCGTCGCCGTTGGAGTTCGCGATGTTTCCAAGGAGCGACCGGGTATTGATTCGAAAATTATCACGGATGACCTTGAAGCGGTAGCGACTTCAGGCGCCGACATTGTTATTGAACTCATGGGGGGCATTGAGCCAGCGCGTTCCTTGATCCTCCAGGCGATGGAGTCTGGTTCCAGTGTTGTCACCGCGAACAAGGCATTGCTGGCAGCAGAGGGAGCATCGCTATATGCCGCCGCTGAAGAATTTGGTGTTGACCTTTATTTTGAGGCTTCGGTTGCAGGTGCGATCCCGTTGATTCGGCCTTTGCGCGAGTCGCTGGCAGGGGACAAAGTCACCAAGGTCATGGGAATCGTCAACGGCACGACCAACTTCATGCTGACAAAAATGGATGAAGAAGGTGTTGAATACGCCGACGTTTTTGAAGAGGCCCGCGAACTTGGCTACCTCGAGGCTGACCCTTCCCTCGATGTGGATGGCCACGATGCCGCTGCGAAAGCAGCAATTCTTGCGCAACTTGCATTCCACACCAGGGTGACTTTGTCTGATGTTTATTGCGAGGGCATCTCCTCTGTTACTGCCGCGGATATACAAGCGGCCCGCGCAATGGGATTTGTCGTCAAGTTGCTGGCCATTGCTGAGATCGTTCAAGGTCAGGCAGGTGAAGACGCCATTGTCGTGCGTGTTCACCCTTCGATGATCCCTCTGACGCATCCATTGGCAAATGTCCGGGGTTCTTTCAACGCCGTCTTTGTCACCGCAGAGGCCGCCGGCGAAATGATGTTCTACGGCCGTGGGGCTGGAGGTGACCCCACAGCAAGTGCCGTATTGGGCGATGTCGTCGCCGCGGCTCGCAATCGGGTTCTTGGTGGACGCGGTCCTGGCGAAAGCATCTATTCGGGTCTGAAGGTTTTGGACATTGGTAAAGCGTCCACGCGATATTACGTAAATCTTGATGTGCGTGATCGTCCTGGAGTTCTTGCTCAGATTGCTCAAGCATTTGCTGAGAACGGCGTGAGCATTCAGGTTGTACGTCAAGAGGGTCATGGCGATGAAGCAGGTTTGATTGTCAGGACTCATAGTGGCACTGAAGAGGCGTTATCGGCCACCGTAAATTCATTGCGCAAAATGGACTCGGTGCGTGAGGTCCTTGGAGTTATGCGAGTGGAGGGCGATCAGTAATGGCACACCAGTGGAGAGGTGTTATTGAGGAGTATCGCGATCGATTGCCGGTTCATGATCAAACACCAGTGGTGAGTCTCTGCGAGGGTGGAACGCCCCTTATCTACGCATGCACCATCAGCGAGATGGTTGGCGCATCGGTTTGGCTCAAATATGAAGGAGCCAACCCCACCGGATCGTTCAAGGATCGCGGAATGACCATGGCGATCTCAGACGCGGCCGCTCAAGGATCAAAAGCAGTTATCTGCGCATCAACAGGAAATACCTCTGCAAGTGCCGCTGCATATGCGGTGAAAGCGGGAATGGTGTGCGCGGTGCTCGTGCCCGAAGGCAAAATTGCCATGGGGAAGTTGGCCCAGGCGGTTGTCCATGGGGCAGTGTTGCTGCAAGTTGAGGGTAATTTTGATGATTGTTTAGTCGTTGCTCGAGATCTTTCGGAGAAATATCCGGTGTCTCTTGTTAACAGTGTGAACCCGGTTCGCATTGAAGGTCAGAAAACTGCGGCTTTTGAAATTGTTGACAGGCTTGGTCGCGCACCAGATATTCACTGCCTCCCGGTGGGTAACGCCGGCAACATCACGGCGTACTGGCGCGGCTACACCGAGTACCAGAGGGACGGTGTTGTTCAATCCACACCCGCAATGTGGGGATTCCAAGCGGCAGGTTCAGCACCACTTGTTAATGGCGCCCCCGTTACACACCCTGAAACGATTGCAACTGCAATTCGTATCGGAAATCCAGCATCATGGGATTTCGCCATCGCCGCAAAGGATGAATCAGGTGGCCTGATTGACGCTGTCACCGATTCAGAGATCCTTGCCGCCTACCACCTACTGGCGGAAAAAGAGGGGCTTTTTTGTGAGCCTGCTAGTGCTGCGAGTGTTGCCGGGCTTTTGAAGGCACATTCCGGTGGGCTGGTCCCCGAAGGTGCGGTGATTGCTTGCACTTTGACGGGAAATGGGCTCAAGGACCCACAGTGGGCGCTTGAAGGTGCCCCTGATCCGCGCATCATCCCTGTCGACGCACATGTCGCTGCAGTTGAGTTGGGCATGGCCTGATGGGAAATTCGGCTTTTGTTTCGGGGGCTGTGCGGGTGATCGTTCCCGCTTCCAGTGCCAACTTGGGTCCTGGCTTTGATTCCATGGGCCTTGCGATCGAGATCCACGACGAGATCACCGCGATTGTGACCGATGATCAAGGGCTGCTCATCGAAGTTGAGGGTGAAGGGCAAGACGAGGTTCCGCGGGATGAAAGCCACCTGGTTGCGCAAGCTATGAACCTGGGTTTTGAAGCCATGGGATGCAGTCCATCAGGTTTCATTCTCAAATGCCGTAATGCTATTCCGCATAGCCGTGGTCTTGGTTCATCCGCTGCTGCCATCATCGGCGGTCTTGTATTAGCAAGAGCGATGGTCAATGACGGTGAAAATCTCCTACCTGATTCGCAACTTCTGAATCTTGCTTTACGCATGGAGAATCATCCGGACAACCTTTCTGCCGCACTCTTTGGCGGTTTCACAGTTTCTTGGTTGGAATCGGAGTCTGAGGCGGGAAGTGTCAACGTGAATGTTCACGAGAATGTGATTCCCATAGTTCTCATACCGCCACATGGGTTGGCAACATCGCGGGCGAGAAGTGTGCTTCCCGCTGAGGTCCCCATGGGCGCAGCCATTCACAATCTTGCTCGCGCTGGCCTACTCGTTCATGCCATGACCTCTGACCCCTCCTATCTACTTCCTGCAACCTCCGATCGCATCCATCAAGATGCACGTGCGGACATGTACCCAGAAACAACGGAACTCATCAATGCGATTCGCTCGCACGGTGTCGCGGCGGTGGCTTCCGGAGCAGGACCAGCCGTACTCATTTTGATCAATAAGGCTCAGGCTCGGGAGTTGGAGGCGTTGAGCGCACTGGTTCCCAAGGATTGGACAAGTATTGCTGTCCCCATTGATAGGTCTGGGGCCAGACGGGTCGCGCTGCATTCCTGATCCAGTTCGTGCTAGCCTTGGACCAGTCCACAGTCGTGGCGGGTTCCACCAGTCGAAACTACCGGTGAACCATCCATCCTCTTGACATCCACATCAAGGACTTCATGGGTTGGAAAGCAAAGACATCAAACCTATCGGCGCCATGATGAACAGTGTTGATCTGAACATCGTGGCAATGAGCACCACCCGCTCGCGAATGCTTGTGGCGTGGTCACCAAACAGGAGAGTTGAGTTCGATAGAAAAATACGGACACATTGTTCGAAGCACCAAGTGCGAAGTGCGATGGTCAATTCTCCACAGCGTGGCTTATCAGTCAGCTGCATATCAAAGGAAATAATTAGTGTCAGAAACCACTTCAGAAGCAAAGCGTCGTTCAGACGGTCTCTCGGGAATGCTTTTGCCAGAACTTAAGCAACTAGCGCAACAGTTAGGCATCGCGGGTGCGAGTGCCATGCGCAAATCAGACTTGGTCTCCGCTATCGGTGATCGTCAAAAGCAGGCAGGTGCTCGTCGCGCGGCCCCTAAAGCTGACAAGAAGCCCGATACTGAATCAACGCAGGCCAAAGAAACTTCATCCGGTTCATCCGAGTCGAGTTCATCCGAGTCGAGT
>JAFMDS010000018.1 GCA_017857175.1 Candidatus Nanopelagicales bacterium | reverse complement strand
TTGAAACCGTCACGGCGAAACACGGCCTCGAGGCGATCACTCGGCTTCGTGAATCCAATGTTGACCTTGTGATACTCGATATCAACATGCCCACGATGAACGGCTACGAAGTTCTCGAGCGGATGCGCAATGGAGGCATCAATACTCCAGTCATTGTCCTTACCGCTCGCCTCGACCGCGAGGACACAAAAAAAGCCTTTGAACTCGGCGCCGATGACTTTGTTCGCAAACCATTTGGCATCGAGGAACTAACATTGCGTGTGCAAGCAGTCCTGCGGCGATCGCAGGGAATCGAGAACACAGAGGTGCTGCGCTGCGGAAGCGTAATTCTTGACATTAGCACCCACTCTGTGACTGCCAATGGAATGGAAGTCGAACTCTCCCCCACAGAATTTCGCCTCCTCCAAGTGTTCCTCGAAAACACCAAACGAGTCATGAGTAAGGACCAACTACTCACTCAAGTTTGGGGCCTAGATAATTATGCCGATCCCAATGTTGTGGAAACCTACGTTTCCTATCTCAGAAAGAAATTCGGCACGACTCTCACCATTCGAACGGTGCGAGGCGTGGGTTATCAACTCAATGAACCAGCGGGTACCAACTCGTGAGTGAATCAGAACTCGCCGAGCAGCCGAAAGGCGTTCGACTCAACTTAAAGTGGCGTCTGACACTCGTCACAACGCTCCTCATTGCGATCGCCTCCACAATTATCGGTACAGCCAGCTATCTCACAATCACACGCGTCCAACTACAGTCAGTTGACTCAAGTTTGGAGCGATCGCTGAGTGGAAATCCGTTAGGTCGCATTGCCCGAGATATCGCTCGAAACCAAGATCCCCTGGCAGGTCTCTACACACCGGTAGCAATCGCACTACTCACCACCAAAGACACCGTTACAGTGATTCAACCCGCGGGCACGGACCAAAATCCAGAACCATTCCCGAATTTGCCGGCAGACATTAGGCAACTCAAAGGGGGTGACACTGAATCCTTTACTGATCCTGAGACCGGACAAAGTTTTCGCATAATTGTCCGCCCTGCAGGCAAAGGTGGCTTGCTGGTCGGCGTGACCTCCCTTGAGCGATACCAGGAGAATCTCAATCAAATACTTGCCAGCATAATTCTTTTTGTTGCAGGAATAACCCTCGCTGGCGCACTTGTTTCTTGGTTGGTCGTTCGAAAGTTTTTCAAACCTGTCAATGAAATGATTGAGTCCGCGAGAGCGATCGCCTCGGGTGACACATCAATGCGCGTACCTGCCGCAAAAGCAGGCACGGAGCTGGCGGAACTAGCCACGTCACTCAACGGCATGATCAATTCGCTGACGCGTTCCATCGCACAGGTTGAGGAATCAGAATTGCGCCTGCGTTCCTTTGTCTCAGACGCATCACATGAAATCAGAACTCCTCTGACCGTAATCCGTGGATACATTGAAATCCTGCTCAGTCAGACTGATGATCAGACTCCTGAAGGTCAAATTCGAGCCCTCACTCGAATCGAATCTGAATCCCAACGACTGGAACGGCTCGTTACTTCACTACTCTCATTGGAATCGAGCCAAGGCAATCATTCTAAGATCACGGATTTTTCTCTTGACCAACTGATCACAGAACACTTTGCTGATCTCACCGAGATTTCCCAGCACCCAGTGACACTTCATGTGGACGCTATTTCTGTTTCGGGTGACAAGGACGCCTGGCGCCAATTGCTGGCAAACATTACCCAAAACATCATGAGATACACCCCTGCTGAATCGCCCGTTAGTGTCATGGCTTCGGTCTTCACGTCTCAGGGCAGGGACTGGGCCAGAGTTGTGGTTGATGATTCTGGGCCTGGAATTCCCGCCGAGAACCGCACGCAAATATTTGATCGATTCACGCGACTTGATGATTCCCGGTCAACATCATCTGGTGGGTTCGGACTCGGCATGAGCATCATGCATGCAGTTGTCGAGGCCCACGGTGGCACCATTGCACTCGATGACAGTCCTGGCGGAGGTCTACGGATCCTGATTGAAGTTCCAGTTTCACAGAACACCGATGATTCAAACTCAGATGCCTGATGCTTTCATCCCTTGTAAATGACCGGCCTCAGCAAAGGAGAACATGCTTGAGTTACCGTCTGGGAACCATGCCTGAGTCGAAAGCGAACACGGCGGCAACTCCATGCGAAAGAGCGAATTGAGTGGGGCACCAATGGCTCTGCTGGTCAATATTTTGATCGGTGTCACATGGGAAACAATTAATACTTGCTCACCCGGAAAAGCATTAATCACGGTTGATAGTCCACGGGTCACTCTTTCTTGAACTTGTTCAAATGACTCGCCACCCGGTGGGCCTACATGAGTTCCTGCAAGCCATTCCTCCAAGGCATCAGGCCAGCGCTCTTTAACCTCCGCGTAGGTGTAGCCATCCCATTCGCCAAATGAGCACTCGATGAAGTCATCAATGACCTCAACCTCAAGACCTTTTTGTTGGGCAACAATAAGGGCCGTCTCCCGCGCACGTTTGAGCGGCGAAGAAATAATTCGGGTGATCACATCACGTTCAACGATTTCCCGAGCTAATGCATTTGCTTGTTCAACACCCAATGGAGCTAACGGCACATCTCGCCCACCCGCACCGCTGAACCGCTTTTCCAGTGAATATGCAGATGAACCATGACGAGCCATATGGGTAATAACCGGTGAACCAAGTTCTGACCACCCGATCATCACATTGGGTTGCACCCCAACCGCTGCACTGGCTACATCACGAGCGTGGAGTTCCTGAACCGAACCCACAAGGTCTCCAGTCGGAGTTTCGACACCTGTGCTACCGGGAAAACGTGCGATGACCACTGGGGTAATGCCGTCAAAAGAGTCAAGAGCTTCATTGACCAGGGCATCCGCCGCAGCATTTTCGGCACGTGGAACCCAGGAATACGACACCTGACCCGGAGGCAGGATATTTCGGGCTTGTCGTGCCATGTCCTTCATGTCTGGGTGTCTTATTTGCCAGCGCCCCGACATCTGTTCTACAACTAATTTTGAATCAAGACGAACTTCCACACACGCCTCGGGATCAATACTGGCAGCGTGAAGTAGTCCAGCGATTGCGCCTTGATACTCCGCAACATTGTTTGTGGCAACTCCCAAGGACGCCCCCAATTCAGCAAGGACAGCACCCGAATGAGCGTCACGCACTATCGCCCCGTAGGCCGCAGGACCCGGGTTTCCACGACTTCCGCCGTCGGCTTCAACAATCAGGTCTCGAGCCATGATTACAGCCCTGAATCAGAGGTTCTGACCAAAATTCTGCGGCATTCTTCGCATTGAACCACCAAATCAACGGGAGCCTGCCGAATTGATTGAAGTTCCTGCGGCGGCAAAGTCATGCGACATCCTTCGCACTGGGCTCTATGCAGTTTGGCGGCCCCGACGCCATCATGTCCCGCTCGAATTTTTTCATAGAGTGCCATGAGGTCGGTTGGCAATTGCGCGGACATTCTGTCGCGATCAGCTTGAACCTCAGTGATGTCCGCGTCTAATGTACTTGTCAGTTGGGACAGCGATTCAGTGACACTTTGAAGTTCAGAACTCAAAGATGTCACCTGACCGGCCAATACTGTAACGGCTGCTTCGGCACCCTCAACGCGCTCCATGATTTCGAGTTCGACATCTTCTAACTCGGTTCTGCGACGTGCCAGTGACTCCAATTCGTGTTGCAAATTGGTCAGCTGCTTTGGGTCATTGATGGAACCAGAATCAAGGAGTTCTTGATCCTTGATGATTCGTTGACGCACAACCTCAACATCGGCATCAGAGCGCGCCTGATCCCGCTGCAAATCGCTCAGAATGACACCCGCGGCAACATGCTGATTCGTCGCGCGCTCCAGTTGCATTGCAATGTCTGCTTGCGCCGCAATTTCAGGCAACGAATTTCGCTTGTGATTCAGTTGCGCCACTTCAGTGTCCTTCGCTTGGACGGTGAGAAGTTGCTCTTGAATCTGTGGCTCGATGTTCAGCGGATGCTCCTTGTTGAATTGTGTTGTTTAGGCCGGGCTTGCAATCTGCGTTGTCCAAGGATCTGTACGAATTGTTGAGACTACACAGTCAACCGTACCGCCAAGCTCCTGCGCAACAAGTTCGGCGACCTTGACCACCCACGGCCACTCGCTGGCAAAATGGGGAACATCAATCAGCGCACACACTTCCCTAGGGTGATCGAGAACCTTGTGGTGCTTCAAGTCCGAGGTGACGTAGACGTCCGCCAGGGTGCTGGCAACTGACATGAGTGAGTCCCCCGACCCCCCGCACACTGCCACCGTCGTGATCAGAGCCTCAGGGTCGCCAGCTACGCGCGTGCCCGCAGCGGTAGCAGGTAATTTCCTGGAAACTAAGGCGGCGAATTCTGACAACGGCATTGCGATAGTCAGCCTGCCCACTCGACCGATTCCTTGATTGATCTCCTCGCCGGGAACCAGGGGAATGCAATCGGTTAGTCCGAGGATGTCTGCTAGCGCATCTGATACGCCAGGATTGGCTTGATCGGCGTTCGTGTGGGCATTGAAAATCGCGATGCCGTGGGTGAGCGCCTCATGAATGACACGGCCACCCAGAGTGTCACGCGCCACGGAATGAACTCCAGAGAGAAATAGCGGGTGATGGGTAATGATCATGTCCGCCTGGAGTTCCATGGCCTCATGAATTACGTCGATGGTTGGATCCAAAGCGAAAAGTATTCGGCCGACGGGGGCATCCGGATCACCACAGATCAAGCCGACGCTGTCCCACTCCTCAGCCGCAAACGGCGAGTAGTGCCTGTCCATGATGGCCCTGATGGACTCGACTGTTGCCATATCAGCACATTAGCACCAGCTCCTGAGCCTGAATCGGCTGTAATCCTTGGGTCGGATGCCAGAAGCATTGAGCTCTTAAAACGTGCGATGGGGCCGCCCATCCGGGCGACCCCATCACTCCTAAACCTGATGATGACTTGAAATTAGCCTGCCAAGCAAGCCGGGTCATAGAGCGACTCCGGGATAGTTGCATCAGCCGGGTAAGTGCCATCC
Source organism: Candidatus Nanopelagicales bacterium (assembly GCA_017857175.1). Taxonomy (GTDB): domain Bacteria; phylum Actinomycetota; class Actinomycetes; order S36-B12; family S36-B12; genus UBA4592. Next base: position 34,817 of record JAFMDS010000018.1, on the reverse strand, counting down.
TCGTAGGTGCCACACACTGCCGCAGCATCCTTGGGAATCCAGAACTGACCTTCGGCCTCAAAAATGAACATCCGAGGAGCTGCCTGCTCGCCATCAGCAGGATCCGTCGTTACATATGCCCAACCATCAGCGCACTTGTAACTGGTCACATCAAAGTTTCCATCACCATAGACACCTGCAACCGCCTCCTGCATGGTGGCATCAGTGCACTCGGTCATCCCGCCGACTGCTTGTTCATTTCCTGAGTCGCTCGAACACCCGGTCAGCACAAGTGCAGCGGTTCCTATCATCGACATTCCCACTACTGCAAGTTTCATTGTTTTCCCTTCACATAAAATCACTAATTACCCTCTAATGGTAGACCGTTCCCCCACTTTTTCAGTGATCATTTCTCCGTGGCGAGCCAAGAATCCACACAATGACTGCTGCGGCGATGGAGACAAGAAATAGAGCGCTATACGAACCTAGAATTGCTCCCAGCGGGTGGGAGAGGATAAAACCAAGTATGACCACTCCGATTGCCACAAGAGTTTTTTGCGGACCGCAGGATCGCAACATGTACCAAGCCGCATAACCCCCGATGATTACCATGGTGAGTCCACCAAGCCAGCGAATATTTGAAAGGTCTGCGACGGCAAATCCCAAGACAAGCGCGGCTAAAACGAGGAAAGCCAGCGCAAATCGGTTATAGGTCTGGCCAGCTCGCGACATTTATTTATCCAGTCCTTCTTGGAGGCATCGTGCTTGGGGTGTATGGACCTTGTTGATATGTAAATCTACACCGACGAGTAGATTGCCCTTGCAATATGCTTTTGGGCATCGATGCGGTGCCCCCAATGGGCCTCATGTAATCTTCACGTTTCCGGGCGAGTAACTCAGTTGGTTAGAGTGCATCCCTTACAAGGATGAAGTCGGGGGTTCGAGTCCCTCCTCGCCCACTTTTAAAATTTTTCACACTGTGCTTCACCCGCCAGAATTCATGTGTCGGCAGGCCGTCACTTTTAGTCCTGATTTACCATTGTGGAACAAGCACATGGGAGTTACATGAAATTTCGATCCACCCTCATCACTGGGGCGGTACTTGGCTCACTGATTGCAGGATTTGCTGCTAGCACACATGCCATGACACCTCGTATCTACGGTGGAACTCCCGCGACCGGTAATCCGGGCGTCGCAGCGCTAGCCATTAATAGTGGGTCATCTTGGGATCGCAGTTGCAGTGCAGCAGTTTGGAAACCCCGGATTATTCTCACGTCCGGACATTGCGTGACCGTGCCTGGAGGTACGGCCAACTTTCCTGGTTTTGCACTCTTTCCGCCCGGCGGGGTCGCAGTGCAATACAGCAACATTGGGCCCCAGGGCGCATCGTCCGTATCGGTTCAACAGATCTTTAAACCTGCAACCTACATCAATGCCTCAAACAACGTTGAGGCTAATGACATTGCAGTCCTCGTTCTTAACTCAGATCTTGGTCCCAGCCCATACGCCAGACTGGCAACGGCAGCGGAGTTGACTCGCTGGTCTCAAGATCTGCAGCCCAGCACGCTGCTGGGCTATGGGCTGACAGGGGTCGACCAACGTGGCGATATTCCCATGCAGGTCCAGCTACCCATTGATACCTATGAACCCGCATCCAATTACGGGTCAGTCTTCTCCGTGTCTCAGGACTCCAATGGCGGGATTTGTTCTGGGGATAGTGGCGGACCCACCTACGCAACGAATTCCAATGGCCAGAGTTTGTTACTGGGGGTCAATTCGGGGTCGGCTGGAGGTTGTGTTGCCGGTTTTTCCGGCGCCTATTTAATGATCGGCTTTGTTGCCATCGACTACCTCACCATGCTTAACGCCGCACTCACCGCAGCCGGGTATCCCACGATTCCCTCCAGCCCACAGGCACTTCAATTACAGGCGCGGAACAAGAGTGTCGTGGCAACGTGGCAGCCGCCAATCATTTCCCCTGAAACGGTCGTGGGCTACGACGTGCTCACTGCGTCTGGGGACCTTGCCTGCACCACAACCACTACTACCTGCACGGTGCCAAACCTGGCCAACGGCGAGCACACGTTCACGGTTCGGGCCCGCAACAGCGAGGGGGAAGGTAATGCACTGCCTGCGACACTCACGGCGTCGGTGGTACCACCGGGCCAGATGTCACCGCCAACAATCGTTGGAAAGAAAATTCGGTTTAACACCTTGGTGGGACGGACTTCAGCTGTCGTCACGTCCTATCGAGTGATTGATGCCAAAGGCAAGCGAATATGCACTCTCAACCGCTTCAAGGCCAGCGCCAGTCGTCTCACCTGTCCACTTCCCAGCAAGGCTGGGAAATATCGCTTCAGGGTGTACGCTGTGACAGAAATGGGACAATCTGTCCCCTCGGGTTTAAGTCGTTTAGCGCGAGTTTCTTAACGAAATCCGTAGTTTAATCGCAAATTAACCGCGAATTCACCCCCCAATAACATTTAGGTAACAACCATGTCCTAGAATTGTCACATACCGGAGACCCCGGCAACGAAACTAAGAAGTGGACGTGATTTACATGCAGAGCTTTGGACGAGTTCTCAGCAACATCTTCAGCACCAACCGGCCTCGTAACTTCCATCAAGAGTGGGACTACCAGCGCACCATGGCAATGAGCCCATCGCACCGCGATGAAATCGATGCCATCTTCCGTCGCCACCTTGGCGAGTAAATTCCCTACAACTCCACATCTTCACTTGTGGCGCCATCCGAGTGGCTCCGCTCGTGAGAAACATGGTTGCAATTTGTAGCGATGTTTCACTCCAGCAGCCCGCAATCAATGATTGCGGGTTTTGCTTGTCACCGCAATCAATTTTGTGCCCAGTTGGCTGAGTGCAATTCCTATTGCAAGCGCAAGGCACTAGGTGCGGTGCTTGGCACATAAGGCCGATGGGGAGCTTGCGGTTTCACACTGACAAATTGCTCGCCGGGTGCCGGGCGAGGATCTGGCTCACCCTTATTCGGCCACATTGCAAGTGCTCGCTCGGCTTGGGCAGTGATTGTGAGTGATGGGTTCACCCCAAGATTCGCCGTGATGGCGGAACCATCGACAACGTGCAAATCCGGGTAATTGAATACACGGTGATAAGGGTCTATCACTCCATGTTCTGAGTCCGCCCCAATCACGCATCCGCCAACAAAGTGCGCGGTGAGGGCCGCATCAATATTTTCAAACACCGAACTACCTGCGCGGCCGTCGATCAAACCTGCGACCTGTTCAACAACGTCGGCCGCAACAGGAATATATGTCGGTGCCGGATTTGACTGTGAGGTGTCTGTAGCTAGAACCCAGCGACCGAAAAGCCCTCGCTTGCCTGACAAAGTTAGCGAATTATCCACCGTTTGCATGACAAGTGAAATAACTGACCGCTCACTCCAATTCCGCACATTGAGCATCGCAATAGCATCCTTGGGATGAGTGACTAATTCACGCGCCCACACTTGCCAACGCTTTTTTCCAGGTACAGGTCTCGTGATGAGGGACTGGAGAAGTCCCATGGAGTTTGAGCCTTTTCCGTAGCGCACCGGTTCCACGTGCGTATCAGCATCCGGGAAGAAACTTGATGTAATGGCAACACCTTCGGTGAAATCGGTACCCGATGTTTTTGCGACCGCACCAAGAATCGATTCAGAGTTTGTTCTCGAAAGCTTGCCCAGACTGGGTGAAAGATTAGGCAGGATTTTTTCGTCCTTCATTTTGTGCAGTAACTTTTGGGTGTTGTAAGCACCTGCTGCGAGGATGACTTGGTCAGCAGTGAATTCTACGATTGTTCGTGTACCGGTTTTTCGAGCAAGGACGCGATAGCCCCCCGCCTCACGGGGCTCTATCGCGGTGACCGTGGTCATGGGAAAGACGTCCGCACCTGCTGCCTCGGCGAGGCCCAAGTAGTTCTTGGGCAGGGTGTTCTTGGCGTTGTACCGACAACCGGTCATGCACTCACCGCATTCGATGCACCCCGTACGGGACGGCCCAACACCACCAAAGAATGGATCCGGTGAATCTTTGCCGCGACCTTCGCCGAAGAAGACGCCTACGGGTGTCAGCGTGAAGGTTTCTCCCACACCCATTGAGGTAGCGACCTCCTGCATGATTTTGTCTGAAGGCGTGAATGATGGATTCTGAGTCACTCCCAACATTCGGCTCGCCTGATCGTAGTAAGGAGCAAGCTCCTTTTTCCAATCAGTTATCGCACTCCATTGTGGGTCATCAAAAAATCTGTCTCCTGGAACATAGAGCGTGTTCGCGTACACCAAACTGCCGCCACCGACACCTGCACCGGCCAGAATCGCTACGTCTTTGAGCACATGAAAGCGCTGGATTCCAAAGAACCCCAACTGGGGAGCCCACAAAAAATTTTTCAGATCCCACGAATTCTTGGCGTAATTACTTTCGTTGAAGCGGCGCCCCGCCTCCAAAACAGCAACCGAATAGCCCTTCTCGCGCAGCCGTAACGCAGAGACGGACCCGCCGAAACCTGATCCAATGATGACTACGTCTCTGTGCGCATGGGTCACGGCATAAGAGTATTACCTGGATACTGAACAGGGGCGCAATTTCCCCCGGTACGGGCAAAATCCCAAGATAGTGCTAACGTCAGCCTTCCTGGGGAGCTCGCGGGATCAGCGTGCTGAGAGGACAGTTGCCACTGTTGACCCACAAACCTGATCTGGGTAATGCCAGCGCGAGGGAGTGAGAAATGGCTCGTACTTTTCTGTCATCAACGTTTGTAATTATCGGTATCGGATCTGTATTACTCACAGGGTGCAGTTCAGATGTAACTTCCGAGGCGCCCCGACAACCCAGTGAACAAAGATCTGTCGTGCGACTGCTCACGCATGAATCATTCGCCTTGTCTGAGACCTTGATTCAATCGCTCGAGGAACAGGGCATCATTCTTGAGATCCAAACTGCAGGCGATGCCGGAACCATGACCTCCAGTGCTGTATTGGCAGCCGGCGCACCGACGGCCGACCTGATTTTTGGTGTCGATAACACCCTCGTTTCTCGAGCGGCAAGCGAAGGAGTTTTCGCTGAGTACACCTCTCCCGAACTCGATAAAGTTCTGCCGGAATTTCAAGACCAAACTTCAGGTGGGCTTGTGACTCCCATCGATTTCGGTGACGTGTGCATCAATGTGGATAATTCATGGTTCGCTGAACAAGGTGAGCAACCACCAACAAGTCTCGAGGCTCTGCCCCAATTCGCAAAACGCCTAGTCGTTGAAGACCCCGCAACGAGTTCTCCTGGACTGGCATTTGTGCTTGCCACCATTGCTCGCTTTGGCGACTCGTGGACCGACTATTGGACACAACTACGCGACAACGGCGTGAGCGTGGCCGGATCTTGGACGGATGCGTACTACACCCAATTCACACTCAGCGGTGGCGATCGACCTCTCGTGGTCTCTTATGCAACAAGCCCTGCCGCCGAGGTTCTCTTCGCTGAAGACACCACGGTGACGGAGCCGAGCACGTCGAGCATGACCGACAGCTGCTACCGGCAAATTGAATTCGCAGGCGTGCTTGCCGGGGCAAGTAATCCAATCGGCGCCCAGCAGGTCATCGACTGGCTTCTCTCCCCCGACGTACAGGCGGATATTCCTGTGAGCATGTTTGTCTATCCTGTTCGCAGCGATGCGACGTTGCCACAGGCATTCGCCGATTTTACACCCGTTGTTGAATCCAGTGCACTCCTTGAATCAGACCAGGTTGCGAAGCAGTTGCCAGAAATTCTGCGCCGTTGGAGTGAGGTGATGGGGCGCTGAACACTCGAGCCCCGCATAGAAATCGCATGACACGCGAGCGCGGTGCACTGGGCAACCATGCACCGGTATTTGTTCGACACGCGTGGATTGCGCCACTGGTGTTTTTCTCGATCTTTTTGCTCTACCCGCTGCTCGTCCTAATACGCACTGCGATCAGCGCTGACACACTCACTGCCCTCGTCAACTCGGGGCCTTGGTCAATCGCTTTGCTTTCGACTGGGCAAAGCCTTGCCAGCGTGGGGCTCTCCCTGATCATTGGCATCCCCATTGCCGGAGTTCTTGCCCGGTATCAATTCAAGGGCCGAGCGCTCGTGCTCGCGCTGATGACCGTGCCATTTGTTCTTCCCACGGTCGTGGTCGCCCTCGCTTTCAAGTCAATCCTTGGCGAATTACTCGCACCTGGACTGATCTTGGTAATTCTCGCTCATGCCTATATCAACGTGGCAGTGGTTGTTCGAATTGTTGGTGCGCAGTGGTCGGCACTTGACCCGCGCCATATCAATGTTGCACAAACATTGGGTGCCAACCCATTTCGAGTGTTTCGGACGCTGACGTTGCCAAACCTGAAAGCGTCAATACTCAGTTCCGCGTGCATCGTCTTTGTCTTCTCGTTTACATCCCTTGGTGTCGTTGTGATTCTGGGTGACGGCTCTTCCACCCGCACTTTGGAGCAGTCAATACTGCGCCAAACCTCGGTTTTGCTTGACTTTCCAGGAGCACTTGCAAGCGCCCTGATTCAACTCGTCATCGTCACAGGGGCGCTCATCTTGGCCGCTAAAATGCGAGGTGCAACAATCACATTGACGCATACTCACCGCACCAAAGTGCGGGGTATGCGGCGCAGCGCTTGGGTGTATTCGATCGTGATTCTCAGCGCCCTGATCGTTCTCACTCCTCTCGCAGGATTGGTCATTGGATCCTTTACATCTACGCAGGGCATGAACTTTTCCTCATGGGTCGGTGTGATCAATGCCCAAGATCGATTTGCCGGCTTGGGTTCACCTCGGGCAGCGGTAGCGCTCACAATCAGTCTGGCGTTAATAACGGCACTTATCGCCTCCGCTATCGGTGGCCTTGCTGCAATTGCCGTGATGGGTCGACGAACATTCATCGCTGCGATCGCACTTATTCCACTTGGCCTTTCAGCAGCCACTATTGGATTGGGCACCCTACTGGCATTTGGACGCCCACCCATTGATTTGAGGAGTTCTGGCTTTCTTATTCCCATTGCACACGCATTGGTTGCAATCCCCCTGGTGGTGGCGGTGGCTTCGCCCGCACTGCGCACTGCTGACAGCCGAAGGTTCTTCGTCGCGAGCTCACTCGGTGCCTCGCCAGCACGCGCCTGGTGGACCGCCTATGGCACTCTCCTGCGAACTGTGATGATCGCAGCAGGTGGTTTGGCCGGTGCAGTTTCACTTGGTGAATTCGGGGCGGCTTCCTTTCTCGCCCGCGCAGATTCACCGACCGTACCCGTGCAAATTGCAAAACTACTGGCAAGGCCTGGAGATCAGGCCTATACCACTGCTGCGGTGTTGAGCACAATTTTGGTTGTAATGACACTCGCTCTAATGTTGTTCATTGATCGTTTCTCAGCACAGGGAAGAATCACAGTGTCATGACAGATTCAGGACTCAGTACGTCGAATTTGGTGATCGGGTATTCCGATTCACAACCGCTCCACGAGCCGTTTAATTTCAGGGTGACCCCCGGTGAAACTTTGGCAATCCTTGGCCCTAGTGGATGCGGGAAGTCAACATTATTAGCCACGATCGCTGGCATAACACCGGTTTTGAGCGGTGACATCTTTCTCAATGGTGCGAGGGTGAACGAGCTTCCTATTCACAAGAGAAATATCGGCTTGGTCTTTCAAGACCCACTCCTCTTCCCCCACCTGTCACTCATTGACAACATCGCCTACGGGTTGCGTGCACACAAAGTTAGTCGGGATAGGGCACGCGTTCGAGCAACAGAACTGCTTGAGTGGGTAGGTCTGGCACACGTGCGAAATAACCGCACCTGGGAACTCTCCGGTGGACAGGCAGGCAGGGTCGCTTTAGCTCGGGCAGTTGCACCCAAGCCCGAAGTACTTCTTTTTGATGAACCGTTTAGCGCACTCGACTCAACCACTCGGATTCGACTGGCGACGGAGATCGCGGGGCTTGTCAGATCACAAGAAATCCCAGCAATCCACGTGACACATGACGAACAGGAAGCCGAACTTGTGGCAACCCAAATGATGCGAATGTAGAAATAGCCCAGATACGCGGTGTCGCAATTCTTCATTTGCGATACTGATCATGTGAGTATCCCCGACGGCACCCGAGTGGCTCGACTCAAGAGCTTTAAACCAACGACCTATACCCGTCTTGCCATCCTCACTTCACTTGCCGCATTCGCAGCCTATTTAGTCTCCGATGCAATTCCCTATGCCTCACCCGTTCCCGCAGCAATTACTGCAGTGATTGCAACGCGGGTCACATTTCACCATGCGGCAAAAGAGACCTTCATCCAATTATTGGGCGCCCTCGTCGGTGCTGCAGTTGCGCTTGTGATTGTCTCATTCATTGGATCGGGCGCGATAGTCATACTTCTGCTTGTCGCATTAAGTTTCATCATGGCCCGCCTAATGCAATATTCCAATCCAGACGAGTCCCCCGCTGTTGCAGCAAGCCTTGCCGTCACGGTCATCTTGGTTGTGGGCAGTCACCTCACAACAGAGTTGGCGTTGGAGCGATTCACGGGTGTCATGATCGGTGCGCTGTTCGCCCTCGTTGCTTCATTCCTTGCTTCACCAACGCGAGATACCCAGAAACTGGCATCAGGCCTGGCTCGAGTGCAAGTCAATTTGTCAACGTTGCTAGCCAAGATTGCCCGCGACCTGCGAGACAACCCATCCCGTGAGACCACTCAGAACTGGAGTGATCAGGCAGTTGAGTTGCGCAACCAAGTTCTGGGGTTAGCTGCTCAATACGAGGATCTATCCAAACATTCCAAGTGGAGTCCGCGAATTCACAGCTCAGACATGGCGCAACTCAAGGAGTTACTACAAGCGAACCAGGTCATGAGCGCTCGCGTTCTCAATATTGCAAACGACCTTCGCACCGCAACCCGCAGCAGCTCGACAACGCAAATTCCTGCCGCCGCATTGTCACCACTCGCTGACCTGATTGAAATGGCCGCGGACAACATGGCAACAGACGATCCAACCGAAAGCATTGGGGTGACAGCGGCGCACCAAGCCGTGCGAGGCGCCGACATGACAGCCCAAATCGCACTCATCGGCGGCATCGTGTCCCACGTCAATCAGATTAATCGAGCATCAACTTGGGAGGACCCGCACACGGCACCGGTTACAACGACACTCGAAGTCACCGATGCGGAAAAAACTCCCCGAACCGATTAAGCCAGATTCGCTAGTGCAGCGGCGTAATCATCGGCGTTGCGAGCCTCGCCCGGTCCGTTAACAACGGCCCAACGAACAACGCCTTCTTTGTCGATGACGTAGGCCGCACGTGTTGCAAAACCTTTGTCTTCGAGGAATGCGCCATAAGCCTGAGACACCGCACCGTGGGGATAGAAATCACTGAGCAGGTTGTGAGTCAAGTTCTCCTGTTCGGAAAAAACCTTGAGTGAAGGTGTTGGATCGCACGAGATGCTCAGCACTTCAGTTTCATCGTTAATAAAGTCAGTCTTGCGGTCCCTGATCGTGCACAATTCTCCCGTGCAAATTCCAGTGAAAGCAAATGGATAGAACGTGATGACCACATTCTTTTTCCCACGGAAATCCGACAGAGTGACGGTTTCACCGTATTGATTTGCCAGGGTGAAATCAGGGGCTAGTTCTCCAACAGGTATCGACATGTGCCGAAGGCTACCGCTTGGCTTTCGGTGCCACCAATCGAGTTCCTTGCCAGTTGGTGCCGGCGCTGATCGTGCTCGTTTGCCGCAGCCCCGCAGTCTGCGCAGCCTCGGTGATGTCTTCGGGTTCGACATGGCCATCGCGACCTGGCTTGGGGGTCAGCAGCCACACGACACCTTGGTCAGCGAGAGAAATAATGGCATCGACCAGAGCGTCGGTCAGGTCACCATCGTCCTCGCGAAACCACAGGAGAACCGCTTCCACGACCTCATCAAAGTCAATGTCCACCATGTCCGATCCGATGATGTCTACGACACCTTGACGCAGGTCTTCGTCGCAATCATGGTCATGGCCGATTTCTTGAACAATCTGGCCCGACTCAAGAGCTAACCGCGCAGCCCGCTGTGTTCCTTCACTTGGTTGCGCTGAGGCGCTCACGCCGCTCCTTTGTTAAGTCCCACCCTGCACGGCCACCTGCCGTACTTTCAGGCACTAGTCCACCCAAAAGTTAGTCATTTGGCAAGCACTTCCGCCGAACTGACTCAAAATGCCCGCTAAGCGACTTTTCCATGTGGGCGAATGTGACACCGAACACCGCATGCGCAAGGATAGGAAGTGGAAAGAACCCACTTTACAAAGCGACATGCTCACCAGCGGCGATCCCGTTTGTGACAGGCGAAAGGTAGCGACTGTGGCTGACCCTCGAGGGAATGCAATGGCAGGTGGCTTGCCCACTCAGTATGTTGATGTGGATCCATCGGAAACCCAAGAATGGCTTGAATCATTCGACAACATGGTGCAGGCGGGTGGCAACTACCGAGCTCGCTATCTCATGCTTTCACTCCTGCGTCGCGCTGCCGAACAAAATGTCGGAGTCCCCAGTTTGCGCAGCACCGATTACATCAACTCCATTTCCCCTGACCGTGAACCTTTTTTCCCTGGTGATGAATTTGTCGAGCGCCGCATTCGGGCAATGATTCGTTGGAATGCAGCCATCATGGTGCACCGAGCTCAGCGTCCTGGCATTTCTGTGGGCGGACACATTTCCACCTATGCCAGTTCAGCGACTCTCTACGAAGTTGGCTTTAACCACTTTTTCAAAGGCCCGAACCATCCGGGTGGCGCAGACCAAATCTTTTTCCAAGGACATGCATCCCCCGGGATCTATGCCCGCGCATTTGTTGAGGGTCGGTTGACCGAGGCACAAATGGATGGGTTCCGTCAAGAGTTATCCCACCGCGCAGGCGGGCTACCCTCCTACCCGCATCCAAGATTGATGCCGTGGTTCTGGCAGTTCCCCACCGTGAGCATGGGCATTGGGCCACTCAACGCGATTTACCAAGCCCGTTTTAACAAATACCTGCACAATCGCGGAATCAAGGACACTTCCGGTCAAAAGGTATGGGCATTTCTCGGCGACGGTGAAATGGATGAGGTCGATGCCGTAGGCGCGATTGGCCTCGCCGCTCGCGAGGAACTCGACAACTTAATCTTCGTGGTAAATGCAAACCTTCAGCGTCTCGATGGTCCTGTTCGTGGAAACGGCAAAGTAATCCAAGAGCTTGAATCCCTCTTCCGCGGTGCCGGGTGGAATGTCATCAAGGTGATTTGGGGTCGCCAGTGGGATGAACTTCTCGCCGCTGACCGTGACGGTGCATTGGTCAATCTGATGAACACCACGCACGACGGTGACTTTCAAACATATAAAGCAGAAGATGGCGCATTTATTCGTGAGCACTTTTTTGGCAGAGACCCGCGGACAGCGAAACTTGTTGAAAGTTGGAGCGATGACGACATCTGGAGCCTTTCTCGTGGCGGTCACGATTACCGCAAGATGTATGCCGCCTACAAAGCTGCGACGGAAACAAAGGGTCAACCAACGTTGATCTTGGCCAAGACAATCAAGGGCTGGACTTTGGGTTCGAGTTTTGAAGCACGAAATTCAACACACCAAATGAAAAAGCTATCTCTCGAGGATCTCAAGGAATTTAGGGATCGCCTCCACATCCCTATCACCGATGCCGAGTTGGAGAAGGACCCCTACCTTCCCCCCTACTACAACCCAGGACTCGAGGACGAAAACCTCGCGTACATGATGGAACGTCGACGGGCTCTGGGCGGTTCAATGCCCGAGCGTCAACAAATATCCACGCCCCTCGTACTTCCGGGTGACAAGGTCTACGACGCAGTTAATCGCGGGTCAGGTAACCAGTCCGTAGCAACGACCATGGCCTTTGTCCGCTTGCTCAAAGACCTGGTAAAGGATGAAAACATTGGGCACCGAATTGTGCCGATCATCCCTGATGAAGCTCGAACCTTCGGCATGGATTCACTCTTTCCAACACTCAAGATCTATTCACCACATGGTCAGCAATACACCTCTGTTGACCGTGAACTCATGCTCTCCTACAAGGAATCAGAAACAGGTCAAATCCTTCATGAGGGCATCAATGAAGCTGGTTCGGTTGCTTCATTTACCGCAGTCGGTTCCTCGTATTCAACACATAGTGAACCAATGATTCCCATTTACATCTTCTACTCCATGTTTGGCTTCCAAAGAACGGGAGATGCTTTCTGGGCAGCTGGTGACCAAATGGTTCGCGGGTTTGTCCTTGGCGCAACAGCGGGCCGCACAACACTCAACGGTGAAGGGCTACAACATGAAGATGGGCACTCCATACTTCTCGCGAGCACTAACCCCGCGGTCGTTTCCTATGACCCTGCCTATGGATACGAACTCGGCCATATTGTCAAAGACGGCCTGCGTCGCATGTATGGCGAGGACTCAGAGAATGTCTACTACTACCTGACCATCTACAACGAGCCTTACATTCAACCTGCACAGCCTGACAATGTTGATGTCGATGGAATTTTGCGCGGAATGTACTTGCTCAACGAGGGACACGGGCCTGGACTCAAGGCTCAAATCTTGGCCAGTGGCGTTGCCGTTCCGTGGGCCCTCAAAGCCCAGGAACTATTGCGTGATGACTGGGGAATTGTTGCTGATATTTGGTCCGTAACCTCGTGGAATGAGCTCCGCCGTGACGGCCTTGCCGTCGATCGGCACAACTTCTTGTACCCGCAGGAAGATCGACGCACCGCGTATGTCACCGAGCAGCTGGAAGGCCGCGAGGGACCCGTCATCGCAGTCTCGGACTACATGCGCACCGTCCAAGACCAAATTCGACCCTGGGTCAATGCCCCATTCGCGTCATTGGGCACCGACGGCTGGGGCATGTCTGACACTCGAGGGGCACTCCGACGACACTTCCTGGTCGATGCGGAATCAATCACGGTCCAGACCCTCTCCTGCCTCGCCGAACACGGTCAGGTTGATTCTGATTTGGTGCGACAGGCCATTGAGCGTTATCAGTTGCATGATCCAGCTGCAGCTGATGCGGGTAATACAGAAGGATCTGGGTAAGCATGAAAGGCGATCCCAAGAGATTTCTAAGGTACCTCAACGCCGAACGCAATGCGTCTTTGTTGTATCGATCGCTGGCTGAAACCACAACCGGAGAACGCAAGCAAGCCTTAATCGAGCTCGCGGAGATCGAAGATCGCCACGCGGCCCACTGGATTGAGAAGCTCACCGAGTACGGCGTTGACATTCCACCCGCACCAACGTCTCTGGATCCCAATGATGCAGCCATGGTTGCCCGTGCCAGAGCCGCTGGATTGAACACTGTTTTGGGCCAGTTGGAAGAAAACGAAGGCGCCGACGCTGGCATGTACGACGACGAACCTGAAGCCCTCTCCACCATGTCTGAAGACGAGCGCGAACATGCTGAAGTGTTTCGCAAAATGATGCGGGGAACGCCTAATCCGATGGCTGGAGTCACGCGCACCACAGATCGCAGTGGAGCCGAGCAGTGGCACAAAGTGGACAAGTCGGGTTCCGTTCGAGCCGCGATCTTCGGCGTCTCCGATGGTCTAGTTTCCAACACCGCATTAGTCATGGGTTTCGCCGGTGCCAGCCTTGCTGGGTCACTGGATAACAGCACCGTGCTTTTTGCCGGGCTCGCAGGCCTTTTGGCCGGTGCATTCTCCATGGCGGCAGGTGAGTACGTCAGCGTTGCAAGTCAACGGGATCTATTCCGCCGCGAGATCGAAATGGAAGCCCAAGAATTACGGGATAAACCCGAAGAAGAAGCAAAAGAACTCGAATTAATTTACCGCGCGAAAGGCCTCAACAAGGAACAAGCACGCGAGGTATCGCAGCAGATTATGTCCGACCCCAAGACGGCACTCGATACATTAGCCAGAGAGGAACTGGGGCTCGATCCCGATGAACTCGGTAACCCTATAAAAGTCGCCATTTCAAGTTTCCTTGCTTTCGCTCTTGGAGCCAGCGTTGCAGTTATTCCCTACGCACTCTTTTCGGGTGCCACGGCCTTCTTCACCGCTATTGCCCTCGCAATCATTTCACTGTGCGTGGTTGGTGGTCTTGTGGGCAAATACTCCGGCCGCGGAATTATTTTCAGTGCGATGCGCCAACTCCTTTGGGGAGTGGGAGCCGCGGGTGTCACCTACATGGTGGGAAGTGTGATCGGCGTCAACATTGGCTAGGTCTGGTTCCACGGCATGAGCAGTTCGCAACTTACCCATCAACTGGCTCACGCAACTGGTGAACTTGCAACGGCGGCAGCGGCCGAAATGGAACGATCGCTTCCCTGGTATCGAGAACTCGGTGCGCAAGAACGATCATGGGTTGGCCAAGTCGCTCAGGCAGGTATCCAAGCGTTCATCGATTGGTTCGCCGAGGGAAAAGACACCTCAGCGTTAACATCAAATGTTTTTGGAGCCGCTCCGCGGGAATTGGCTCGTGCGATCACTTTTGAACAGACCGTTGATCTCGTGCGAACCACGATCGCAGTTGTTGAACAATCGATCGAGCACTTCACGTTAGATGGTGATCGAGCACCGCTCCGTGAGGCGATTCTGCGTTATTCGCGAGAGATTGCATTTTCAGCTGCCGAAGTGTACGCACGAGCAGCCGAAGCTCGCGGAGCCTGGGATGCTCGGCTTGAAGCTCTTGTGATCGACGCACTCATCCGCGACGATGTCAGTAACGAGATTCTGAGTCAGGCCTCTGCACTCGGTTGGTCGAGCACTGGTGCAGCGCTTGTTATGGCAGGTGCGCCTCCTGAAATTGACGCCGAGGCCTCGCTATCCGTTATGCGCAGAGCCGCCCATGGTCATGCATTAGAACTACTCACTGGAACTCAGGGCTCGGTCATGCTTACTGTCATCGGAGGCCCTGGCGTGGAATCGGGCCATGCGCACAGGCTTATGACCCCCTACTTTGGCCCTGGTCCCGTGGTCGTGGGAGATGTCATTAGCGGTCTCCACGAAATTGGTTCGAGTGCTCGGGCATGTGTGTCAGGTTTTCATGCAGCTTCTTCATGGCCAACGGCAACCAGGCCTGTTCCGGTCTCCGAGTTACTGCCCGAGCGAGCAATCCTTGGGGAGCAGGCTGCCCGTGCAGATCTCATCGACAATATTTTCCAACCCCTGGCAAAAGAATCGGTTCTCATCGAAACTTTGACCGCATACTTCGATAACTCTCACTCGCTAGAAGCAACCGGAAGAGTCATGTTTGTTCATCCCAATACCGTGCGTTACCGACTTAAACGAATCGCCCAAATCACGGGATATGACCCCACACATTCACGCGAAGCTTTCGCTCTCCACATTGCGATGGTGTGTGGCCTAGGACCTCGCATCTAAATCGCCATGCCGATTTTATTGGCCAATTTCATTCGCCTGAGGAATTCCAAACCATTTTTGGCTCAACTCCTCATAGGTCCCATCTTCAGATATTTCTGTGATCGCGGAGTTAACAGCGTCTAATAATTCCGTATTGTTTTTCTTGAACCCAGTAGATGCTGAATCAGTCATAACTTGAACGCCAAGGCCCCGTGCATCAAGTTGACCCAAATTCTTGTAGTAAGACACAAACAGACCGGACACGAAAATTGCTTCAACTTCCCCTGCGACCAATGCTTGGATGACGTCAGGGTTTTCAGCGTATTCAGAGATCGACCCGACACCTGGAAGTGCCGCTGCTGCATCAGCAAATGTCGTTCCTTTTTTCACGCCAAGGGTCGCACCATCGAGATTCGTCGGTGACGAAAGTGGTGAATCCGATTTGACAAAAACGTCAGCGGCGGACCGGTAATAGATATCGCCAAAATCGATTTGCTCCGACCGCGCATCAGTTGCGGTCATGCTTCCAAGAATTACGTCACTCTGATCAGAGCTCACCGAATCAATGAGATCGGCGAATTCAGTGGGCACTAACACGGGTTCTACGTCAATTTTTTGCGCAATCTCGGCACAAAGGTCTACTTCGAAGCCCACGCGCTGATCCCCCTCCACGAAACTAAATGGTGGGTAGTCCGCCTGCACCGCACACGTGAGTTTCCCTGGTGAAACCAATGAAAAGCCGCTCGCGCCGGTTCCTTCGGCCGAACATGATGTGAGGCTGAGCGCCACGACAGCCCCGACAGACATGAGTCCCAATGTCCATTGTGGTGTCCAAGTGTGAGTGAATTTCGTCCGCATGCTCCTCATTGTTGTCCGTTGTCTCATTGCGCAGTACCGTGAAACTACGGTTATTGTCACCCAGCAGGGTCAATGACCTCCGAACTTGTAGGATTCCTACAAAGAAATGGCCATTTAATTGGGCGCTTCGCCCCGATCCCTTGTGGTTTCCTACGGAAGGCTAGAGCAGTGCTCGTAGTTGTTGCGCCCGGTCAGGGTGCTCAGTCCCCCGGTTTCCTCACTCCATGGCTTGACGTTCCTGGAGTCGCTGAACGACTTGAGTGGCTCTCACTCGTGAGCGGCATCGACCTGATTGAACATGGCACCCGATCTGATGCTGACACGATCCGCGATACAGCAGTTGCCCAGCCGCTCATTGTCGGCGCAGGTCTTGTCACTTTGCTCAGTCTGTTCCCTCACCCGTCGGGTGCCTACGCATCCATAAGCGCCGGCGCCGGACATTCCGTTGGTGAAATCACCGCCGCCGTTGGCGCTGGAGTCATGACCGCCGAGCAAGCCATGGTTTTTGTTCGCGAGCGCGGGAGAGCAATGGCACATGCCGCGGCGGTGACCAAAACCGGCATGAGTGCCGTCCTGGGCGGCGACCCAGACGAAGTCGTTGCAGCGGCACGCGAAGTAGGACTCACTCCCGCCAACATGAATGGCTCAGGCCAGATCGTGGTTGCCGGAACAATTGAGCAACTGGCAAGTTTCGTCGCTCCTGACGGTGCCCGAGTTCGCGCGCTTGAAGTCGCCGGCGCCTTCCACACGGAACATATGGCGCCAGCGACCACCGTACTGGGCAAAATTGGCAACGCCATCACTACACATGATCCACGCATTCGATTAATTTCTAATAAAGACGGGCAAGTTGTCCATGACGGACGCGAAGTGATCCGACGTTTGGTCCAGCAGGTATCCCAACCTGTTCGGTGGGATCTCTGCATGCAGACGATGCTCGACCTAGGCGTTACCGCAATGATTGAAATCCCACCCGCAGGAACTTTGACAGGACTTGCCAAGCGTGCAATGCCTGGAGTCGAAACACTCGCATTGAAAACGCCCGACGACCTCCCCGCCGCCTGGAAACTAATTGAGAAACATGGAGTTCATTCAGTGATTGATTCGACGCCCACCTGGCGATTAGTAATTGCCCCCGCAAAGGGAACATTCCGCGTGGGATCCCAGCAGTTCGTTGACGGAGATGTTGTCCCTGCGACCACACAGATCGGAATTATCAAAACCCTGCGAGAGGAAATTCCCATTGCAGCACCTCATGGGGGCACCGTTATCGAATGGCTCGCTGAGGACGGCGATCCTGTCGCGCCTGGCCAGCCTCTACTTCGCCTACACCCACTCGAACAAATCTGATCGGAACGATTTATGCCTGAATCTGTAATACTTGCGAGCCCAACTGGGGCGCGATACTCACGAATTCTCTCGGTGGGAAGTTATCGACCTTCACATGTTGTCACGAACGCTGAAATTTGCACGCGCATTGATTCCTCCGATGAATGGATTCGCGAACGCTCTGGCATCACCGAGCGCCGGCACGCTTCAAAAGATGAGACCGTGGTCACTATGGCAACGTCAGCCGCATCGATGGCCATCGCGCGCGCAGGCATCGATCCAAGTGACGTTGACATGGTGCTCCTTGCCACCATTAGCCACCCGTACCCAACACCATCGGCTGCAGTAGAAGTCGGCGAACTCATCGGAGCACGTGGTGCTGCGGCCATGGACATATCGGCCGCCTGTGCCGGTTTTTGTTACGGAGTGGCCCTGGCAAATGACATGATCCGTGGCGGCAGCGCCAAGTATGTGGTCGTCATAGGTGTCGAAAAATTATCCGATGTCGTTAACCCCACGGATCGCGGAACCGCTTTCCTTTTCGCCGACGGAGCTGGGGCAGTAGTCATTGGCCCCAGCGATCAACCAGGGATCGCGCCTGTGGTGTGGGGTGGTGATGGAAGTCAATTGCAGGCCATCAACATGACCGCTTCAAGTATCGCCTTCCGCGATGATCCCTCGTTGGGCTATCCCACGGTCACCATGGCGGGACAGCAAGTGTTCCGTTGGGCCGTCACCGAAATGGTTAAAGCCACAAAGGATGCCCTTGAAGCCGCGGGAATCACGGCAGAGCAGCTCGACGTATTCATTCCCCACCAGGCAAATAACCGAATCACTGATGCCCTCGTTCGCGCACTCGCACTGCCCGAAAGCGTTGTCGTTGCCCGCGACATCGTGACAACGGGCAACACCTCCGCAGCATCGATCCCACTCGCAATGGACCGCATGATGGAGAACGGTGAGGCGCACTCAGGCGACACCGCACTACTGATTGGATTCGGAGCGGGACTGGTCTATGCAGCACAGGTAGTAAAACTCCCTTAAGCCACCCACCTCTCGGTGGGAGCCCACTTGGGCAACAATCGAAAAAGTCAAACGAAAGGAAAAGCAATGAGCCAGGAAGATGTACTTGTAGGTTTTGCCGCGATCATCAATGAGGTTGCAGGTGTGCCCGTTGAAGATGTTCAACTCGATAAAGCATTTGTCGATGACCTCGATGTCGATTCACTCTCCATGGTTGAGGTTGTTATGGCAGCCGAAGACAAGTGGGGCGTGAAAATCTCTGATGACGATGCAAAGAACCTGCGCACAGTTGGCGACGCAGTCGCATTCATCAATGCCAATTCATAACTGATTGCACCGATAAATAACAAATAAGTGGGCGTACCGGTCATGTTTCATGACCGGTACCCACAAAATTTCAGCAAATAATTTCTTGGAGGAATCATGTCCTGCGAAGTAGTAGTCACCGGAATGGGGATGACAACACCGGTTGGTGGCGATGTCGAGTCCAACTGGGAAGCAGTACTTGGCGGGCACTCTGGCATCAGCGTTATTCCTGAAGCCTGGGTTGACGACCAAAATGCAAAAATCGCTGGCATCATGGCCGTGAATCCTGTTGATGTACTTGACCGAGTCGAATCACGCCGCATGGATCGTTCACAGCAGGCGGCGCTCGTTGCCGCACGTGAAGCGTGGGCTCAAGCCGGCGCACCTGAGATGGATCTCGATCGCTTGGGAACAGTGATCGCAACGGGGATCGGCGGCGTCACCTCACTTCTGAATGCTTATGACACTCTCCTGGAGCGCGGGCCTTCGCGCATATCTCCTCACATGGTCACCATGATCATGCCCAACGGCCCAGCGGCAATTGTCGGTCTCGAAATTGGAGCCCGCGCCGGTGTTCACACGCCCGTGAGCGCCTGCGCATCCGGCGCCGAAGCTATTTCTTATGCAGCCCGCATGATTCAAAGCGGCCGTGCCGACGTAGTGGTAGCAGGCGGTGCTGAAGCCGCGATCCATCCCATCACGATGGCGGGCTTTGCCGCAATGCGAGCCCTGTCCACGCGCAATGATGACCCTGAAGCAGCATCAAGGCCTTATGACCTTGCTCGTGACGGTTTCGTCATGGGCGAGGGCGCCGGAGTTGTTGTGCTGGAATCCGAAGAGTTTGCCAAGGCCCGCGGGGCCAAAATTCTTGGGCGCTATGCCGGTGCCGGATTGACCAGCGATGGTCACCACATTGCCCAACCAGACCCAGAAGGCGCAGGTGCCGCGAGGGCAATCCTGGCAGCACTTGACAATGCAAGCCTCTCAACAACCGACATAGTGCACGTCAACGCCCACGCAACGTCAACCCCGCAAGGTGACATCGCTGAGGCCGTCGCTATTCGCCGAGCACTGGGCCCGGCAACAGACAGCGCCTATGTCGCGGGCACAAAATCGATGACAGGCCACCTGCTAGGCGGTGCTGGAGCAATTGAATCGATTTACACCATGCTCGCACTTCGTGACCGCAAAGCCCCGCCAACTCTCAACCTCGTGGACCTTGACCCAGAGGTCAATCTCAACGTGAGCGGAGCCGGAGTAACCGACCTTCCTAGCGGGGACATCGCCGCACTTAATAACTCATTCGGATTCGGTGGACATGACGTCGCCGTTGTTTTCAGGAGCGTTTGACATGACCGCAGAAACTGAGCTCGATCCACGATCACCTCTGGTGCGACTTGGAAAATTCTTTGACGACGGTGAGTTCACCACCATCACGCCCCTTGATGATCGCGGAGTCATCGCAGCCGTTGGCCGCGCCCAGGGAACTCACTGCGTAGCCTTTTGTACGGACCCAACCGTTCAAGGTGGCGCCATGGGTGAGGCTGGCTGTCGCGCAATAGTCACGGCCTACGACCGCGCACTCGCCGACTCAGCACCTGTCGTTGGCATTTGGCATTCCGGTGGAGCTCGCTTACGTGAAGGTGTCGCAAGCCTCGATGCCGTTGGTCGTGTATTTCTGTCCATGACTCGCGCTTCCGGCAAAGTGCCACAAATTTCTGTTGTACTCGGACCTGCCGCTGGTGGCGCCGCCTACGGCCCGGCCCTGACCGACATTGTTGTTCTTGGACCGGCCGGTCGCATCTTTGTCACTGGGCCCGAGGTGGTTCGCTCCGTGACCGGCGAAGATGTCGACATGGATCGCCTTGGAGGTCCCGAACCACATGGTCGTCGCAGCGGAGTCGTGCATATCACGACCGATTCGGAAACAGAGGCCATCGACTATGGCAGAACACTCGTTGATCTACTCGGACACCAGGGTTCACTGAATCTGGAGGACATCGAGGACCGCGATCTTGGCGCACTGCTCCCTGAGTCATCACGCCGTGCCTACGACGTTCACCCAATCGTCGAAGGATTTGTTGACCTTGATTCATTTGTTGAACTGCATGCCAAGTGGGCACCCAACATTGTTGTTGGGTTAGGTCGCCTTGGTGGCAGGACCGTTGGCATTGTGGCAAACAATCCGTTACGCCTTGGTGGGTGTCTTGACTCATCCAGTGCAGAGAAAGCAGCACGCTTTGTGCGCATGTGTGACTCATTTGCTGTTCCCCTCGTGGTAATTGTCGATGTCCCTGGCTATTTACCGGGCCTGGGTCAAGAGTGGGAAGGTGTTGTTCGCCGCGGAGCGAAGCTTTTGCACGCATTTGCCGAGTGCGTGACACCACGCGTCACCGTTGTCACCCGCAAGGCATACGGCGGCGCATTTGTTGCAATGAATTCATCTTCACTTGGTGCCACCAAAGTGTTCGCCTGGCCAAATGCCGAAGTTGCAGTCATGGGTTCTGTCGCAGCAATTCGAATTTTGCATCGCCGCCGCCTCGCTGAAGTTCCCGAGGAAAGCCGCGAACAAGTCGAACTCGAATTGGCAGCAGAGCACGAGGTTATTTCCGGTGGAATCAAGCGGGCGGTCGACATGGGTGTCGTGGATTCAGTTGTTGAACCCATGGTGACGCGTCGAGCGGTCGCCGAAGTACTCCTAGAAACACCCGGAGCGCGCGGCAATCACGGAAACATTCCTCTGTAAGGACGAGCGGCAAAGTCACGAAACGTGATGCAAAATGCGCACCGTTGAACCTTCATGTGCGATTCGGAATGCTTCAAGTTCATGGTCCCAGGGCTGTCCCAATAGTCGTTTAATTTCACTTTCCATTGACTCGCCCGTCGCATCACTCTGGGTGATGAGGTTCCTGAGTCTGTCTTCGTGGACCAAGACATCTCCGTGCTGGCCAATGGTTGCTCGGAAGAGTCCCAATGTTGGGGTGGCCGCAAAGCGCTCACCTTCATGGCCTGCTGAGGCGTCCTCGGTTACTTCGTAGCGCACCTGCTTGAAGGCGAGTAGTGAACTGGCTAGCTGGGCCCCCATACCCTGCGCACCTGTCCAGATAATTTCGGCGCGCAGTGAGCCGGGCTCAATAGGTTGGTCACCCCAGATGATTGGGGTGTCCGAGCCAAAAACTTTTGCAAGTGCCCATTCCGCGTGTGGCGCGATCGCCTTTGGGCATGAATGAATAAAGACCACGCCACGACTATCAATTGAGCCTGCGCGACCGTAGGCAACTACTGTCATTGTGACCTCCTGTTGTGAGTGACGCCTTCCCCAGCGGTCTCACAAACATTCAGCTCAGACGGTCCACCTGACAGTTGATCCCTCTATTACTGGCCTAACTGTAACCTGAGGTGTCAATATTGGGTAGTGTTTCCCCCACGAACAGGGGATTTCCCCCAGAAATGAACCGTGAAGGATCCCATCATGGCTTTTGCCTCCCCCGCCCCACGTGTCCTGGCTGATTTTGCTTCCAAGACGGCGATTGCCCAAATCGCCCTCGTACTTGGTGGAGCCGCATTCGTCGGTATCGCAGCGCAGATCGCTATTCCACTGCCTTTCACTCCCGTGCCCCTGACCCTTCAAACATTCGCCGTGCTCCTAACGGGCGCCGCCCTTGGCTCACTCCGAGGCGTTCTCTCCATGACCGTTTATGCACTTGCAGGCGTTCTCGGAGTTCCCTGGTTCTCTGAGGGATCATCGGGCTGGGGTGGCGCATCATTTGGTTACATTCTCGGATTCATTCTCGCTGCCTTCATTGTGGGTAAATTGGCAGAACGCGGCAACTCCACGACGCCACTGCGAACAACAGCGCTCATGGTCATTGGCAACATTGCCATCTACGCCGTTGGTGTTTCGTGGCTCAAAGTGTCACTGGATGCAAGTTGGGCAACGGCGATTTCACTCGGCCTGACGCCATTCCTCATCGGTGATGCTCTCAAGATTGCTCTTGCTGCAGGGCTACTTCCACTCTCGTGGAAGGGTCTTGAGAAACTCAATCTAGGACGATAGTTTCTAACGTATCGATTACTTGATCGACCATTTCAGTTGTCGTCGCTGGATGCAGGAACACGAGTCGACCTATCGTTTCGCCATTCCATGCACTTGACGTGACAAAAGCAATTTGCTTCTCCAATAACATTTGAGTCCAACGCTCGTAATCCTCAGCGTTCCAGCCATTGCGGCGAAAGAGCACGACTGAGAGATCAGGTTCCCGAATCAATTCCAGATCCGGGTGCCGAATGATTCGCTTCGCTGCATACTGAGCCAATTGGTTTCCCTTGACCACTGCGTCTCGGTAGGCATCCAGACCATTGACCGCAAGTGAAAACCACAGCGCCATCCCTCGGGCACGTCGAGTCAGATGGTAGGCAAGGTCACTCGGATTGAATTCAGTCTCTGCGTCCGCGTGAATGACATCGAGATACGACGCATCTTGAGTGTGAACTGATTTTGCCAATTGTGGGTTGCGATAAATCAGGGCCGCTGAATCAAATGGAGCAAACCACCATTTGTGAGGATCCATGACAATCGAATCAGCCAGTTCAATGCCTTTATAGAGAGGCTTTTTTGTTGGATCCAACATTCCTGCACCGCCGTAGGCGCCGTCAATGTGCAACCACCATCCATATTTGGTCGCGGTATCGGCCGCTGCATCAATGGAGTCGACGATCCCTGCATTCGTGGTGCCTGCGGTTGCCACGATGGCCACGACATTGCTCACATCAAGGCCTGCAAGAGCCTTATCAAGGTCACTGTGAGTCATGCGACCATCAACTGTTGGAACAACCACCGCTTGCATGTCCAAAATATTGAGTGCATTTTGAATCGATGAGTGGGCCTGGTCGCTCACGACAACAGCCAGCGGATACAAGGATTCCCCCGAGGCTCGTTTTTTATTTCGAGCCGTATCCCGCGCAACAACGAGTGCCGAGAGGTTTCCAGCGCTGCCGCCCGATACAAATGTGCCACCGGCAGACTCAGGCATTCCCGCAATATCAGCCATAATTCGTAGCGCCTGGTTCTCCGCCATAACGGCACCCGCCGCCTCGAGCCACGAGCAGCCCTGAAGTGAAGCCGCCGACACCACCATGTCAAAAAGTAATGATGCTTTTGTTGGCGCAGCAGGAATGAAGGCAAAGAATCGGGGGCTGTCCGCCGAGAGGATTGTGTCAGCCAAGTATTTCTCGTAAATCCCAAGCACTTCTGCCGGATCCTTGGGTCCAGAACCAATTAATCCCTCGAGGGCCGCCTTCATTTCTTCGCGGTTGCCAAGACCATCAACGGGAGCCTCCGGGAGCACCAGCCGTTCATTGACATATTTAAGAATCACATCGATGGTTGCCTGGTCTGCGATATGCATACGCTCAGGAGAATTTGAATCTGGGAATGTCGACACTGTTTTTCCTCGCACTCACCCGGGCCAAGCCGGATAGATGCGCCGTCAGCTGACCTGCCAGCAGGCACCTACTCTGATGGTACCCATCAGCAGTTTCAGAGGTGAATCTGGATCTGGGGCTTGCCTATACCTCAGCGCGATGCCGTACTACAGCAATAATCGTGCGAAACGTTACGTAGCCCCACACGCCAATTGCAATGGTTGAGGCGAGAACCGCCACGATGTCCGCTGAGTCTATGAGTTGGTCAACAAGTGAGATGGACAGTGCCATAGCCGCAACCGGAAATACGAATCCCCACCAACCCAAGTGAAATGGAATCCCACCATGCGTGTGGGAACGACGCAAATCAACGAACGCGAAAATGGCCCACCAAATTCCGAAACCAATTCCCATACTCGCTACTGCAGCCGCGATGAAGACAGCATCCTCGCCCACGAAATTAGTTTCCTGTGCGGCTTGCGTCAACCGAATGAGGGCAACACCAAATACTCCTGCGGGAGCGAGCGGAATCCAGAGGGAAGGCGCCATAGCGCTAGGTAGTGGCACCTGCGTTGCAATCCGAATAACGAGTAACGCGAAAATTGCGAGAAAGAGCAAGGCTCCTATGCCCAGAAATCCGAAGCCAACTGCAAGCAGTGGCGCCGCATGCTCTGGAAACTGTAGGACGAATGGCACAACGGCAATAGGAGCCAGAAGGTTCATGACCACAGGAATGAGCCATCCGCCATTAACGCGCTCCAGTCCCACTTCCCGACGACTGATTGTTGAGGCCCAGTAGGCGGAGAAACCGATAGAAACGAAAGCTCCCAGAACAACAAGGATCCCTGCGATCCATAGTGCGACTCCGGTGGGCAGCGTCTTTGGACCGATTGAGCCCCACCCAATGGCTAAAACAAGCAAGCCCGCGGGCAGGGTCGCGAGCATTGCGCCGTGGTTTGGGTCGCCAACTTCCTCATGCAGTTCATGCCTACTACGTAGCCGCTTCAGGTACCTGGGCCACAACACAATCGCTACCAGGCTGGCAATCCACAGTAGGACGATGGCAATGACCTCAAGGAATGTGGAATCGAATCCGTCGGCCTGAAGGTTGAACAATATAGCGATTGCTCCCGTGCCCATGACCGTTCCGAACCATGCGGGCTGTTTGTGCAAACTTGGCAGTGACATGGCCTGTGATGCCTCCAAAATCATGAACGTACCTGTCGGGAATATACCCCATGGGGTATTGTAGCAACATGCGTCTCACCTCGTCTTTCAGCACGTGGCGAGCAGCACTGTCAACCTGGAGCGCTCGCCGCTGGTGGTCGGCGTTGATTTTCGGACTGGGCATCGCCGTGATCATTGCACTGCCCACAGCCGTCATCCCCAACCCTATTTTTGGTCGCTCGATTGAAACCACGTGGTGGTCATATCCCACAGTAATTATCACTGGAATTCTCGGCGGCCTGCTCATGGCAACCTACGTACGTGAACCCTCAGAATCCCCAAAACCCGAAGACGATGATGAAAAAGACTCGGCACCGCGGTGGGGAACTATTGGCGGGTTCGTCTCATTCTTTGCGGTTGGTTGCCCTGTCTGCAACAAACTGGTCCTCATTGCCATTGGAGCATCAGGGGCAGTCACCTGGTTTGCACCCATTCAGCCGTTTCTCGCACTCGCCTCGATCGCCTTCATGCTATGGGCATTGAATGAACGGCTAAAGAATCAAGATTCCTGCTCACTCATTGCTCAATGAACGTGCGCCCAGATGACCAAACCTGTTACCAAACAGCGCACTTGGCCTCAACGATGATTTACTTACCTTCATGTCACGCAAAATTCTTGCCACAAGTGGAGGCTTCATTCAGCGCAAGACCACCGGCGGGCATGAGCCCGGCGGACTTATGCTGAAAGCCTTGGAATTGACGGGCAAGGAACGCCCCAGAGTGACATTCATCATGACCGCGTCTGGTGATGACTCCGCATATCTAGCAACCATGTACTCGGCCATGTCGAGAGTGCCTTGTGATGTTGATCATCTGTCCTTATTCATGATGCCGAACCACAATCCCGCCGATCTGATTGGTAAGAGTGACATTGTGTGGGTGGGTGGAGGAAGCGTGGTGAACCTGCTCGCGGTCTGGCGCGCTCATGGGCTCGACGCAATCATGCATGACGCTTGGGATCAGGGCACCATCCTTGCCGGCGTGAGTGCTGGCTCTATTTGTTGGCACGTTGGCGGACCAACGGATTCCTTTGGCAAAGAACTCAGGCCAGCACTCGATGGTCTAGCTCTACTCCCCTATGGCAACGGCGTGCACTACGACTCAGAGGCACAGCGACGTCCCCTCGTGCACGACCTCGTGCACAAAGAGTTGCTACCTCTGACGTACGCAACTGATGATCGCATTGGAATTCTTTATGAAAACACCGAGGCCGTGGCCGTGTATTCCGACCATGAGATCGATCCAATCACCGGACCTGCGGCGTACCGAGTGGAAAAAGTTGGAAATGAAGTGGTTGAGACCAGAATGCCTGTGGGCAAAATTGAGCTATAGATCTCGGCTGGCCACACCGCAGAGAAACTCCAGGATGCACAGGGCAACAAGTCGCACTGTTCTGCCGTCAGGGCTATCTGACTGAGCATCCACTTCGGTGAAATCGACTGAGCCCACCCGCGAATCTGCTCCCATGAGAAATGACACTTGTCGCAATTCATCGGCAGAAAGACCGCCCGGTGCGGCAGCAGGACAACCGGGAGCAACCGATCGATCACAAACGTCGACATCAATGTCCACGTGAACAGGGCCGCCACCTCGGCTCGCTACTTCAATTGCTTGATCAACAATCGATCCAATTGATCGTGCATTGAAGTCCGCTCGTGGGATAACCGTGATGCCCATGTCTTGAGCTCGGCGCGCATAGTGGGCGGAGTTGGAAAAGTCAGCAATGCCCACTTGCACAATGTTGTCTCCCGGCATTCCAGCCTCCACCAGACGGCGCACGGGCGAGCCATTGCTGATCCCATCGCGAAGATCATGGTGTGCATCAAAAGTGATGAGTCCTGATTGCTTGATGGACTCACCCGCAAGCGCAGTTGCCACCGAATAGGTGATCGAGTTATCGCCACCAATGGCAATCACAATCTTTTCTTTCAAGGATTCGAGAGCCTGGGCAACTCGGGCTTCGCCTTCATCGTGATCGGGTGATTCGACATCACCTGCATCGAAAATATTGAGGTTCTCGAGATCGATATCGTGAGTGGCACTGAAAGTGGAGTAACGCCGCAAAGCATCCCTGACTGCTCCCGGAGTTGTGTCCGCCCGTGTTGGACTTATCGATGTCTCACACGCTGGAACTCCAATAATGGCAATTGGAGCTCCTGAGTCGCGACCCAAGAGTGCATTCGCACGCGGCCATGATGGATCTTCACTTGACTGTGCCTGGAGATCGTTCACATCATTCACGGCCTGTGACCACCAATTCGTTGTGTGAGTGCGTTTGCGGAGTCTCTCACAGTGGCGATTAATTGATCTCGTTCCCGGTGATTTAGCGTTCCATCCCGATACGTTAAACCGATCGCCGCAACAGGTTGGCCAAGGTGGTCAAATGCCGTGCTCGCCACTGATGAGTGTTCAGGCGAGACAAACCCTGATTCACTGGAATACCCGGCACGGCGCTCGCCTGCAAGAATCGTGCGCAGTTCAGGAAGTGTCTGTGGACCCTTTCCTGTTCGACTCGTAAAAGCCGACGCGTTGGGAAAGAGGGCTCGAACTTGGGCATGAGGCAGGAATGCCAACATGGCTCTGCCCGATGCCGTGAGCGCTGCTGGAAGCCGAACACCGATATCAGTTACCAGAGTGATGTTGGGGCTACTTGACTCTTTGGCAATGTACAAAGTGTCGGAACCACGCAGGACTCCGAGGTGAGCGACAACAGGGGCCATGAAGCCGAGCCCTTTGATCGCTCTCAAAATAACTGGGCGCGCTTGATGCTCGAGGGGTTCGTGGCGAAGGTATGCAGAGCCCACCTCAAATGCACTTGCCCCAAGGCCCCAACCTGCGGGTTCCACAGGTACGACGAAGCCAAGGGACTCCATAGACGTGAGCAGGTGATAGAGCGATGAACGGGCAATTCCTGTTTCCTTAGCAATCTTTGTCGCTGACATAGGACCCGCTGCACGGGCAAGGGTCAACAAAATCTGCATGGTTTTTTCGGCCGCGGGCACTTGAGTCACGGACAAAGTCTTGCATAAAGTCTCGAATACGAGACTACATTCCCATGGAAACGTACAGATCGAGTCGGGGAAGGAGAACAATGTTTCTATGAGCTCAGAACTGATCACTGCGACGTTTGACCCCACCCGAGAAATCCATGCGCAGCGCGGTACCAAACTTTCGACTTTGGGCTGGCCTCAAGAAGCAGCACTGCGCATGTTGCAGAACAACCTCGACCCAACCGTGGCCGAGCACCCGGAGAAATTGGTTGTTTATGGCGGCACCGGTAAAGCTGCGAGGGATTGGCGCAGTTTTGATGCCATGATCAAGAGCCTGCAAACGCTCAAAGCCGATGAAACCATGTTGGTCCAGTCGGGTCGGCCTGTTGGAATCATGCAAACGCACGAGTGGGCACCGCGAGTACTCATTGCTAACTCGAATCTGGTGGGCGACTGGGCCACGTGGCCTGAGTTTCGCCGACTGGAGCAGTTGGGTTTGACCATGTACGGCCAAATGACCGCCGGTTCATGGATCTATATCGGCACCCAAGGAATCTTGCAGGGAACCTATGAAACTTTTGCAGCAATCGCGGACAAGAAGTTTGGAGGTACCCTCGCCGGAACTTTGACCCTCACGGCTGGATGCGGTGGAATGGGTGGAGCTCAACCACTGGCCGTCACCATGTGTGAGGGGGTCTGTCTTTTGATTGATATCGATCCCTCACGCCTTCACCGGCGCGTGAAGGACCGCTATCTCGACGTTGTGGCACCTGATATTGAGACCGCTTTGGATTTGGTTCTTGATGCAAAGAAGAATAGAAAGCCACTCTCCGTTGGGTTGGAAGGCAATGCAGCAACTCTGTACCCCGAACTGCTGCGTCGCGGCGTTCCCATTGACATTGTTACCGATCAAACGTCAGCACATGACCCCCTGAGTTACATTCCCGAGGGCATCGACATAGATGATGCCGGTGACTACGCCGACAAGAAACCCGATGAATTCACCGATCGCGCACAAGAGTCCATGGCTAAGCACGTTGAGGCAATGGTTGGTTTCCTCGATGAGGGTGCCGAGGTTTTCGATTACGGCAATTCGATTCGCGATGAAGCCCGCAAAGGTGGCTTCAATCGAGCATTCGCATTTCCTGGATTCATTCCCGCATATATTCGACCACTTTTCTGCGAGGGTAAAGGGCCATTTCGGTGGGTTGCCCTCTCGGGTGAAGAGAAGGACATCTATCGCACTGACCAAGCAATCCTGGAACTATTCCCCGAGAACGATCACCTACGTCGATGGATCACCATGGCTCAGGATCGAGTCGCTTTCCAGGGTTTGCCCGCGCGCATTTGTTGGCTCGGCTACGGCGAACGCGATAAAGCAGGCGAAAAGTTCAACGAGCTCGTGGCTACAGGTGAGGTGGCTGCGCCGTTGGTCATTGGCCGTGACCATCTGGACTGCGGTTCAGTTGCATCTCCTTACCGCGAAACCGAATCGATGCTTGATGGCTCGGATGCAATCGCGGACTGGCCACTCCTCAACGCAATGGTCAATATCGCCTCGGGAGCATCCTGGGTTTCAATCCACCATGGCGGTGGCGTGGGCATCGGCCGATCCATACATGCTGGTCAGGTCACCGTTGCCGATGGCACCGAACTTGCTGGCGAAAAAATTCG
This sequence comes from Candidatus Nanopelagicales bacterium, assembly GCA_017857175.1. Taxonomy (GTDB): domain Bacteria; phylum Actinomycetota; class Actinomycetes; order S36-B12; family S36-B12; genus UBA4592. The sequence continues at coordinate 4,629 of JAFMDS010000018.1, read as the reverse complement.
TCGGGTGCTGACCAACGACCCAGGCATGGGAGTTATCCGTCATGTCGATGCCGGATATGACCTCGCGTGTGGCGTGGCTGAGGAAAAAGGTGTTCGTATCCCCATGAGTGAATTGGATATGAACGGATCACATGCGCATGAAAACGAGTAACACATGAGCACGCTAGTGAGCAATATTGGCGAACTCGTCAGTGAGTCTGACAATTTGCCCGCTCGTGCTCAAAGGTATGCATTCTCATTTGACCACGGCGTAATTACATGGATTGGGCCAGAGGATCAAGCACCACAATGCGATGACATTATCGATGCACATGGTGGAGCTGTCCTCCCAGGTTTTGTCGACTCCCATGCCCACCTCATTTTTGCGGGAGACCGATCGGCTGACTTTGCTGCCCGCATGAGTGGTGATTCATATTCGGCCGGCGGAATTGCATCCACCGTCACTGCAACTCGGGCAGCATCAGATGCTGAACTGAGGTCCAATGCGCAACGACTTGTCGGCCAAATGCACTCCCAAGGAATCACAACCCTGGAGATCAAATCCGGGTACGGCTTAACTGTTTCTGATGAGCAACGGGCATTGCGCATCGCTCGAGAGTTCACGAGCGAGACCACATTTCTTGGCGCACACGTGGTTCCAGCCGAATTCAAATCTGACCCTGATGCATATGTTGACCTTGTGTGTGGCGACATGCTCACTGCCTGTGCGCCATTTTCACGATGGATTGATGTTTTTTGCGACCGCGGTGCATTCACGCCTGAGCAAAGCGCTCGAGTGTTACTGGCGGGAAAAGCTGCCGGACTAAAGGTACGACTGCATGCCAATCAGTTGGAGTCACTCGGGGGAATTGAGGTTGCCGCCGCATGTGGAGCCATCAGCGTGGATCACCTGACTTTCATGAGCGATATGGAACTTGCCGTCATGGCAGAGAACAACATCGTGGCAACCCTTTTGCCCGGTGTCGAATTTTCCACTCGGTCCCCCTACCCCGATGCCCGCAGATTTCTTGAAGCTGGGATCTCCGTGGCCATTGCAACTGACTGCAACCCGGGGAGTTCATTCATCACATCAATGCCGTTCTGCATTGCTCTTGCAGTTCGGGAAATGCATATGAGCGTTGACGAGGCGGTTCGGGCGGCTACCGCAGGCGGCGCACAGGCCCTCGATCGCCATGACGTTGGGCGAATTGAGCCGGGGATGAGCGCGGATTTCTTGATCCTTGACCGCCCATCTATCGACTACCTCGCCTACAGCCCCGGTACATCACCCGTGCAACGAGTCTTTCGGGGCGGTCAACTCCTAAGGTCATCACATGAGTAATAACGAGTCTGGCAAGACAGTCACCCTGACGACCGTGCCACCAACGTTCACCGATGTGATCAATGTTGCGCGCCACAATTATGCGATCACCATTTCTCCTGAGGCACTCGATGCGATGGCACAAACTCGAATTCATGTGGAGGAACTTGCGGCCTCGCCCCACCCTGTCTATGGCGTCTCGACTGGATTTGGCGCCCTCGCCAACCGACACATACCCGCCGACATGCGCACGCAGTTACAAAAATCGCTTATTCGTTCTCACGCGGCAGGCATTGGGCCAGAGGTTGAACGCGAAGTGGTCCGCGCGACCATGTTCCTTCGCCTAAAAACCCTCACATCTGGTCGTACCGGGGTTCGGCCTGACGTCGCACTCACCTATGCCGCGATTTTAAATGCGGGCATTACGCCAATTGTCCACGAATTTGGATCTCTTGGCTGTAGTGGAGACTTAGCACCTTTGGCCCACTGTGCACTCGTTGCCATGGGCGAGGGCCAAGCTCGAAATGCTGAAGGATCCGAAGTGGCTGTTCCTGAACTTCTGGCATCCGCAGGCATCACACCTGTCGAGTTACACGAAAAAGAGGGCCTTGCCCTCATTAATGGAACCGATGGCATGCTCGGCATGCTCATAATGGCCATCAGCGACTTGGAGTCACTGTGCGAGGCTGCCGATCTTGCCACCGCCATGAGCATTGAAGGACTCCTAGGCACCGATCAGGTATTTCGGCCGGAACTGCATGCACCACTTCGTCCGCACCCAGGTCAGGCTACGAGTGCAGCCAATATTTACCAACTACTCCAAGACTCGGGAATTGTCGCAAGCCACAAGCAAGGTGATGATCGCGTGCAAGATGCATACAGCCTTCGATGCTCACCACAGGTGACAGGTGCGGTTCGCGACACCATCACCCATGCTCGCATGGTCGCTGAGCGCGAATTGGCGTCAAGCATTGACAACCCAGTGATTCTTCCCAGCGGTGAGATAACAAGCAATGGCAATTTTCATGGTGCACCTATTGCTTATGTCCTCGATTTCCTCGCTATCGCAGCCGCAGATCTCGGTTCCATCTGCGAACGTCGCACGGATCGAATGCTGGACAAGGCCCGCAATCACGGACTGCCACCGTTCTTGGCTGACGACCCTGGCGTGGACTCGGGCCTAATGATCGCCCAATACACGCAAGCAGCTTTAGTGAGCGACATGAAACGTCTCGCCGTGCCAGCGAGCGTGGATTCAATTCCCAGCTCGGCCATGCAAGAGGACCACGTCTCCATGGGCTGGCATGCGGCCAGGAAACTTCGCAGTGCTGTGGCTAATCTGACGTCCATTATTGCCATTGAAATCATGACCGCCGCTCGCGCCATCGAATTGCGCGCACCACTTGAGTCATCGAAAAGAATTTCACAGTCAATAACTGAGTTACGTGCATACAGCCAAGGACCGGGCCCTGATCGATTCCTGAGCCCTGATATCGCCGGCGCACGTGAATTCGTGGTCAATAAATTTCTGAGTTAACGCCCACTCAGAGATTCTGCGCCCAGTTTTTGAACCAATCAATGGATTCAGGGTTTTCCAATGCAGTCGTGTTACGAACAATTTCACCATTGATCACGTCGGTGACGGCCAGCTCGGCTAGTTTGCCGGTCTTTGTTCGTGGCAAGCCTGGCGCTTGCACGATAAGTTTGGGAACATGTCGCGGACTTGCCTTGGTGCGCAGCGCAATTCGGATTGATTCACAAAGCTCTTCACTGAGATCCATCGACCCAGTAAGCACCACAAAAAGAACAATTTCGGTGTCACCATCAACTTTCCGAGCCACCGCAAGCGATTCAGATACCTGCGTCAACTCTTCAACAACACCATAGATTTCAGCGGTGCCAATGCGCACACCCTGGGAATTCAGAGTTGCATCGGAGCGACCGTGAATGACCAATCCGCCAGAGGGCCTGCGCTCAATAAAGTCACCGTGAGCCCAGGTTTCTGGAAAGCGGTCAAAGTAGGCCGAATGAAATTTCTGGTCACCATCTGGCCCAAGAAAGCCAAGAGGTACCGAAGGAAATGAATTTCTGCATACCAACTCGCCCTTTATGCCAACTGGAGCCTCATTGCCTTCGTCGTCAAAAACGGCGACATCCATTCCCAACGCGGGCGCTTGAATTTCCCCGTGCATAACCGCGAGTGTCGGAACTCCCAACACGAAGCAACCACAGATATCGGTGCCACCGGACATGGACGATAAATGCACATCATGCTTGATATCAGAGTAAACAAAATCAAATCCGGCTGGGCTTAATGGCGAGCCCGTGGACGCAATTGTCCGCAGAAGCGGGTAGTCACCAAGGCTCTTTGGTGAGAAGCCCGACTTCACAGTCGAATCAATGAATTTCGCGGAGAGCCCCATGAAATTCAACTTTTCATCCTGGGCCAGTTGATAAATCCTAGAAATATCTGGATACATGACATTGCCGTCATAGAGAACGACGGTAGCTTTGCGGGCCAAGGTGAAAAGTAGCCAGTTCCACAGCATCCAGCCACATGTCGTGACGTAAAGGACTCTGTCCTCGGGCTGGACTCCCATGTGGTGGACCTGTTCGCTCATGACTTTGAGCATGATCCCCGCTGCCGAATGAACAATGCATTTTGGTTTGCCCGTGGTTCCACTTGAAAACAAGATGAAACCCGGATGGGAAAATTCAAGTGGTGTGGTGATTAAAGGTTCACCAAGATGCGGTGCAATCCATTGGTCCCACGTTTGACACTTAATTCCCACCTCTGGAATAGATTCACCAACCACAATGACTTCGCGAACAGTTGGAAGACCACTCACAATTTCAGCCAACTTTTCATCTACATTGTGGATTTTGCCTGCATACCGATACTCGGAAACAGCAAGAAGAATGGTCGGCTCCACTTGACCGAATCGATCTATGAGGGCTTTTGGCCCAAAATCAGGAGAGGCTGTGCAGACCTGCGCGCCAATGGCAAGAGCACCCAGCGCAAAAATCATGGTCTGCGCGAGATTGGGAGTCCACGCAGCCACTCGGGATTCAGACGTTAAGCCCGCTGCCCGCAAAGCGGCTGCCACTGCAGCGACCTGATCTCGCAATTCCTCCCATGACACCACCTGCCGAGATGCATTTTCAGAGATTGAAATGATTGCCGGTCCCGAGCCTGACTGCGCAAGCATGGTGTCCACAACATTGAGTTGAGCCTGCGGAAAGAACTTTGTTCCAATGAAGGATCCTGCCGCTACTGATTGGGCTCCCCGTTCGCCCACTACCCCGACATCAGACCACAGTCGACTCCA
>JAFMDS010000017.1 GCA_017857175.1 Candidatus Nanopelagicales bacterium | reverse complement strand
CTCCCGCGAGATCGACTTCCCACCTTCACCACCGAGTCTTTTCACGGCAGGTTCATTCGTGATGTCGTTAGAGTAATGTCATGAACCCTGAAGAGATGGAGGCAAAGGACGTACCCGACGTCACCGGCTAAGAACTGATCGGAGTTGTCGGCGGAACTGATCACAACCCTGGGAAAGTTGGGGCTCGACCCGCAGGCCGCACTAGGGCAATCTCCTCTACCTCACAAGAACCACAAACCGCTGAAAGTAGGCTAAGGCTCATGGAGACTCCCGGATCCCCACCAGAGAGTGGTCGACGACGATCCGATGTTCTCGATGCTATTTTCGAGGTGGTTGAGGAAAAACCCACAGACGCATCAACACCTTCATCGCACCTATTTCGCGCCAAGGCTCTCGCTCAGATAGACATTCCCAAACAGATTGACAACCTACTTCCCATCACCTCACCGAAAATCTGGATAGCAATTGCGGGTGTTGCAGGCGTATTGTTCGCAGCAATTATTTATGCGGCTGGCACGCCCCAGGTCACCTCTGTGACGACAACGGGTCGTGCTGTGGCCGAGTCGGGCGTGGTGACGGTGGGGACCATCGATGAATTCGTTCTCAACAGGATGGAAGTCACTGAAGGAATTGAAGTGCGCCAAGGAACACTCCTCGCGGAAGGAACTGGCGCCGACGGCGCGACAGTTACCCTCACGGCACCAGCCGACGGAACCATCTGGCAAATCCTTGCTTCCCAAGGGCAAGTGCTTTCCGGTGGAGCGGCGGTGCTCACGATCCTGCCGACAGGAAGCGATACTCACGTCTTTGTTCCCGTGCCACAAGGTGCATCAAGTGGAGTGCAGGTTGGCCAGAGTGCACAGGTTCTTGGTGCTAACTTCGCGGTGAGTGGCACCGTGTCGGCTGTATCTGAAACACCATTACCCTCTGATCGAGCAGCCGCCCTCACGAGTCTGACTCTGAACCCTGCAGACACCTATATATATGTCTCCATTGCAATCGACGAAATGATAACTCCCGGGGCGCAAGTCACCGTAGAGATCATTGAGTCTGAATCCACAGTCCTGCGCGAACTCGTCAACGTCGGTTAACCCTGACATGTCAACCACGATTGCACCCGCAACAGCGGAACAAAAACCCCGCTCGCGCCACCGCGTCAAGGTGCCCTCAATCCTGCAGATGGAAGCAACTGAGTGCGGAGCCGCAAGCTTGGGCATGGTCTTAGCCCGAAACGGCAGATTTGTGGACCTCGATGAATTGCGCGCAGCATGCGGTGTCTCCCGCGATGGTGCTACCGCTAGAAATATTTTGGTGGCGGCCCGCAATTACGGCCTGAAAACCCGGGCGGTAAAACGAGAACCCGAAGAACTCAAGAACCTCCCCTTTCCTTTAGTGATCCACTGGAAGTTCTACCACTACCTAGTGGTGGAAGGTTGGTACCCGGGAGGTTGGTATCTCAATGACCCCGGCGGCGGCCCCCGCAAGTGTCCCGACGAAGAATTCGATACTTCCTTCACCGGGGTTGTTCTTTCGCTACAGCCGGGTGATGAATTCGAGCCGGGCGGGAAACGTGCTGGCGTTCTAGGTCGACTTTTCGCCTCAGCCGGCACAGTCGGTTCCGCCATGTTGGCCGCAGCAATTGTTGGGCTCCTTCTCTTGGTTCCAACCCTGCTGACGCCAGCGCTCATGACCCTGTTTGGTAATGGCTTGAACAATCTCGCTGGGCTGGCAGCCGCGGCCACAGTCACGGGATTGATCGTTGCCCTTGGGGTGCAAACTGTGTTGTACATAATCCAAGGTATTTTGAGTATTCGACTTTCCACGCGAATCACCGTGCGCATGACCGCGAGTGTTGTGGACCGATTACTCAGACTCCCCGCAGCATTTCACGCCCAACGCGGTGCAGCATCCATTGCTCAACGCGCTCTGATCATTGATGCCCTCAGTGTGAGTGTCTCGACACTCGCTTTAAATGTTGGTGTCGCAGCGATTACGGGTATCGTCGCAGCGATTGCTTTAGTCATTATTGATCCACTGATTGGTCTCACAGCCATTGTCATTGTCATTCTTACCGGCATTGCACTTCACATCTCCCTCCTCAAGGCTAAGGACGAAGCTGCGAAAGTTCTGGTAGACACGATTGAGGCTGGCTCCACCATGGCATCAGCATTGTCACAGATTGAATCCGTTAAGGCAGCTGGCTCAGAAGATGCGATCATTGCGCGAGGTGTTGCCGCGATCAACAGGCAAGTGGAATCAGAGCAGCGCGTCAATTTACGAATGCTCGTTGTCGACGCAATTCCAACATTTCTCACCGGCTTTGCCACCATCGCAATTACCGGGATGGCCCTGTTACAGATTGTTAATGGCCAGATCGAACCAGGATCACTTCTTGCAGTGTTAGCAATCGCCGGTGTCATGATTGGCCCGCTCGCCCAACTCACCGGGCTTATGGGACAAGTTCAACTCCTGCGGCCAACACTTGATCAAATTGATGACATCCTGCAAGCGCCCCTTGATGACGGTGAACCGTCTGACGTTGACAACGATCGCCAGTCAAATACTGAAGTTGATGCACCTGGTGCTCTGATCGGGGAAATTCGTGCCAGCAATGTCACCTTCGGCTACAGCCGTCTCGCTCCGCCGATCCTCACCGATCTGGATCTGCACCTTCAACCGGGTGGACGCGTTGCTCTGGTAGGTCCATCCGGCTGCGGAAAGTCGACCATCTCTCGACTGGTCACCGGCTTATATCAACCATGGGGAGGCGAGATCCTCGTGGACGGACTCCCACGGCACAAACATGCACCCGTGGTGCTGACCGATGGAATCGCGCTCGTTGACCAAGATGTCACCATTTTTTCAGGTTCAATCAGAGACAACGTCACACTTTGGGATCCAAATATTCGTGACACCGATGTTCACAAGGCACTCGAGGACGCCCAGTTAGCTAAAGATGTCGCAGCGCGACCGGGTGGATTGGAAGCTGTGCTCTCCGAGGGTGGTTCGGATCTGTCCGGTGGCCAGCGCCAACGGCTGGAAATTGCGCGCGCATTGGCCCGCAATCCAAGAATTCTTGTCCTCGATGAAGCAACGAGTGCACTCGACCCACCAACCGAGGCACTCATTGATCAAGCTATTCGGCGGCGCGGAATCACTTGCCTGGTGATCGCGCATCGATTGTCCACTATTCGTGACAGCGATGAAATTGTGGTGCTCGAGCGGGGAGTTGTCGTCGAGCGCGGAACACATGAATCTCTGGTGGCCGAGCAGGGAGCCTATTCCCGGTTGGTAAATGCCGGATGACCTCTCCAACCCAAATCCAAGAATTCACCGGTGCCACAGCCATCTATCCTGCCGCTGGAAAAACCTTTGAAGTACTCACCGGTGAGTTACTCGTGTTTGCCGAACTGGCCGACGGACGTCGACTTCCCATCACCACTCTGCGAAGTGGTGCCATCATGGCCGGGTGCGCAATAACCGATTCCCGGACGCGTCTACTCGTCACAGCGCAACAGGGCACCAGCCTTCGGGAGTCAACGATCGCGGAAATGCTCGATGCGCAGGAACTCGATGCACCGGTGCCACAACCTGATGCGACCTCCGATACCGATCAGCCCCGCGCTATCCGTCCCTTTGATCACTGGATCTATGCACTGAGTCAGGCCGCCCTCAATGGAGGCTGGGCAACCAAAGTAGTCGCACCGGAAGGACTCGGATCACTTCGTTTGGCACCCGGTGAAGCTGTCGTGCCAATTGCAGTGCCTGTCCCCCCATCGAATCATTCAGTGCTGGGTTGGCTCAAGGTGACATCTGGCTCTGCCGCAATGTGCGGGTGGCGTGATGCGCAGGTGGGTGTGCTGGATGCTCCCGTTCCTATTACCCGTGGCGTATGGCTAACCAGTGGACTTCGGTGCCAGATTGGACACGCGCCAGAACCCGTAGATTCACAAGGATGGTCACAATCACTTGACCTCATGGCTCGCCTTACCTTGGAGGCGGTTCGGGCAATTGATGCGGATCAGAATCTCTCCTCGATCGAGCGACGGGTCGTGGCCCAGGAACTCGCGCAAGCCGAAACCCTTCAGGGAATTGACCTTCTCGCAGGTGCGGTAGTCGGACCAATTGCTCGGCCTCGGGTGCTGCGCGATACGAGTTCTGCAGCGCTGGCTGCAGCATTCACCACAGTGGAGTCGTCGGGGTTGGCAATCGATGAAACCGACCGTGATCGGGCACAAGCCCATGTCTTCACCGGACGTGACCCGTTCACGGCGGCGGGTGCTGCGTGCGGTGCTCGCGCTCGCGCTATTGACCTAGCCCCATTGTGGTTCACCCAGGACGGCCCACCACTCGTCGCCGCGACTCGCGAGGGCCACTTCGTCTCCCTCACCTGGCAGGGTCGCAGTTGGTCTGTGACCGATCCACAACTTCCTGGAGTTCAGCAGCCCCTGAGCCAGGAGTGGCGTGAGCGACTGACCGGAAGAGCATGGGAATTTGTTCCTATACTTCCCTCCACCTCACTCGGTTTGAGTTCACTTTTTCGACTTGGATTCAGGCGCTCTGGTCGGGACCTCTCGCTGATCGCGATCCTTACGGCGGGTCTCGCGGCGCTCGCCTTTTTCACCCCGTTCATTCTGGGCAAGGTTGCCGGTGCGGTTACGAACACTGATATCCGCTCTGTTCTTGCGGCATTACTCACCCTGTTCATCCTTTTGCTTGTAAGCGTTTCTTGGCAATACGTGCGAAGCGTCGCGCTACTCCGAATTCGCGTCCGAGGCACCGCACTCACCAGCGGTGCCGTTTGGGATCGAATTATGCGCTTGCGCACAACGTGGCATGACAAATACTCAATGGGTGAACGCATGACGCAATCTTCAGCTGTCGGGATGGCGTCCACCGCTGTTCCCGATGCGATTATTGTCGGGCTCCTTGACACGGTTGCGATCCTTGGTGGGCTTGCAGCCATCGCCACCACCAGCACACCGCTGCTGATCGCCGCCATCCTCTTGCTGTCCATTCAATTGCTTGTCAATCTCTGGCTCACCCGCGAAAGTGCCCGCCGGACCCTCGCTCGAGTTACCGCTCAGTCGGCAGCTCAGGGGCGCCTATTGGAAACCCTGCAAGCGGTCAACCGACTTCGGGTGTCAGGTGCGGAGTCGCGGGCTTTCAAGCGTTGGGCGGTTCTACAGGCAAAACTCACTCGTGCTGATCTTTCGGTTCGTCAGATTGCCATGGTGCAAGTGGTGATCATCAGTGCCTGGCCCGTTCTCGGACTCATGGTGATCGTGGCTGTCACCGGTGCTACTGGTGCAACATTCGGTGACTTCGTCACAGCACAGGCAGCCGTGGCCATCGCGACAACCACCTTGGCTGTCACTGCATTCTCTGCAAGTGCCCTGTTCAATGGCCGTGCCGTGATCAGCAAGGTGGAACCCGTGCTTGCGGCAATTCCCGAAGGTGGCAATGATGGTGTTGACCCAGGCCGGATCAGTGGTGGAGTCACTTTCAACGACATTGTTTTCCGTTACGAATCGGGGTCACGGCCGGTCCTTGATGGTGTGAGTTTCAGTATTAGCCCGGGTGAACAAGTTGCAATTGTTGGCCCCTCTGGCTGCGGCAAAACCACTCTCATGCGAATACTTTTGGGCCTGGAGGAACCGGAGTCCGGGGTCGTCACAGTTGATGGCCAGGACCTGGCTGTGCTCGATCTCCCTTCCTTTCGCCGACAAGTGGGCAGCGTGCTGCAATCATCAACACTTCTCCCAGGCCCTATTCGCGACAATGTCGACATGGGCCGCGGCCTCACCAGCACAGAGATCTGGCAGGCACTCGAGTGGGCGTGTGTCGCAGACGAAGTGCGCGCAATGGGCATGGGCCTTGACACACCCGTCGTTGATGGTGGTGGCACCGTGTCCGGCGGTCAGCGCCAACGGATTCTTCTCGCTCGGGCATTAGCGAGCAACCCACGCATGCTGATACTCGATGAAGCCACGAGCGCCCTGGACAATCTCACACAAGGAAGCATTGTTGAACACCTTGAAAACCTGCGGTTAACCCGAATACTGATCGCGCACCGACTCACAACCATCCAAGGCGCCGACCGAATTATTGTGATCGCAGGCGGCCGAGTCGCCCAACAGGGAACCTTTGAAGAACTTGTCTCACAACCCGGTCACTTCGCAGATCTCGTTCAACGTCAAGTGGTCTAGGAACCAGCAGATTCGTTTGTACTTTATGTCGACGATCAGGTGCGCGGTTGCATTCCCGTTATCCGGCTGAGTCCGACCTCGGTGACATTTCGAGCTGTGATCCATGACAAAGCATTAAACGCTGACGACGCCCGCAGAAGGTCATTCCTTCGCTTGGCAGCATGGTCAACAGCCAGCGACATTCACCTTGGAGAAGGCTCAACGATCATTACCTGGATGCCCGATGACGGCGATCCGATTAACGAATACAAACTCAAGGTGGCCGCACCGGACTGGCTAACCCATTGGGTCACCTACAAGGTGCTCCCACACCACCTGAGAGCCTAGACTTTCCAACTAACCCAACTCCCGTGTTTTCACGGTATTTCCCGCGTCGGCCGTATTGCGCGCCAAGCGGAAATACGATCCTGACAACTTCTTTCGCGTGCATCACCGGGTCGGCAGCGAATTGAGTTGATCACAGGGGGCGCACTGCCATCCACCGTGCACTATTTAGCAAATCGAATTAGTCTCGGAGTGTGCAAACACTTGCCTCACCGCGACAATTGATATCAATCATGCTGGCAACCATGACAGTTGCATCATTCACCACTGCACTGTCACAGTCCTCACATGCAAACACTGTTGCGACCAAGACCATCGCAACCGGATCAATACCCGACGCAATGCAACGAGAATTCACAGGAACCGACCTCACCGTTGGAAAAGTCATTGGCTCGGCCCCCAACTACACAAGACATAAAATTTCCTATGAATCCGGCGGCCTCACCATCACAGGAATCATGATCAAACCTCGGGGCAAAGGTCCATTCCCCGTGGTCGTTCTTGCTCATGGCTATATCGATCCAAAGAATTATTGGAGTGGTCAAGGATTCCGTCGCGAACAAGACTGGCTTGGCAATAATGATTATGTTGCCCTGCATGTTGATTACCGCAATCATGCCGGTTCTGACAAGGATCCCAACAGTGATGTGTCCATGCGTTTGGGCTATGCCGAGGATGTCATTGGCGCAGCACTCGCTGTGAAAGACTCACAGCTTTCTTATCTTGATAAGAACAAGGTCGCACTACTCGGCAGATCAATGGGTGGGGGTGTTGCTTTTCAAGCGTTGGTGCTTAAACCGGGAGTGTTTGACTCCGCCATTACCTATGCATCCACGAGTACTCGCGCAGCAGATAACTTCAACAAATGGCAGCGCAACGACTATCCAATTGGAAATCAAATACTGAAGGCCTATGGCACCCCCAAGGACAACCCATCCGTTTGGCGCGACATGTCCAGCCGCTATTTCTTTTCCCGAATCACAGAACCCGTCCTGATGATTCACGGCACCAAGGATGAAAGTTGTGACATTAATTGGGCACGGGCAACACATAAAGCCCTCCAACGCAATGGAAAAGATGCAACCCTTGTTGAGTATCCAGGCGCCAAGCACTACATGTATGGGGAATGGAACGACTCGATCAAGAAGGTCTCGCAGTTCCTAAAACGCACACTCACTTGAACAAGGGGTAAAAAGGCCATCAAAACATTGAGTGTTTCAATCCTTTGATGGCTGAAACAGTGAGCTGGCACGCTCGGGACCGATAGAGGTCGAAAGTTTGACATTTCGTGATGGAATTACCTTATTGAGCTGTTGAGCCGGAGTCTGTGGAAGGCTGTCGTCATGGATCGTGAGCCTGCCATGAGCGAGTTAAGCGTTATCGCCATTGTTCAAGCTCGCATGGGTTCAACTCGGATGCCCGGCAAGGTTATGCAGCCACTTGCTGGGGCACCAATGCTGCAGCGTCAACTTGAACGCGTGTTGCGGGCGCAGACCCTCACTCGCATCATTGTGGCGACAACAGATTTGTCGGGTGATGATCCGATTGTTGCGTTATGTGAATCTCTGGGTGTTGATGTTTATCGCGGTAGTGAGAGCGATGTCCTCGCCCGATTCGTTGGTGCGATCAATGTGACACAGGCTGATGTTGTCGTGCGCATCACGGCCGACTGTCCACTGATGTCACCCGAAGTTATCGACGCAGTCGTTAGTAGTTTTTTTGAATCTGATGTCGACTACATTTCCAACACACTGGTCCCCAGTTTTCCCGATGGTGTTGATGTTGAAGTTGTTCGTGCATCCGCGTTATTGGCCATTGATAAAAGTTCCACTGATCCTGCAGAACGCGAGCACGTGACACTGGGCGTTTATCGCCGACCTGATGAGTTCGACGTTAAGAATTTTTCTGGAAGCCCGGACTATTCGGACTTGCGCTGGACGGTGGACTCCCATGAGGATTTTGAATTTGTGGATTGGGTTTATTCGCAGTTATATGCAAACAGTCCTGGTTTTGATTTCCCGGAAATCATTGCACTTCTCGCCGAGCACCCCGATAAGTCTCGAACCAATGCGCACTCCAAGCGAAATGCTGCTCTCGATGGGCTCGACACCGGGGCAATGCAGCACAAAGGTTGAGGTTGCTCGATCACTGGTTGAATGTTAAACTATTAATACTTTCAGCGAATGGAGACCACATGCCTGCCGTGACCGCCGACACGTTAACCCTTCCTCGATTCACCGTGCCTCTGGACGCACGCCCGCGCTCGGTCAAGCGGGTAACAACTGCACCCCAGGGACATGAGGGTGAAGGATTCCCCGTTCGCCGGGCATTTGCCATGATCGACCAAAATGACCTCGACCCATTCATCCACATGGATCAAATGGGTGAGGTGGAATATGCGCCGGGTGAACCCAAAGGAACTCCTTGGCACCCACACCGTGGCTTCGAAACTTTCACATATCTAATCGATGGCCAGTTCCTGCACCAAGACTCCAACGGCGGAGGCGGCGTGATCGACTCAGGTGGCACGCAGTACATGACCGCTGGTGATGGAATTCTGCACATTGAGACTCCGCCCGAGCACCTAGTTGTTTCTGGTGGCCTATTTCACGGCGTACAGCTGTGGATTAACCTGCCCAAAGACAAAAAACGCATTGCACCGCAGTATCAAGACTTGCAGGGCTTGGACTCCACCATGGTGTCCAGCACCGATGGTGGAGCACTCGTTCGAGTTCTAGCCGGAACAGTTGATTCATTTGCCGGACCCGGTATTTCCCACACGCCGCTTGCCATCACGCACGTCACCGTGGCACCTGGAGCCGAAGTTGAAATTCCGTGGCGCACTGATTTCAATGCGCTGGCATATGTCCTGTCGGGTTCGGGTTTCGTGGGAGGTGACCTGCGCCCCGTGTCCACCGGGCAAATGGCGGTACTGGTAGATGGTGACACCGTGAAGCTGCGCGCAGCAGACTCACAAGAGTCACGCTCCCCCAACTTCGATGTGTTCCTCATTGGTGGAGTCCCACTGCGCCAACCAGTGTTTCAATACGGACCGTTTGTCATGAGCACTAAAGCTGAAGTCATCGAGGCGATGGAAGACTTCCAAGCAGGCCGCTTTGGTCACATTCCTGCCGATGCTATTCAGCCGCATCGCATGAACTAGACCAATTTGTTATCGCGCCTGATTTGACTTTGGAGCAGTAAAGGAGAATCTTTATGCTCTTGGCCGGCGGCACTAGACCGGTCCCAGAAAAATGTAAAGTTGAGGAATCGTGTCAACGCTGTGGCGCACGCAGCATTTCAAGAAACTGATTGTTTCTCGCACCATTAGCAATATTGGCAACGGTATTGCACCGATTGCTTTGGCATTTGGCGTTTTGCACTTACCCGGCACCACACCGACATCTCTCAGTATTGTGTTGGCCGCACAAGCAGTACCACTTGTGATCATGCTTCCCATCGGTGGCGTACTGGCCGACAAATTGGGTCGAGCACGGGTTATTGGTATCGCCGACATGATCATGAGCATTTCTGTCATGACCATTGCAGTGTTATTTCTGACTGGGAATGCGACAGTGCCACTTTTGGCTCTCCTTGGTGTGGTCAATGGAACTCTTGCTGCTTTCTGGTACCCGGCAATGAGCGCATTGCCACCGGAAGTTGTTCCAGACGAACACTTGCAATCTGCCAACGGATACGTCGCTGTCGCTCAAAATGGTGGGCTCATTGGAGGCAGCGCTCTCGGCGGCATTCTGGTTGCCACCGTGGGTTCAGGCTGGGCCATTGCCGTTGACTCGCTCACTTTTCTTGTTGCCGGTTTCCTGGTTTTTAGTTTCAGAGAAGTGTCCAAACCATCAACATCAACGGATTCGATGCTGGAAGGCTTGGTCCACGGTTGGAAAGTTTTCACGAGCTACAAATGGATCGTGGTGATCGTGGCCGCGTTCTCCGTCATCGTGATGGTCTGGCGCGGCTCCGAAGAAGTCATGGGGCCCGTCCTTGCACTTGAGATATACGGCGGAGCATCCGGCTGGGCTGTCATTCTGTCCGCGCAATCAGTTGGTCTCCTTGTCGGCGCATATCTCGGTGGAAAAATTAATCCGCGCAGGCCCATGCTGTTCGGCATGTTGGTCACGCTGTCCATCCCCATGTTCATGTTTGTCCTTGCCGCCCAAGCGCCGCTACTCATTGCGGCTCTCGCCGCATTTGTTTTCGGTATCGGTTTGGACATTTTTTATGTTGTCTGGATTACCGCACTACAACGCAAGGTTCCGCGCGAATCCCTATCGCGCGTTACGTCATACGACGCTATGGGCTCACTCATGTTTGGTCCTATCGGCCTCGCACTCGCCGGACCACTCATCAGCGGAGCCGGCGCCGTAATCGCTTTTAGCATTGCCGGCTCACTGGGATTAGCGGCGGTCATCGGCGCATTGCTGTTCAAATGCGTTCGGGTGGTTACTAATGAGATTGAAGTGGAACCTGAATTGAGTTCCGCGGAGTAACCTCCGAAGACCTCAGCGTGAACTATGCTGGAGCGATGCCACTTTCGCCACAAGGAATCTACGTTCCCCTCGTCACACCATTTGACCCAACGGGCGCAGTTGACACCGAGACACTCCGCAAGGCTGTCCACGTCATGCTGGCATCTGGCGTCCATGGCTTGGTTGCGGCGGGAACCACCGGTGAGGGCTACGCCCTGAGCTTTGATGAGCGCCGCCATGTCATGCAGGTGATTGTCTCCGAAGTCGATGGCGCCGTCCCAGTCCTTGCCGGAGTCGGCGGGATGTCCACCCATGAGGCCATAGATCAAGCCGTGCTGGCTAAACGTGCGGGAGTTTCTGGTCTGATGTTGGCAGCACCCTCCTACTGCCTCCCCACTCCGAATGAGTTGGCATCACATGTCATGACGGTCGTGGGAGCAGTTGATCTCCCCACTGTTCTTTATGACTACCCAGCACGTACCGGTGTTTCATTCTCTCACGAGGTTCTTGAACAAGTGACTCCCCTTGACTTGGTGGTCGGCATCAAAGAAGCCTCAGGTGATCTTTCTCGCATTGGATGGCTCACCGCGGACTTTGGTTCGGCCTTGATAATCATTTGTGGTGCTGACGTTGACTCAATTTCTTTCCTAGAAAGTGGCGTCAATTGTTGGATTGGCGGAATTGCAAACCTGCTCCCTGCCGCTCACGTTGCAATGTTGGATGCAGATAAACGTTCCACCGTGTATTCACAGATTCTTCCCACTTTGAGGTTCATAGAGTCCGGCGATTACAACGCCAAGGTTAAAGCGGGAATGGCACTGCGAGGGCTCATTGTTGGCGCGCCCCGGTCACCACTTGCAGCCATCAATGCAGAAACCGCCGAACTCCTCTCAAACGCACTCGATCAGGCGGGCGAATGGGCCCCGACATTACAGTCCTAGTCGAGTTCATCTCCGTCGAGTCCATGTCTGAACATGTCTAATTTTGATGCCGATGTCATAGTCGTCGGTGGTGGAATCATCGGAGTTGCGGTAGCCGCAGCACTGCGAGGGCAGTCTGTACTTGTTGTGGATTCTGGGTCTCCCGAGTTTGGAACCTCCAGCGCAAACGCCGGTCACATTGTTGTTAGCCATGCGACTCCTTTCGCCGCACCCGGCATGGTCGGACAAGGAATCAGATCACTCCTTGCCCGAGACGGCGCTTTTGCACTGTCCCCACGGCTTCCACTCTCTGGTCTGACATGGCTCGCACGTTTTACTTCGCACTGCACATCGAGTAATGCCGAGACGTTAACCCCTGGAATGTTGTCCCTGCTGCGCAATTCCGCTTCCGGAGTGCGCTCCCTAGGAATTCCCACATCCTCGCACCCAATCTGGGAAGTTTTCACGGGTCATGGCTCCCAGGACCGGGCAACTCACGAAGCAGATCACATGCGCGACCTTGGAATTGACACAGCGCTCATTGATCCAGAGCTTGTGAGCGAGGCGGAACCACTTCTACTTCCACGCAATTTGTCTGTCGTGGAATTGCGGGAGGACTTTGGTGTTGATCCGCAACTACTCTGGGAAACACTCAAAGTTACAAATGATCAAGCCACATTCCTTACCAATCACACTGTTAGCGGAATTGACGCTTCACCAGACAGTGTTCGGGTGCACCTAGGCTCAACAACTTTGAGCGCACCCACAATTGTGATTGCCGCCGGTGCCTGGACCCCAAACCTCACCAGACTTCTCGGGGTGTCTCTGCCCATCATTGCCGCGAAGGGCTACTCAATCACGGTTCCAGATCTAGAGACAAATGTGCAGCACCCAATGATTTTCGCCGATGAAAAATTTGTGGTAAACCCATTGGGCAATTCGCTGCGTATTAGTTCCCGCTTTGAGTTGACGCGTGCCAATGACCGCAGCATTGATCCTCAACAGATCAGACACATGTATGCGCAAGCCAAGACCGTGGTTGATCTGCCTAATTTACCTCAATCTCTGGAGTCGCTGGCGCCCTGGACAGGAGTGCGCCCCGCTAGCGCTGACGGTGCGCCATTTATCGGTCCATTACGGGGAATGCCGCACGTTGTGGTGGCTTCAGGCCACGGAATGATCGGTACGTCGAGTGCAATGGGAACTGCCGATCTCGTTGCCCGATATATTCGCGGGGGTTCAATTACCACTGCAGAATTAGCGCTCACACCTAACCGCTAGGGGAACCGTGGAAACCAGCAGAGCTTGGCACTGCGTTGACTCGCACACCGAAGGCATGCCCACTCGCGTGGTTATTGGTGGCGTCGGAACATTGCCAGGTTCGACCATGGAGGAACGACGCCAGTATGTGATGAACGAGGCGGATCATTTGCGGCGATGGCTCATGTTGGAGCCCCATGGCCATGGAGCCATGAGCGGCGCGATCCTGCAACCACCAACGCGACCAGATTGTGACTGGGGTGTTGTTTATATTGAGGTTTCAGGGTGTTTGCCCATGTGCGGTCACGGAACAATTGGTACAGCAACAGTCATGGTGGAAACTGGAATGGTTCCTGTTGTCGAACCTGAGACAGTGATTCGCCTCGACACCCCCGCGGGCCTGGTCATCGCGCGAGTTGCTGTTGCCAATGGACGGGCAATGTCGGTGACCCTCGAGAACGTACCGTCGTTTGTGACTGAACTCGATGCAGTTGTTGAAGTCCCAGGTATTGGATCCGTGCGCTATGACATGGCCTACGGCGGCAACTTCTATGCAATCGTTGAGCTCGAGGAAATCGGTATTCCATTCGGTGTGGAACACAAGGACGAACTCCTCGCTGCTGGCCTTGCGATTATGAATGCCATCAATGAGTCGCAGCCACCGGTCCACCCTGAGAATCCTGCAATTGATCATGTTCACCATGTGCAACTTGTTGCACCGGGTAGCACTGCTGCACATTCGCGGCACGCCATGGCTATCTACCCTGGATGGTTTGATCGTTCACCGTGCGGCACCGGAACGAGCGCGCGAGTTGCCCAACTCACCGCACGAGGCATGCTTGCACCCGGTGCAACGCTCACCAACGAATCCATCATTGGCACTCACTTTCTCGGGCGAGTCAAAGACACCACAACCGTGGCCGGGATTGACGCGATAGTCCCAGAGATCACGGGTCGGGCCTGGATTACCGGGACATCCATTCACATGCTTGCACCAGATGATCCGTTCCCTGAAGGATTTGTTCTCTAATGCAGAACAGAAACACTCATGCATAAGGGTGACACCGAGTTGCGCGCGGAACCTCAGATCCCACGACCTGAAAGGCTCGACCCGAGGGACCCCAATTACTCAGCGATCATGGCAGCCCATGCTGCTGCGCAAACAACCCACAATGCTGGCTATTTGGATCCGTTTACCGGACTTTTTGTCATGACCGCGGACCATCACATGGAACGTGGTTGGTGTTGCGGTCGCGGCTGCCGACACTGCCCATTTGCCTAACGTGGACCTTGCGCTCGACCACCACAACCGTCCATGGCTTACGGTGTCAGGGTGAACCGACTTCCCCACCCTCGCACACTCGGGCCAGCTGCGCTCATAAGCGCTCTAGGTGTTCTTGCTTTGATTTTTGCGACGACTCCAGCGCAGGCCGCTCAAAACCCAGTTGCCGTGGGCAGCTGGTCCATGGTCCCCCAAAGCAAAGATGCCAATGGCGATGGGTTTATCGATGGCGATGGTGGCGTACCACAAACAGGGGCTTTGTCTTTGCAACCGAGCACTACCTTCAAAGGCGAAGGTAACTACATTGCTCAACCTAATGAGCGCCTGATCGGCGGAGCCCTCTCGTGGTATCTCAACCCGGAGGGATTTCCCGTTTCCCTCAATGCGTGCAAGTCCAAGGGCGATTCCTACACCTGGACCATTCAGCGTGGTGGGACAGTGGTGAAAACCACCCGCCCCATCAAATTGACCAAGAAGACCTGCCGCCAATCTGTCACCCTGCCCGAAGGTCTGCATAGTCTCAAACTCACGGTGCGCGGTGGACCAAAAATCAAGCGGGAGTCCATGGTGGCCAATGTGTCCAACACCCTCATGGTGGTCATGGGCGATTCCTATGCATCGGGTGAAGGAAATCCGCGCAATGTGGATGCCTGGCTCAATAATCGCAGCACCTATTTTTCTCCATATTGGGATAACGATCAATGTAATCGCAGCACACGTGGTGGTCCAGCCCAAGCTGCCTTACTACTTGAAAAAGCTTCTGCCAAGAACTCAGTCACACTGGTCAATGTTTCCTGCTCTGGAGCCACCGTGAATCGCGGGATCCTCGGATCCCAATACTCCGGACTTCCCTCGCAAGTTGAGCAGGTTGCAGCGATCATCGGTGATTCACTGATTGATGTCCTGTCACTCACCGTCGGTGGTAATGATGTTGGATTTGCTTCAGTTCTGACAACATGCGCGCTCAATGCGAATTGCCCACTCGCACGTGCCACGTCGGGACCACTCTCAAGTTATCCAACAATCCAAGATGGAATTCAGGCTCAAACAGCAAATCTAGCAACGGCCTATCAGTCGATCAATGAATGTTTCAACGGTGGCAATTGTCAAACACCGCAGGGAGCCAATATTGCGAGCCTGAGTTTGGCACCGCGCGGAAAAGTCTTTCTCAACTCCTATCCTGATGTGACGCGCAATGCCAATGGCTCGATCTGTAGTTATTTAACAATCACGGAGGCCGACTTCGATTGGGCGCGAAATACAATTCTTAACCCCTCGCCACCTAACCCATTCGCTTACACCACCACGCGCAACCAAGTAGTCGATTTGAGTGCGGCCTCAAGCTCACTTAATGGCCAAATAAATTCAACAATTAATCTCGGCTGGCAGCCTGTCATGGGGATCTGGGGCGCATCGGGAGACTCAACGGTTGGCCACGGTGTCTGTGCTGGATCCCAGGCGTGGGTATTCGGTCTCACCGGCTTTTCCGGCTTCACCAGCGGGTCATTCCATCCGAATCCGCAGGGTCAAATTGAGATTGGAAAGGGAATCAAGGCTCAGGTCAAAGCCTCTGGTTTCTAAACAAGGCCATACTGCTAATCTCTGGGATGTTCTTCTGCACGTCGCGCACCGCTAGCTCAATTGGCAGAGCAGCTGACTCTTAATCAGCGGGTTCACGGTTCAAGTCCGTGGCGGTGTACCACATTTCGCCATCACTTTTTGGTGGTCGGTCAATCACTTTGTCACATTCAAAATCGCCATCGCAGCATTGTGTCCTGGGATACCTGAGACGCCGCCTCCACGAGCTGCGCCACTACCGCACAGATAGATGTGAGGGTCCGCGGTCTCCACTCCCCAGGTGCCAATTTCTTTGTCGGTGTGTGCCCAAGGCCAATCCAATGGGGTGTGAAATATATTGCCGGTGGCAATCCCGAGATTATTTTCGATGTCAACCGTGGTGTTCACCTCAATACAGGGATTGCCTTCGGGGCCAATGTAGAGACACTCTTCAATTGGCTCGGCAAGCACCGAATTTAATGTGGCCATGACTGCAGCCTGGGCTTGTTCTTTAGTGATCGGTTGATCGGATCGAGCAAAGAGTTCATGCGGCGTGTGTAGAGCAAAGAGAGTTAATGTCTGAACACCTTCTGCTTGGAGTTCCTTGGACAGGATGCTTGGGTCCGTCAAACTATGACAATAAATTTCAGCGGGAAGTGGATCAGGCAGCTCGCCACCACTTGCTAGGTCGAAAGCTTGTGACAACTGGTCGTAGCCCTCATTGATGTGAAAGGTGCCGTTAAAAGCTTCAAGTGACTCCCCGCTTTGCAGTTTAGGCAAACGGCTTAGCAACATGTTCACTTTTATTTGTGCACCGCCCGAGGCCATGTCGATACGTTCGGGCTCCTGGCCCATCAATTGCGCCATCACACTTGGGGTTGCATTAACCAGAACATTGGTAGCCGTAAACGTTTGGTCCGATGAACAAACGGCGGCCCCTGAATCAGTTGGTGCTATTGATAAAACTTTTGTGCCTGTCTGAATACGGACACCCAAGCCGGTGGCAATCGCGGCAAGCTGGCCCGTAACCTGACCCATACCTCCAACGGGAACATCCCACGTTCCCATGCAATTGCCAATCACGTGATACAGAAAGCAAATGTTCTGTCGCAAGCTTTCTTCGTGTGAGTCTGCGAAGGTGCCGATTAATGCATCGGTGAGAATAACGCCGCGCAGAGTGTCATTAGAAATAGTGCGCTCGATGACCTCACCCAGTGGACGTATAAAGAAATCATTCCAGTCATCATCGTCGCCCACGATTTCGCGCAATTGCTCTCGGGAACGCAGGGGCTGGGTCAATGTGGGGAAAACTTTACGGGCAACACGTGCAGTGCGCTCATAAAAATCCACCCATCCTTGCGCATCAGCCTCACTTCCGGTGAACTCAATGATGCGTTTTCTCAACTCGTCTGGGTCATCCTGAGGAATGGCGATGGCGCGCTCCGGGTTTCGGGGATCGGGGGTGAAACTCGACACTGAACGCTTGACAGTCTCCAAAGTCATGCCCAGATCGGTTCGCACTTTCTCTGGCAACAGGGAAACGAGATAGGAATATTTGCTCAACCGTGCCGCAACTCCAGGAAACACGTCAGCAGAGATGGCGGCACCCCCAACATGATCAGATGCCTCAAGTACAAGCACAGAGCGCCCCGCTTGCGCGAGGTAGGAAGCCGCCACAAGACCGTTATGGCCGGCTCCAATCACAATATCGTCGAAATCAACCATCGCAATTACTCCCCTGATGCTGGGATTTCGATCCCTTGGGCCTTGAGTCGCTCGCATGCAGCGGCGTAGCACTCATCAATTGCCGCAGCAGTTCGATCATCAAAGTCTCGACGCCAGCGACCCGCATGTGAACCCTGAGTCGTCACCGTGGAGTTGAACCACTCAAGCATCTCGGACGATGGCTCAAGATCGAGGTGATCAAGAATTCGATTCACCGTCAGATCTCTATTGGCCTCAACCAGATCAAATAACTCAATGGTCAGTACGTGACCTGGGCTAGCTTTAAGAGCGGCATTATGGGACTTAATCATTCGACTTTCCCAGAGCTCTATGGCAGCGAAGACATCACTCGGACCAAAATTCTGGTGAACGAATGAGGCCGCAACATCGCGCCCGTCCCGAGTCACCACGATTACCCGCGAATGCGGATAGATCAATTCCAACCTATCGGCCTTGCGAGCATTGGCTGGCGTTGTATCCACCCACCGATGTGCCCCACACCCTTGTGCCACTTGTTCCATCAATGCGAACACCAAGGATTGAGTTGCCTGCTGTGGATGTGCGTGAAATTCTGCCAAATAAGCCGTCGCCGCATTCTCAACAAACTCTCGCGACATGGATGTGTGTAGCCCAACATTCTCTGCACGTTCAAACCAGCGATTGAGCAATCGATCGACAGCCAGTTCGGCCGCCTTCTTTGCTCGTTTGGAGTCCGCCTTGACAAGTGCATCGATAAATCCGTCGTTGCCTGTGATGAAGCGAACTTCCATCGGTCGAGTCAGCGTCACTCGCGGATGATGATCGAGCAAATGGCCCACAATGGTCGAACCACTGCGTCCCGTCCCACCAACAAAGATGGGAGTTTGATTGTTATCGACCACGGCGCCGGAGCAGTTTGATGGCGACAATGCCGACAACCACAGCTCCCGCGATGGCAACTCTCTCAGGGCGCACTCCACCAAACTCGTCAGTGAACCAGCCTCCGGCAGCGCGCAGTCCACGCTGGGCTAAGGCAGCGGGGGCGGTTTGTTCGCGCAATTCCGTTAGGGATGCGAGGAAGTCGGCGCGAGCGCTGGCAATATCAGCCTGCATGGCCGCAATACTGGTACCCGCGGGGGTCGTCTCTTTTTCACTCACGGGGCAACCTTACGCATATGGACTTCCTGAGCACTCACCCTCCACACATCAAGTGTGTCATCTCCCCTAGACTCGGGTCGCTCTCGCGGGAGTGATGGAATTGGCAGACATGCAGGTTTTAGGTACCTGTGTCTTCGGACGTGCGGGTTCAAGTCCCGCCTCCCGCACTTTTGTGTCCTCGAGGGATTTATTTACCGGCCACCAATTGGGCAACAAACTTCTTGAGCGCCTTGCCTCTGTGACTAATCGCGTCCTTGGCATCAGAATCCATTTCAGCGGATGTGATGGCGTGACCTGTTGGGACAAATATGGGATCATAGCCAAAACCATTTGTGCCACGAGGATGGTCAATCAATGTGCCACTCATGCTGCCTTCAACGATGAATTCATTGCCCTGCGGATCGGCGTAGGCCACAGCACACACGAAAGATGCACCGCGTCGAGTGTCAGGGACATGGCTGATCTGCGCCAGAACCAGATCAAGATTGGCCTGATCATTGCCATGGGTGCCAGCCCAACGAGCCGAGAGAATCCCCGGCATTCCATTGAGAGCATCAACACAGAGACCTGAGTCATCTCCCACTGCGGCAAACCCTGTCGCCTCACTGACAGCCCGAGCTTTCAACATGGCATTGTCAGCAAACGTTGCGCCCGTTTCTTCAACATCGGTCAATTCGGGGAACTGATCGGTTCCCACAATTTCAACTTCAAGATTCGCTTGCTCGAGAATGCGACGCATCTCGGTGATCTTCTTTGCATTGTGTGATGCGATCACGATTTTTTTCGGCAGCATTTTTATTGGGCGAGCGCTTGCTGCTGAAGGGCGGTGAGTTGAGCGCAGCCATTTGATGCAAGATCCAATAGCTGGTTGAGCAGATCCCGATCAAAGGCCTCTTGTTCAGCGGTGCCCTGCACTTCAATAAATTTGCCACTACCCGTCATCACAACATTCATGTCCGTGTCAGCGGAAACATCATCGTCATAATGCAAATCAAGCCGAGGTTCGCCGCTGACAATTCCAACACTAATCGCCGCAATTGAATCGATGAGGGGATCGCCCGCAACTAAACCTTGCTCTTTTGCCCAATTAATGGAATCAACAAGTGCGAGATAGGCACCGGTAATCGCGGCAGTGCGCGTACCACCATCGGCCTGCAAAACATCGCAGTCAATCAAGATTGAGTTCTCACCAAGTTTTTCCATGTCCACCGCAGCCCGCAAACTGCGACCGATTAGCCGACTGATCTCCTGGGTTCGACCCGACAGTTTCCCCTTGACCGATTCCCGTTGATTTCTGGTGTTGGTAGCGCGCGGCAGCATGCTGTATTCCGCGGTCACCCAACCTTTGCCTGAACCTGACAACCACCGTGGGACCCCCGCCGTAAAGGACGCAGTGCACAAAACCCTAGTGCGGCCAAAAGTCACAAGGGTTGAACCTTCAGCCTGTTCGAGCCAACCCCGCTGGAAGGTGACTTGTCTGAGTTGATCTGCTTGCCGTCCATCGCTACGTGTCATGCGGAGCAGGTTATCGGGCGTTGATTAATGCAGTGTCACGGTCTCCACGGAAACCAGTTCGGGTCCCAAAAATCGTTGACCGAATTCAGCAAAGTGCTCAGAGTTGCCGGTCACCATAAACTCGTAGATGGGGGGCGGTCCGTCCACGGGCGCGAGTGAATCTTTGGCCATTAGCACTCGATAGAGATCTTTTGCCGTTTCATCAGCACTGTTCACCAACGTGACGCCCTCACCCAGTACATAAGAAATGGGACCCATGAGTAACGGGTAATGCGTGCAGCCAAGAACAACAGTGTCAACATCGGAGTCACGAATTCCATCGAGATAACCGTGAGCCACTTCAAGGGCTTCAGCCCCCGTTGTAATTCCGCGTTCCACGAGCTCAACAAACAGAGGGCAGGCAACAGATGAGAGGGTGACACTGCTGGCACTAAATGCATCGTCATAGGCCTGAGAAGTAATGGTTGCTTCGGTGCCAATGACTGCGACATGCCCATTGCGACTCGCTGCAGCAGCCCGACGGGCAGCCGGATGAATAACTTCTACAACTGGCACCGAGTAGCGCTCCCTTGCATCGCGCAACGTTGCAGCACTTGCGGAATTACAAGCAATCACGAGAGCCTTCACTCCCGTGTCTACTAGGTGATCAAGAATCTCAAGGGAATATTCACGCACCTGCGCAAGTGGTCGCGGGCCATAAGGACCCCTTGCTGTATCGCCGATGTAGCGAATTGACTCGTGAGGCAACTGATCAATGATTGCTCGCGCGACGGTCAAACCGCCGAAACCGGAGTCAAAGACCCCTATGGGAGCAGAAAGATTCATGGTGTGCACAGTCTACTAGAGCAATATGCGCGGATTTATCCCTTAGCGGCGTTAGTGTGTGGCTTCACCAGATTGGTGCTCACATAATGAGGAGAAAAATGTCTAGCTCTGGCTCAATGCGCCGCCCTTTTGGCGTCACACTCGTAATGGTCGTCATCGGCGTGGCCGCAATTCTGAACATCGTCGTTGGAACCCTGCTGGTGTTCTCTATCTTTGGTGATAACCCCACGTTCACCGACCCATTTGGCACAACTCGTGAAGTGGGCGGCGGCTGGTTAATCTTCAACGGTCTTATTTCCATCGTGCTCGGCTTCATGTACTTCTGGCTGATCAAAATGACAGCGATTGGCTCAGCAACAGCACAATTCATCATCCAGATGCTTGCAGTGATCAACATCGTCTTTGCAATCTTCAACTTGCCTTACGGCTGGTACACGATGCTGCTGAGCGTGATAATCCTGCTGCTCGTCAGCGGGGCGAGCGCCACACAGTGGTTCCGTCAAACGAATTAGTTAGTAGTTTTCATTCATTAGTATTTAGCCTTTGAAGGGATCGGCGATCAAGACGGTGAGTTCTTCACCACTCTTGATCGCCGTTTCTAATCCTTGCTCTGTCTTGACATTGCGCACGCCTTGACCTGGAACACCGAGGTAGACACTGACAAACCGACGAACACCACTGGAGTCAAGGATCGCTTCCTGCACAGCGTGATCCAACCCAGCAAAGCAGTCTCCCACTACCTCGACGTTTCCGACATGAAATATTTGCGGGTCACCCGATTGTGGTGTGTAGAGATTAATCTTCATGGAAATATCCTTCGTTGATCAAGGTGTCCTGCATCCAGGTCAGCCAGCCATACAGGTCAAAGAGCGGCGCCCTTGGATCATCCTCAGCCATTTCTGACTCCTCAAGGGATTCAGAGATATCCAGCCGAGTGCCCAAGGCCAAACGTAAATCATTGACAAGTCCAACCCAATCGGCCCAACCTTCTTGGTCGAGGGATATATCTTGTTGGGGAACGAGACGGGCACGCACTCGCGCTGCTCGATCAATGCTCGCCGTGCGTAACGAACGCTCTGTGAACCTCCTGAACTCCAGAGAAGCTTCAGCGTCCTCTGGATAGGCATCTGGATACAGCCTGGTCAGGACAGGATCCGAAGGTTTACTCGCATCAGAATCGATCCCCACAAGAATGGCAAGTTCGTCTTCTTGCTTGTCAGAATCCACGTCCGGTGTGGCCAACGTGACCAGTTGATCGACCAAGTCACGCAGCAGGTGGAACTCAATTTCCTCTAAGGAGAGGACGACCCCTGGTCCTTCGCGCTCTATTTTCATGTGCTCAATCCTTGGCCAATGTTGCCCAGAGACCGTATCCGTGCAGCGCCGCAACATCACGCTCCATTTCCTCACGGGTCCCCGTGGAAACAACAGCACGACCCTCATTGTGAACAAGGAGCATGAGGTGATCGGCCCGCTCTTTGGGGTACTTGAAATACTCCATAAAAACATAGGTGACATAGGACATCAGGTTGATGGGGTCATCCCATACCGTCGTCGCCCACGGCTTATCCGTTTGCGTGTGGAGGTCCCATTCGACGTCAGGGAGCGCAGGGGCCGTTGTCACGACCTCATTGTGACATGCGCTGGCGGTGGTACCTAACCGCATAACGACCCAGATTTGTAATTTCCAT
Source organism: Candidatus Nanopelagicales bacterium (assembly GCA_017857175.1). Lineage (GTDB taxonomy): Bacteria > Actinomycetota > Actinomycetes > S36-B12 > S36-B12 > UBA4592. Next base: position 17,084 of record JAFMDS010000017.1, on the reverse strand, counting down.
GAACTAGTCTTATGGAGTGACCACGATCCCGCCCGCAGCTTCCGATCTTCCTGAGCCGGAGATCCTTGGGGCAATTCGTGAGAGCGTCATCGGTGACGATCAAATCATGTGGGGGCCATTTGGCCCTCGCCGTGTCACCTACGCTGACTACACGGCAAGTGGGCGCAGTGTCGGATTCATTGAAGACTTTATTCGACAGGAAGTTCTCCCCCGTTATGCCAATACCCACACTGAATCCAGTGGTACAGGACTACAAACAACTCGTTTGCGCGAAGATGCGCGCTCAATCATTAAAGAATCCGTCAACGGAGATGACACCACCCGAGTGATTTTCTGTGGCTCGGGTTCCACGGGGGCAATCAATAAACTGATCGGGATTCTTAACCTTCGGCTCCCCGCGGACCTGGACAAGAAATATGGCCTCCTCGAGCACATACCTACACATGAACGCCCCGTTGTGTTCATTGGACCCTTTGAGCACCACAGCAACGAATTGCCGTGGAGAGAGTCCATCGCGGACGTCGTCACGATCCGCGAGGACGCCAATGGCCTCATCGACGTTCAACAACTTGAAGCTGAACTAATCAAGTACCAAGATCGACCTCTACGCATTGCATCGTTCTCCGCCGCAAGTAATGTCACGGGAATCATCAGCGATACACATGCTGTTACCCAGTTGGTTCACAAATATGGCGCCTTGGCGTTTTGGGATTTTGCGGCCGCAGCACCCTATGTCGATATTGAGATGAACCCACGTTGCTCATCACACCCCAGCGCCTACAAGGACGCTGTCTTCATTTCACCGCACAAATTCATTGGAGGACCGGGCACACCGGGAGTCCTCATAGTGCGCAAAGATCTTCTCACCAACTCGGTGCCTGATGTTGTTGGCGGTGGCACAGTGGCATACGTCAATGCCGAAGAGCATCTGTACTTGCAAGATCTAGAACACCGTGAAGAAGGTGGTACGCCTGCGATCATCGAGGCAATTAGAGCGGGACTTGTATTCCAATTGAAAAATGCAGTTGGTGTTGAAACCATTAGGTCACATGAACACGACCTTGTGCAGCGAGCAATTGGCAGCTGGTCACAACACCCCAATATTCAGATCTTGGGAAATCTAGATGCGGAACGCTTAAGTATTGTTTCGTTTGTAATTAAGAAACCTGGTGGCATGTACCTGCACCACAATTTTGTCGTGGCAGTGCTCAATGATCTCTTTGGCATTCAATCGCGGGGTGGATGTTCATGTGCGGGTCCCTATGGACACCGACTATTGGGAATTGATCTTGATACATCACATGAATACGAACGGGAAATCTCTACCGGCTGTGAAGGAATCAAGCCAGGCTGGGTTCGGGTTAATTTCAATTACTTTATCTCTGAGGCTGTCTTTACCTACATTGTTCAAGCAGTTGAATTGATCGCTGACCATGGCTGGTCATTACTTCCTTCGTACCGTTTCGATGCTCAATCTGGTCGTTGGCATCACAAGGACGGTGCGGTGGAGCCTCCGTTGCGCTTGTCAATGCTTACCTACAACGAACATGGCCAACTCAATTATCCAGCTGCACATGATCAAGCTCCAGAGAGTGCCCTTGAGGAGTATCTGGATGCCGCGCGGGAACTTTTTGGTTCATTACCCGAACCCATACTTGTGGGTTCAGAAACGGGAGTGAGCGCTGACTTTGACTCGTTGCGGTGGTTTGATCTTTCGGTTACTACTTAATCTTGATTGTTATGGAGTTTGAGACTCCTGCGAGCACACCGTCGGTCTGGGCCGTGAGAACCCGATAAACATATTTACCCTTCTTTTTGGGCGCCTTGTCTTTGATCACTACTCTGCCATTGGCTTTAGTCTTCGCTATTGCAGCGTTCTTCCACTTGGCACCGCGCTGAACCTGCAAAGTCACCCTCTGCCCTTTAATCCCGGGCCGAGAAATCAACGAAACTTTCAGGATCTTGCCAGCTTTCACTTTCTTTGTTTTTGCTTTCGCCGTCACTGCTGGGGCAATCGATATGGCGAACTCCGCGGATACAACCTCTGGTGATGTAGCCGTCGCACCCATGACTATTCGGAACGTTCCACCCGACGTCAAAGCGATGGGAAGGCCGATTGCGCCATCCTCACCAGTCAAGCCACCAACAATGTCAATCCAACTCTCCCCTGATTTTTGTTGCAGGATTGCATTGGCTCCAATTATTGGCGCTCCATTGAATTGCCCCGAGGTTGTCACGCTGCTGGGCTGACCGAAAACAATGGTTGGCGGAGCAGCCACGGCGACCTCGGGAATTGCCGGGGCGAGTGATTGTGCATAGGCGCGAATCAATGGCCACTGACTGGAATTCTCCCCACCAATGGTCCAGTAGGCGGCGGCATTGATACCGAACTCCCCCACCAACTGAGTTCGTGTCAACACACCGCTATCTCCCAGAAACCACATGATGCGTGATGCAGTGCAAGTTTGGCTCGCACCATTCGAGTCATTCCAATTTACAACTTTCTGGTACTCGAAGAAGTACTCCTTCTTTTCGTCATCCCATTGCGGCTCGCCTCCCTGAGACGCGATGAAGGCTGGAATATCCACTTCAGTCATAGATCCGCGGGAAGTGAGCGAATTGTATGCAGCTTTCTGCGCGCCTGAACTGGAGCTGCTCGGACATGTGCCTGTTAACTTGGGTGCTCCGCCAGATTTTTTCTGGGTCCAATACCGCGCGTAGGTTGGCACGCCGATTTGAATTTTTTGAGGGTCAGTAATCGAAGCCGCATGAGCCACAATGCTGCGAACCCAGTTGTATGGAGCGATCGGGCCCGCCCCAGAAACGCTGTAGTCATAAGCCATGATCCTGATCAAATCGACAGATGGTGCGATTACTTCCATGTTGTACACGTGGTATCCGGTATTGACGCCGCATGATCCACCCATTGAGCATGCCGGTGGGATGGTCACCACAAGTTTTTTGCCTTGGGCGTGAAGTGCGTTGCCCAATTCTTGAACGAATGCGGTCCAGTTTGGTTTTGTAGCATTCCATGATGAACTTCCATCAGAGAACGCAAAGGCTTCATAATCCAAATCAATGCCGTCATAATTATTGGACATCACAATATTGACGATCTCATTAACATGCGCCGTTCGCTTGGCAGGATCAGCCAGGACTTTCGCCATGGTCTTGGCTCCAGATGCATCAGCGATTGAGGGGATAACGGGGATTCCGGCCGCGCGAAGTTGGGCAACGGCCCATGCGGAATTCGCAGCTGAACTGCCATAGTTTTTATTGAAACCCACGGTGACATTTCCACCGCTTGTTTTCGTAGCCGAGTACCAGAATGGGGAAACATCAGTGAACAAATCAGCATTGGCCACCGCATTATTTATTCCCGTGGGAATTTTCTGAGAGGACATCCAGTATGGGATCCAGCCGCTCACGATTTTTGAAGGGGGATTATCTGCACTTGCTGCAGGAGCAACCGCGCCAGCAACTAGAGAAATGCTCAAGAGGGCTGATGCACCAATGGAAAGTCGACGAAAATACCTGGGGGAAGCCACACCCCATTGTGCGTCACCTGGTCCTAGGACTCAAATCAGCCCTGACGTGGGCGTGTCACTTCAGCATTCTGGTGATCTCTGCAGCGCTGCGCGCCAACCTCGGTCCATATTCGGCCTCAGGAATCTCCCTGGCGGAAATAATCCCAACACTTGCTTCCAAACCAGGTACGCCCGTGATGGGGACCGCCATGCCGTGTGTCCCACCTTCGAGACTGGCCATGACCCAAACTGGGTCCAGAGTTCGACCTGCTGCAGTGCGGGCAGCCAAAATGGCGCGGCCTCCCGCGCTCCCCTCCAACGGTGTTCGTGTCCCGACTCTCAATGCCACATGCATGTCAGAACGATTCGGCTCTGACACAACCGCCACGAGGCCATCATTTGCGTCCGCGATCAAGAGATAGGAAGTGCAGCCCAATGCCTCGGTCAACATGCGCAGTGCGGGGCCTGATGCGTCACGAACCAGTGGCTGAATAACTCGAGCCAAAGTTAAGAGTCCCATGCCCAGACGACACCGCCCATCACCAGAGCGCCGCAATAAGCCGTGGCTTTCCAGAGTCACGACCAAGCGATACACCACAGTTCGACCCACATCGAGCTTGTGACCCAATTCCGTGACGGTCAAACCTTCTGGGTGCTCAGCCAGAATTTCAAGGACATTAAGTCCCCGATCAAGTGTTTGTGAGGTTTCCGCTGGCACAGAGCCAACTTAACCACTATCTAGCACTCGATGGCAAAGAGAAGCGTCAGATACAAAAAGGTGCCCCTCCATAATCATGGAGGGGCACCTCAAAAGTGCTAGTAAGCGAACTGCAGATTAAACCAGTGCTTTGAGCCTGCTACGCACCATGAATGCTGCGATGATTTCATAGATTCCGATAATGACCAGCCAAATTCCCACAACAAGTGCGAGGGTGACCAGTGAAATTGCTGGCTGAACCAGAATCACAATGCCACCAATCAGCAGGATAATTCCAAAGAAGATGTTCCAACCGCGTCCGACTGGTGAATCAAATCCAAGGAACAGGGTTGCAAATCCGCGGAACAGGAATGCGATACCAATGAAGATGGCAAGGAGCTCTGCCGCGTTAATGGCACTGCGAATAGCAAAAACTCCGAGAATGATGGAAAGCACGCCGGTGATCAAAAGCAGCACGCGTGTACCACCCGTGAGTCCATGTGCGAAAGAACGAACAAGTTCAAAGATACCCGAGACAATCAAGTAGATTGCAAAGAGAATTGCTACCACGATGATTGTGGCACCCGGCCATACGAGCGCCATAATGCCGACGCCCAAGCTGATGATCCCGCCGAAGAGCAACACCCACCAGCTGCGACCAACTGCAGCAAGGAAGTCGTTGTCGACTTCAACATCCATTTGGCTTGACATAATTACCTCCATATAAGTGAATCTGACTTTCCAATACTAGAACCGCAATTGGGACAAATGGGAGATCTATCAAGCGACACGCGGCATGTCAGCGCACTCGTGAAAGGAAATTTCTTGTCTCTGCCTGCTTCGGATTGCCAAATAATTCCTCCGGAGCACCCTGCTCCCACACAATTCCATTGTTAAGAAAGCACACGGTGTCAGCGACTTCTCGAGCAAAGTTCATCTCATGTGTTGCCATGACAATCGTCATTCCTGAGTCCCTGAGTTCGCGCACAGAGTCGAGTACTTCTCCAACGAGCATTGGATCGAGCGCCGACGTGATTTCGTCGAACAGCATGATTTCGGGTTCCATGGCAAGGGCTCGAACGATTGCGACCCTTTGCGCCTGCCCACCTGATAACCGGTCCGGGTAATCCTGAGCTTTGGAGTCAAGGCCGAAACGCTTCAAGAGTTCCATGGCTTGATCCCGAGCCTGCCGCACATTCCTTTTCAAAACTTTTACGGGTCCCAGGGTGATGTTGTCCAGAACTTTCATATGCGGAAAGAGGTTGTACGACTGGAAAACGATTCCTACTCTGCGGCGGACTGCGTCAAGATCCGTGTTGAAGTCAGTCACCTCCAGTTCACCATCGATGGTCACTGACCCTGCATCAACCGCTTCTAGTCCGTTGACGCAGCGCAGAAGCGTGGACTTGCCTGATCCTGATGCACCAATAAGCACTGTGGCCGAATGCGCTGGAACTTCAAGATCAATTCCGCGAAGCACAGGATGCCCATCGAATGACTTCCACACACCCAGAACGTTCAAATACGAATCGTTGGCCATCAGGCCACACCCCCCGCTCGACGCTTCTTTGCCGTACGTCGCTGCACCCAGTCTGCAAAGCGCGTCATGGGGATGGTCAGCGCAATAAAGATCAGCGCCGCTCCTACATAGGGCGTGTAGTTGAAATTCGATGAGGTATCAATCTGGGCTCGACGCAACACCTCAATAGGACCGAGGACGGCGACCAAGGCTGTGTCCTTTTGCAAAGAGATGAAGTCATTGAGCAGTGGGGGCATGACGTTTCGGATCGCTTGGGGCAACACCACGTATCGGTTGGTCTGGAACGAGCTAAGGCCCAATGAACGCGCGGCCATAGTTTGACTGGGGTGAACCGAGCCAATTCCCGCTCGAAATACTTCAGCGACATATGCACCATAAGAAAGAACTAATGCTGCTGTTCCCCAAAAAATTGCATCACTCGGAACGCCCTGAAGCTGCAGTGCGGGCATGCCGAATCCGAGCAGAAAAATCACCAAAATTGTTGGGACTCCCCGAAAAACATCAACATAGAGGGTCGCGATCATGCGCAATGGAAGAAATACCGGTGCACGCAAAGTTCTCGCGAGGGCGACTAAGAGCCCGAGGATGAGAATGATGGGTTCAGCGATCAAGAATATTCGAACATTTAGCCAAAAAGCTTGTAGCAATGTGGGAAAAGACTCGACAAACTGATCCCCATTAAAAAAAGTTTCTTGAAAAGTTGACCAGCCTGAACTATTGGTGACAAGAACAACGCACACAATAACGAAAGTGATCAAGCTGGCCATGCCAATCAGCGCATCACGCCTGGCCTTCTTACGAGACTGCTCCTGGCGCATTGGGTCTTTGAAGACCATGTCAGCGCCAGGAGCAGGGATACTCAAATGAATTCCTCAGTAACTGAGAACTAAGACTCTTGATTATTCGGTGAAGTAGGGAGCAGTTGTTCCAGCCAACCAGGTATCTTGAATTTGTTGCAATTCACCGGATGCCTCAAGCTCCGCAAGCGCACGGTTCACGCATGTGACCAATGGATTGCCCTTCTGGAACAGCATGCCGAATTCCTCGCCACCGGCCTGAGCTTCAAATTGACCGACAATCTTGCTGTCATCAAACTCCACAGCGGTGACGTAGTAGGCGGTGGGAAGGTCAACAACGATGCCGTCAATCTGACCATTTTGCAGAGCGCTTTTTGCGTCATTCGTGTCATTGAAAACATAAGGTTCAGTGGTGGGCTGAACAACCTCGGTGACAAAATCAAGGCTGGTGGTGCCGACCTGAGCGCCGAGCTTTGCATCCTTGAGTTCAGTGATTGTGGTTGCTCCAGCGATTGGGGAGTCATTGAATGCAACAACCGCTTGGTTCACCGTGTAGTACCCATCGGAGAAGTCAACGACCTCTGCGCGCTCTGGTGTGATTGAAATTTGATTGATGTCGAAATCAAAGTTTTTGTCACCGGGTGCATAGGAGGAGTTGAAAGGCACAATTTCCCACTGAACATCTGCTGGAGCAAATCCCAGTTGATTGGCAACGGCATATGCCACTGCTGACTCAAAGCCCTCGCCGTTGCTGGGGTCATCATCCGAGAAATATGGCGGATATGCAGGGGTATCGGTTCCGATTGTCAGGACACCTGGTGTCATCGTGGTCAGATTTTCCATCGCGCACTCATCAGCGACCGCTGATTCGCTCTCGGACTCGGTTGCGCTTGTTTCTGCCGCACTGGTCTCTGTTGTTGAATCGCTGCTTGATGAGCAGCCGGCAAGGAGAAGTCCTGCGGCTGCGATTGAAGCGACACTTGCTATTCGGAATGACTTCCTATGCATGAGCTATTGATTCCTATCAATGTAGTTCGTTGCGCGGGGTTGCGCAGGCGAATTCTTTCACTCCCCGTTGAAAATTGTTTACGCGGTATTGCGTTACTACTTGTCGTTGCCTGAGCCCGAACCTTTTCCTTTAGAAAGACCTGCATGGATGGCCTGACAATCCGGGCAGATGGGGAATTTGGATGGATCGCGATTGGGAATCCACTTCTTTCCGCAGAGCGCTTCAACAGGTGAGCCAGTTACGGCGCTTTCCACGATCTTGTCTTTTTCCACATAATGCGCAAACTTCTCATGGTCTCCATCATCGAAATTCGATTCTCGCTCCTTGGTGAGCGTGCTTCCCGATCTATCCAATGAGGGTTCATCCAGTGAGGGTTCATCCAAGCCTGGGAAATCTAATGGAGTACTCATGTGGTCAGCCTATATTCCTGTCGAGTGACCCCAATTTTACGCTCAAGACTTATACCCCCTAGGGTATATACATGACTACCGTGAATCTCACCGAAAATATGTTCTCTGAGACGATCAAAGGAAATTCGATTGTCTTTGTTGATTTCTGGGCGGAATGGTGCGGCCCTTGCCGCAACTTCGCGCCGGTCTACGAAAAAGCTTCTGAAGCTAACCCCGACATCGTATTTGCCAAAGTAGATACTGAAACCGAGCAGGCATTGGCAGGAAGCTTTCAGATCACTTCTATCCCGACTTTGATGGCTATCCGCGATGGCGTGGTGCTCTACTCACAAGCGGGAGCACTCCCTCAAGATGCCTTGAACAATTTGGTGCAAGCCGTTCGTGATGTAAATATGGAAGAAGTTCGGGCTGAAATTGCCAAATCTGAAAGTGGCGAACCAGAAAATGGCGAATCCAAGTAGGGCTTCTCATAAATAGCTCAGTGACTGTTTCACTCAGCTCAGGACTTTGGTCCTGCTATCTACCACACAAATCCGAGTTACATTTAAAGGAGTTCAGTCTCACCTGACACTCAGCGAAGTTGCGCTGGGTTCACGCGCTCGGAAAGGAAAATCCACATGCCACAGCAGCCATTAGCTCAGGTACCACTTGATTCCCGCTGGCACTGGCAAGAACGAGGTCTGTGCCGCAGTGCTGACCCCCTACTCTTTTTTCACCCACAAAATGAGCGTGGGTCCTCTCGCGTTCGTAGAGATCAGTCCGCCAAACGCATATGTGCGTCGTGTCCGGTTCGCCTTGAGTGTGCGGACTACGCGATTCGAGCTCGTGAGCCCTATGGCGTGTGGGGTGGCTTGAGTGAAGACGAACGCGAGGCGATTTATCGTCGCCTTGACTCCAGATATGTCGCTGGCCCGGTAGGCAATGGTTTGCATCTTGCTGGGGACGTAATTAATCGGGCGATTTCCCGCGATGCACTGGGATTGGGTGCCTGAACTAGACTCCTGCAATGAGTTCTGCTCGCAGTCTTAGTCGTGATGATGTTCACTCCCTTGGCCTTACTGGGCGTGACTTCCTGCGAGAATTGGATTTCACCCCGTTGGAATTGCATTCACTGATCGAGTTAGCGGCACGCCTCAAAGCGTTGCGGGCAGATGGACAGGAACCACAATTCCTTCAGGGTAAGAACCTTGCTGCGATTTTTGAGAAAACATCCACTCGAACTAGGATTTCATTTGATGTTGCAATGAAGAATCAAGGCGGGTCAACGACTTTCCTTGATGCAAGTTCGAGCCAAATTGGCCACAAAGAGTCCCCAGCCGACACTGCCCGAGTCCTCTCACGAATTTTCGATGCCATTGAATACCGAGGCTCTGGGCAACACATAGTTACAGAGCTCGCCGAGTATTCAGATGTTCCGGTCTACAACGGACTTACCGACGAGTGGCACCCGACCCAAATGCTGGCCGACTTCCTCACCATGCGCGAGCATGCTCGCGATCCGGATCGCTTGACCTACTGCTACCTGGGTGATGCACGCAGCAATATGGGCAATTCCCTTCTCATTATGGGTGCCATTATGGGTTCCGATGTCCGCATAATCGCCCCGCAATCGCTTTGGCCAGACAAAGACGTCATTGCCGCAGCCAACCAAGCTGCTACCCAGTCCGGCGCAATGATCACAGTCTCTGACAACCCCCAGGAAGGAGTCCCTGGAGCCGAGTTCATCCACACCGACGTATGGGTTTCCATGGGCGAAGCTAAGGAACGCTGGGCCGAGCGAATTGAATTATTGCGTCCTTATCAAGTAAATCCGGAACTCATGTCAATGGCCGGAGCACACACAAAATTCATGCATTGCCTGCCTGCGTACCACGACACCAAAACACAGGTCGGTGCTGACATTGCGCGCGATTTCAACTTCCCAGAAGGAGTAGAAGTCACAAGGAGCGTTTTTGACTCACCTGCAAACATTGCCTTTGATCAAGCGGAAAACCGAATGCACACGATCAAAGCAATACTTGTGTCAACTCTTGCTTGACAAGAAAACTAACTAGAGCGCAGGCGCTCACGCAATCCCTGCAATTGTGTCGTCATTTGAGCAGGTACTCGGTCTCCAAACTCAGCATAGTATTCCTCAGTCAGGTCCGCTTCAGCCAACCATGAATCCGCATCGATGGCGAAAAGTTCATCCATGCCCGCCTCGGAGACATCAAGGCCCTCAACATTGAGTGCACCGGGTGCCGGGATACGACCAATAGGAGTGTCCACGGCATCCGCATCACCAGAAAGCCTGTTGACGATCCATTCGAGGACCCGCGAGTTTTCACCAAAGCCTGGCCAGATGAAGTTTCCATCAGCACCCTTGCGGAACCAGTTCACAGAATAGATTCGAGGCAGTTTTTCAGGTGTCGTGAAACTTCCCACCTTGAGCCAGTGACCCCAGTAGTCCGCCATGTTGTATCCACAAAATGGAAGCATGGCGAAAGGATCGCGACGCAATTCACCAACGGAACCTTCTGCAGCGGCTGTCTTCTCACTCGACACAGAGGAGCCAACGAAGACACCGTGCTCCCAGTCAAACGACTCAGAAACCAATGGCACATTCGTTGCCCGACGTCCACCAAAGAGAATCGCATCAATGGGAACTCCAGCTGGGTCTTCCCAGTTAGCCGCAATTGATGGGCATTGTTCGGCGGGAGTTGTGAATCGAGCATTGGGATGGCTTGATGGTTCACTCGATGCGGGGGTCCAGTCGTTGCCTTTCCAATCGATCAAATGAGCGGGAGCTTCATCGGTCAAACCTTCCCACCAGATATCGCCATCGTCGGTTAATGCAACGTTGGTGAAAATGCAATTGGCGTTCAGTGACTTGACAGCGTTCATGTTTGTGCTCATACCCGTACCGGGGGCAACTCCAAAGAACCCAGCCTCTGGATTAATTGCATAGAGACGACCGTCGTCACCAAAGCGCATCCATGCAATGTCGTCACCGATAGTTTCCACTTTCCAGCCAGGGACAGTGGGCTCCAACATTGCAAGGTTTGTTTTGCCGCACGCTGAAGGGAATGCGGCGGTCACGTACTTGACCACGTTCTTGGGTGACGTAAGTTTCAGCACCAACATGTGCTCGGCGAGCCAGCCTTCATCGCGAGCCATGGCTGATGCGATGCGCAGCGCGAAGCACTTCTTACCCAGGAGTGCATTACCGCCATACCCAGAACCGTATGACCAGATTTCGCGTGTCTCCGGAAAGTGAACTATGTACTTCGTGTCATTGCATGGCCAAGAAACGTCGGGGCGGACTTCTCCTGATTCGTCGACCAATGGGTAACCAACAGTGTGAATCGCAGGGACAAACTCACCGAATTCGCCGATTTCATCCAATGCTGCCTGGCCCATGCGTGTCATGACCTTCATACTGACAACGACGTAGGGAGAGTCGGTGAGTTCAACACCGAGTTGCGCTATGCGTGATCCGAGCGGACCCATGGAAAAAGGCACAACAAACATGGTGCGACCCCGCATGGACCCTGCCATAAGGCCATTGAGCGTGGCGCGCATTTCACTCGGTTCGGCCCAATTATTGGTGGGTCCCGCATCGAGCTCCCTTTGCGAGCAAATGAAAGTTCGATTCTCAACTCGTGCTACGTCACTTGGATTGGATCGAGCTAGGAATGAGTTTGGTCGAATATCTTCATTCAGGCGAATCATGGTGCCCGCATTGACCATTTCTTGGGTCAGGCGATTCCACTCGTCTTCGCTGCCATCACACCAAACAATTGAGTCCGGCTCGGTCAACATGGCCATCTCATCAACCCACTCGAGCAGTTGCTTGTTACTCGTTGGAGCTTGGGAAAAATCTACTCGAGCGGCCATGCGATCACGTCCTTTGTTGGTGAGCCAGATCTGGGAATCCTAATTGCCCAAATATGCACCCATATCAAGGATTTTTCTACCGGAAACCATGTGATCTATCCCAAGTGTGAGACTGCGCACATGATCTAGAGATGCCCGACCATTGAAGGGCCTTGCAATGTAATCGCTTGCTTGATCGCCGTAACAATCATTCGAGCAAATTTCTTGGCGCCTCGTGGGGTCAAGTGCATACCGTCCGAATAAAGCAATCCCGATGTGGCCTGAGAGGCCTCATTCCAGTTCACCAGCCGCACTCGCTGTGCATCGAAGGCTGACGCGCATTTGCTCATGAGTCTGTTGTTCAACGTCTCCCACGGGCGCGGAACCTTCAGAGTGATCAGGAAAACCGTGCGGTCCTGACCCGCGGCCTTCACGATTTCCTTGCAGGTGTCCACCGAATAGGTTCCATTGGTGCCCAGGTGCACAACGACATATTTAATGTCTGGGTTGGCAGCAAGCTTTCGAACTAAGTCCGGTCCTGTGCTGGCCTGCCTGCTGACCTTCGCGTCAACTTTATTGACGCCACGCTTTTGGAGTTCCCAGCGAGCACCGAGCATGACGGAGTCCCCGATAGCAACAGCGGATAGGTCGGAAGATTTCGCGCTCGCGGGAGATGACCCGAAGAGCAGTGAGGCGATTATCAGGATTGAGCTGGCGACACCGAGCCCTGCAACGGCAACGCCTCGGGACGGGGAAGTCGAGGGAAGCATGGTCCTATTAAGCCAGAGAGAGGAACAGTTTTTCTAGTTGTTCCTGGGTCATGGGAGCTTTCTCGCCTTTTTCGAAACATTCCTGCATCCCTGTGGCCACGACTTTAAAGCCAGCCCGATCGAGAGCCTTGGACACTGCCGCGAGTTGTGTGACGACGTCGGTGCACCCACGCCCGTCCTCGATCATCTTGATCACGCCATCGAGTTGGCCCCTGGCTCGCTTCAAGCGCAGGAGGACCTCGGTGTTGACTTCCGGCTCTAAATCCATGCCCCCAGCCTACCCCAAGATACCCACAGGGGTATGCGCGGACGAGGAGTACGATGTGGATGTGACGCATTCACACGGAAAAGCCGTTCAAGACGAACTCGCGCCCATGGCTCGAGAACTGCGCCAAATGATTCCTGACACCTACGCCGGATTTGCTGCCCTCCATAAAGATGCGATGGCCGAAGGTGCCGTACCCAGTAAAACCAAAGAACTCATCGCGTTGGCCATTGCTGTGGTTGAGCAGTGCGACGGGTGCATTGCCGCCCATGCTCGGGGCGCAGCACGTCGGGGGGCCACCAAGGAAGAAGTCGCCGAGGCCATAGGTGTCACCTTCCTCATGGCAGGCGGTCCTGCTACGGTCTACGGCCCGCGGGCTTACTCTGCGTTCTGTGAGTTTTTTGACGCCGCCAACGGATAGCGCATTTGCATGAGTGGTCGCATCGCCCTCGTGGGAAGTGGCGAGTATCTGCCCATCATGCAAGACGTCGAAGAGTGGCTGCTCGAGGGTCGTCCACACAATTTTGTTCAAATCGCCACAGCGGCATCCCTTGAAGGTGACCGAAGTCTTTCGAAGTGGCACCATTTGGGCAAGGAGTCTGCCGAGCGACTTGGCGCGAAACAAATCGTCTTGGATATTCGCACGCGCGCCGATGCCGACGATGACCGCTATGTACAAGCACTGGAGGACGCCGGCTTGATCTACCTCTCGGGTGGCAACCCTGGACACCTGGCCAAGACATTGCGTGGCACAAAAGTATGGGCCGCAATCTTGCAGCAGTGGCGAAATGGAGCCTCGGTAGCCGGCTGCAGTGCGGGCGCCATGGCTTTGTGTGGCTACGTGCCAGATTTTCGTCACCCCAAAGCCGGAGGGGAAGAGGGCCTGGGTTTGGTCATGAATGCTCGAGTAATCCCGCACTTTGACCGCTACACCCGATTCATTCCAGACTTCGCCCTCAAACCACTCATCACTGAGGGAAACATGGTCCTTGGTATCGATGAAAACACCGCATTGGTCAGTGATGGCACCACCGCTAATCACAACCGTGAATGGGAATTTCGCAGTCGTGGAACAGGATCCAGTTGGCGCATTGAACCCGACCGAAAGTATCGAATCAATGGGTCGGTTGAACTCTTGGTGGACTCACGTGGATGACACAGGTCAAGAACGTCGACCACCCCTCCCAACAAATAGCGTGCTGGGCAGGAGCATTAGAACTTTTAAACCGCGGCGTAGCAGAATCACCAAGTCCCAACAGCACGCGATTGATAACCCACTCGATTTATTAATTGAATATGCACCTGAGCCACTTGCCACAATCAACGATTGGCCCCCCACTGAAACGAAACTATTCATCGACATCGGTTTTGGCAATGGCATCACAACACTGGACCTTGCGAGAAAAAATCCTTGCAACTCTTATCTCGCTATTGATGTTCACACCCCTGGGGTTGGTGATCTCCTCCACGAGATTCAAGTGCATGGCATGACCAATATTCGCGTCATGGAATCAGATGCCATTGCGGTATTGGAAAACATGATCGAACCTGAAAGTGTCTCCGGGGTTTTCACCCTCTTTCCTGATCCCTGGCCCAAAGCCAGACACCACAAGCGTCGAATTGTGCAGCCATCAATCATGCACCTCATTCACAGCAGGCTTGTTCCCGGCGGCTTTTGGCAGCTAGCAACGGATTGGCAGGAATACGCGGAATCAATTTCAGAGCAATTTGAAGCTCAGCAAGATTCTTGGTCCGGCGGGATCACTTCACGTCCCGAACGCCCACTCACGCACTATGAACAACGCGCCCTGACTGAATATCGAACAATTACAGACTTCAGTTTCATTCGACGCTAACGCATTTGCGCCCCTGTGCCGGTAGACGACTGAACAATCACGCTTTAGTATCAGGTGATGCTCTCGCTTCGAGAACTTGCCATTCTCCATAACCAGTATTCAGATTTGATGGATGCACCTGTCCAACCCATTGTTATCGGTGATCAGAAATTTACCTCCAAGGATGGCCCTGTCATCATGGGAACTGTCAACCTTTCTCGAGATTCGACATATCGGGAAAGTATTGCAACAAATACTGAGTCAGCAGTGAGAAAGTCGCGCGTGGCATTTGCTCAAGGTGCAGCATTGATCGATATTGGTGCTGAATCCAGCACAGCAAAAGCCAGCCGAGTCTCTGCCCACGATCAAGCAAAAACTCTCGTACCAATCATTGAGCAACTCACAAATTTCAACATCCCAGTGTCCATTGAGACCTATGAACCTGAAGTTGCAAAAGTCGGACTGGACGCAGGCGCACGTGTCCTGAACTTCACTGGTGCCGAACATGAAAAAGAAATTTTTGAACTTGTCGCCACCGCCGATGCATCAGTCATTCTGTGTTACGTCGGAGGAGCCAATGTTCGCGAGATCACGGACCTAACAATTGACAATGATCCAATCCCCCAACTTCTGGACTATTTTGGCAAACGTGTTGAGACCGCCAGGTCATGTGGCGTAGCAAATATCATTCTCGATCCAGGAATGGGCTTCTATTACGGCAACTTGGTGGATCCCTTGGTGCGGGTACGGCATCAAACCAATGTGATTCTCAATTCATTTCGCTTGCGTGAGCTGGGCCTACCCATTTGCCAAGCACTCCCCCACGCATTTGATCTTTTTGGAGACGAATTCAGAACGGCCGAGGGATTCTTTGCAGTCGTTGCGCAACTCGGTGGCGTCAACCTGATGCGAACTCACGAGGTTTCTCGGGTCCATGCTGCTGTTAATGCGATGCAATCCCTTTGAGGGCCTTGAGCCACAGGTCATAACGTCACAAGGAATATCACCGATTCACTCATGAATGAGTCGTCATTTGATAATTAGTCTCACCTAAAGAGAATCAATCACTGAGCTCAACCGCCTCGCTGGCAGCGGACAGTCAAGTGGGTGGACAAGCGCCAATGTCATGATCACCATGGGTAATGGGGTGTGGCAGATTTTTCTGCGCCTTTGTCTCGACAGCGCTTCTTGATTGAACTCGAACTTTGCATTTACCCCGATTTGCGACGGTGTTCCCGCTTCCCACCGGCCTTGTCGGATTGGTCGTGAACCTTTCCTTCTGCATGAGCGCTGCCATGCGGTGTGCCCTTTGCCGAGGACTTGTTTTTGGCTTCGAGCGCTAATCTCATGCGCTCTTTGATGTCCTCATTGTTGCTCATTGATCCAGTGTCCCACGGGAACTGGTCTTAACACCCACGGCGTGCCGGGAACATCGCATTTTGAGAGCACCCTTCGCTCAGACAGAAGTGAACCAAGTCAGTGATCGTCCTCGTGAATCGGCGGCTCTCCATCAGAGTCTGGATCAATTGGGCAGTCGCCGAGCCAATATGGGGAGTCAGGCGTCGGAGGCTTCTCAAGCGATGACGGATCACGGTTCCCTAGCCACAGTGCGGTCTGTGTCATATATTGATTGTGGGCTTGTACACCTTCAGGCTCAGTCAATTCCCAGCCGCACTCCTGCGTTGCACTTGGAACTTCTGTGTTTTCTTGACGAATAAAGATCACGACTGCAATGACAACTGCCAACACAGCAACAGCAAGGGCGCCCATGCGCCCGTCGCGTGAATTTAAGCGTAGAGGGGACTTCGAAGGCACTCTGTCAGGCTAAATGCACCCATGCGCAATTCTGTGTAGCGGCGCGCAAGCAGTAGTCGAGGGTTGGGTCCCCACATCGCGCTATTGAGTGAGAGGAGAACCCCACGTGCGCTATTCCTTGAATCGACGGATTTCCTGTGGCCAGCCGCATGCCTCGGCGATCTTTCCTGCCCACATGCGGGCCTCTTCGTCACTCGACACATTGACAATAGTCATGCCGCCCAGATACTCCGGGGTCTCGCTGTATCGGCCTTCGATAAATGTAAGAGTGCCACTAGTTGCATCTGCAGTGACCGTGTTTTCAATCCTTTCGGTCAGTCCCTCCGCAAAAACGAGGACCCCAGCATCATTCATCTCCTGCATAAGGGCACGGGCCAATACTCCTCGTGAGTCATACCACTCTGCAGGATGGTCTCCAACCCACTGCTGATTGAAATAGATCAAGTACTGCGCCATGTCACATCCTTTCGAAAACATGAAACCGGGTAATCGGAGTATTCCAATCACCCGGCTATCATTTCCAGTCAGTTTCGAGAACCAACTTCTGTGGAGGTGCCGGGAATC